>NZ_JBXUHE010000037.1:0-67325 GCF_057180585.1 Actinomycetospora sp. 2LY8.5
GTGCGCATCCTCGCCCGCGCCTGGCTACGCGTCCTCTGGCGCTGCTGGACCAACCACGACACCTACCGGCCCGACCTCCACCGAGGGCTGCAACAACAGCTCGCAGCAGCGGCGGCTTGACACAGGGGCTCTCAGTCGTCGTCGTCCTCGTCGTCGTCGTCCTCGTCGTCGTCGTCGTCGTCCTCGTCGTCCCCGTCGTCGTCCCCGTCGTCGTCCTCGTCGTCGTCCCCGTCGCCGGCGGGCGGCGCGGCAGGGGGTGAGTCGGCCTCCGCGGCGCCCGCGCCGTCCCCGCCGGCGGGGGCGGACCCGGCAACGTCGGGCGCCGAGGCCGGGTCGTCGCCATCGGCGACGGAACCGGAAGGCAGGGAGGTCGCGGTCCCGAAGGGGCTGGTGGGGAACGGCGCGGCGAGACCGAACGGCGCCTCGACTGTCCGGCCCGGCGGCGGAACCGCTCCACCGAAGCGGATCGCGCCCGGCTCCAGCCAGCCTCCGACGAGCGCGCACGTCGCGGCGACGGTGAGCACCGGGAAGGCGACCAACGACACGACCAGCCCGCGATGCCGGGCGATCCCGGAGCGTGTGTTGGAGCTGTTCACCCCGATCATCCTGATCGTCGTCGACGGTCCGCCACGTGAACCGCAGATGAGGGAACTCTCATCCGCACCGGTAGCCCATGCCGCGAATGGTGGTGATCTGGTCGCTGCCGATCTTGCGCCGCAGCTGCCGGACGTAGACGTCCACGACGTTGGAACCGGGATCGAAGTCGAGGCCCCACACGTGGTCGAGCATCTGCTCGCGCGAGAGAACCTGGCCAGGGTGACGCATGAGCAGCTCGAGCAGCGCGAACTCGCGCGCGCTGAGATCCACGGTACGTCCGTCGATGTGGGCACGGCGGGTGCGCAGGTCGAGGGTCAGGCCGTCGACGCCGAGCTGCGTCGGCTCGGCGGTGGCGCCGGAGGCGGTGCGCAGACGCAGCCGGACACGGGCCAGGAGCTCCTCGAAACGGAACGGCTTGGTCATGTAGTCGTCGGCGCCCCCGTCGAGCCCGGCCACGGTGTCCCGCACCGTGCCGCGCGCGGTCAGGATGATCACAGGCAGCGTGCTGCCGGCGGCCCGCAGGGCGCGCAGCACGCCGTGACCGTCGAGACCCGGGAGCCCGATGTCGAGCAGCAGCAGGTCCGCTTGTCCGGCCAGAGCATGGGCGAGGGCCAGGTGGCCGTCGCCGACCACGGTGGTCACGTACTGGTTGGCGCGCAGGCCCTTGTCGACGAAGCGCGCGATGCGCGGCTCGTCCTCGGCGATCAGGATGTGGTGCACGGCGGTTCCTCGGGCTCGTGCGGCACCCACAGGGTGAAGCGCGCCCCGCGGCCCACCACCGACTCGAGCTCCACCCGGCCGCCGTGGCCCTCCGCGATGGCGGTGACGATGGACAGCCCGAGCCCCGCACCGGCACGATGGCCACTCGCCGCCGAGCCCCGCACGAACCGCCGGAAGATGTTCTCGGCGTCCTCGGGCCGGACCCCGGAACCGGTGTCACGGATCCAGAAGGCCACCCCGCCGCGGTCCACCGCGGAGCCGAAGCCGATCTCCGAGCCCGGTGCCGTGTGCTGCACGGCGTTCTGTGCCAGCTGGACGACGGCCTGGGTGACTCGCTGCGCGTCGAGCCGTGCCTCCCCTTCCGCGATCGCGTCGAGCGACCACCGTCGCTCGCCGATCGCGGGAAGCTTGGCGTGGATGTCACTGGTGAGGTCGACGAGTCCGACGCGCCGGGGGGCGACGAAGTCGGGCTGCCGCGTCTTGGCCAGCAGCAGGAGGTCCTCGACGATGCGATGCATCCGGTCGAGCTCGTCGGTACAGAGCCGGACGACCTCGGACCGCTCGGCCGGATCGTCGTCCTCGACGAACTCCAGGTTGCCGCGCACGATCGTGATCGGCGTGCGCAGCTCGTGGCTCGCGTCGTCGAGGAACCGCCGTTGCGTCGAGAAGGCCTCCTCCAGCCGGTCGAGCATGGCGTTGAACTGCTCGGCGAGAGCGGCGACGTCATCGTTGCCGACGACCTCGATCCGCCGCGTGAGATCGTCGGAGGTGATCTCCGCCGCCGCCCGGCGGACCATGTTGACCGGAGCCAGGATCTGGCCGGCCAGCACCCACGACGCCAGCCCCGCGACCAACAGCCCGGCCAGGCTGACGAACGCCAGCGTCCACACCGTCTCGTCGACGTCCTCCTGGCGCTGATCGATGGCGTAACCCACGACGAAGGAGCCCTCCGGCGCCCCCGTGGGGCCGACGATCGGCACCGCGGCCCAGCGCACCCGACCCAGCTCCGGCACCGAGAGCTCCCCGGTGCCGACCGGCCACGTGACGACCGTCGCCAACGCCGTGTCGGCCGGTGTCGGCCGGGCCGACGCCGACAGCACCTCGCCGTCCGCGGCGACGCCGACCACGATCTCGTGGTCATCGATGATCTGGTCGTTGAGGTGTCCCATCAGCAGGTCACGGCCCGTGACGAACCGGTCGACCGTCGATTCCAGACGGGCGACCTCGGCCCGACGGGCCAGCTCGCTCGTCTCCTGCTCGAGAGCCGCCGTAGCGTCGCGCTCCACGCCCAAGACCAGCAGGTTGCGGGTCACCGCGACCACCGTCGCGAGCGCGACGGCCAGCAGCAGGACCAACCACACCAAGATCCGTACTCGTGCCGGCAGCACGAAGCGTCGAGACCGACGTCGACTCGGCGCACGGTCGGCGAGGCCGGGATCGGCGGTACTCACCCGCACCGCGGCGCGGCCACGCCCCGGGGCAGGTACGGGTACGCGAACCGAAGCAGGAGGTACGGAGTCAACGGCCATCGTGTCCGAATCATCCCGAGATGCCGTGACCAGGTGAAGCGGGATGAAGGTAATCTCATCCGTCCCCGGCACCGAGATCACGGTGCTCCCGCCGGCCCCGGGAACGGGGATTCCTGGTAGTGATCCAGTCCGACCTCGTTCCTGGCGGTCGGCAAGGCCTCCTCGATCGGCCAGGACGAGAGAGGATGCCGAGGTGGCGGGTTCGTCGTACCAGGACCGGGCGCCGATGTCGGCGCTGGCCGCGATCGCCTCGTCGGTGTGGATCCAGCGGGTCGGTGCCGAGCCGGTCGCGCAGCGCCACGTGCCCCACGGCGGGGCCGAGGTGCGCTGTGTCCTCGGCGAGGAGCCACGGCTGCTCGGCACGCTGACCGTGGCGACCCACCGGGAGATCCCGGCGGGCGGGACGGTCGTCGGTGTCCGGTTACGTCCCGGCATGCTGGGCGACCTCGCCGGGATGCCGGCCGACGAGCTGGTGGACGAGGACCTGGCCGGATCCGCGCTGTGGCGGGACCTCCCTCGCCTGACCGACCTGCTCGGCGGCGCCCCCTCACCAGAGGTCGCTCTCGACCGGTTGCAGGCGTTCGTCGCGCGCTCGATCGGAGCGCGGGACCCGCTCGTGGACGAGGCGGTGCGCCACCTCATGCCGTGGTGCGGCGGGACGGCCGCGCTGCCGGAGCTGCTGCCGGTCTCGGAACGGCAGCTGCGTCGGCGCTGCCGCGCCGCGGTCGGGGTGGGGCCGAAGGAGCTCCAGCGCATCCTGCGCTTCCACGGCTTCACCGCCCGCGTGCAGGCGGCGGTCGACCGGCGCGCGCCCGGGGACCTCGCGGGATGGGCGGTCGACGCCGGCTACCACGACCAGGCACATCTCACGCGGGAGTGCCGCCGGCTCACGGGCGAAACGCCGTCGGCATTCCTCGCCCAGTACCGCGAGGCATGCGGAGGCGCCGACGACCACGACCACGCGGCCGCGTACCTGCCGATGTTGCGCAGCGGGCATGGCCGTTCCGTACAAGAGCGGACGGCCCGCCCGGCCTAACGTCGCCGATCATGATCCTCGTGACGGGCGGCCTGGGCTCGATCGGCTCGCACACCGCGCGTGCGCTGCTCGACCTGGGTGCGCCGGTGGTGCTCACGGCACACCGCTCGAAGCAGACGCCCGACTTCCTCGCCGACGAGCCGGCCGACCGCGTGGTCGTCGAACCCCTGGACACCCTGGACGGCGCGGCGTTCCTCGACCTCGGCACGCGGCACCCGATCACCGGCATCGTGCACCTCGCCGCGGCACCGCACGACTCGCCCGACCCCGTCGCGTACCTGCGGGCCGAGAGCACCGCGCTGCTCAACGCGCTCGACGCCGCGACCGGTTGGGGCGTTCGGCGCTTCGCGGTCGCCAGCACGATCGCGGCCTACGCCGGCGTCGACGATCCTCCGTGGCGCGAGGACGCCGCGCTCCCGGCGGTGGCCCCGCACCAGATCCCGGTGTTCAAGAAGGCCGCCGAGCTGTTCAGCACCCTCGCCGGCGCCCACGCGGGGTTCGACGTCGTGAACCTGCGCATCGGCACCATCTGGGGCCCGCTGGGGCTGCCGGACTCGCCGTTCTTCGCGCTCCCGCGGCTGCTCAGCGCGGCGGTGCGCGGCGAGGACCCGGACCTCAGGCCGCCCCGCCCGCCGGCGCACGCCGAGGACGCGACGGATCTCTGCTACGTCAAGGACTGCGGTCGCGCGATCGCGCTGCTGATGCTCGCCGATCGCCTGGAGCACACGGTCTACAACGTCTCGAGCGGACGGCTCGTGCCCTACCCCGAGGTGGTGTCGGCCATCAACGCCGCCGTCCCGGGCGCGGAGCTGACCCTACCGCCGGGGCACAGCACCGGCCGCCCGCCGGAGGGACACCTCGACATCACCCGCCTGCAGCGGGACACGGGTTTCGTCCCCGAGTACGACGTCGACCGGGCGGTCGCGGACTACGTCGCCTGGCTACGGACCCACGAGGCATGAGGAGCTACCGATGGCACGCGTCGTGATCCAGGCCGTGGTGTCGGTGGACGGGTTCATCGCCCGCCCCGACGACAGCGTCGGCCCGTTGTTCGACTGGTACTTCAACGGCGAGAACGAGCTGATCGCCCGGCCGAGCGGCTGGACGTTCCGGGTCTCGCGCGCGTCGCTCGACCACGTCCAGCCGTTCTGGGACGACATCGCGGTCACCATCATCGGCCGCCACCTCTTCGACACCACCGACGGGTGGGACGGCAAGCCCGCGGCGGGCGACCAGCTCGTGGTCGTCACCCACCGTCCCCTGCCCGAGGACTGGCTCGCCGCCCACCCGGACGCCCCGTTCCACGTCGCCGACTCGGTGGAGGCCGGCGTCGCGCTGGCGAAGGACCTCGCGGGCGACGGGCTCGTCGCGGTGACCGCCGGCGACCTCGGCGGGCAGGCGTTCGCCGCCGGGCTGGTCGACGAGGTCGCCATGGACGTCGTCCCGGTGGTGCTCGGCGAGGGGGTCCGCTTCTTCGGCTCGCACGCCGGCACGGTCCTGCTGAACGACGCCGACACGATCGTCCAGGGCGACCGCGTCCTGCACCTGCACTACACCGTCAGGAAGTGACGACAGCGAGCTGCTCGGTGGGCGGCTCGGTGGGCGGCTCGGGGCGGCTCTCCACACTCGCCGGAGCCTGCGCGGCTCGATCGAGGGGGTGGACGGCGGCGACGTTCGGGTCGCACGTCGCTTGTCGTCGGCCTCATCCTCGGTGTAGTCGACGACGTGCGCGCCGGCGGCTGCCACGCTCGCCCGCTTGGCACCGCTGGCGGTACCGACGACGTCCAGGGCGCGGGCCAGCTGGGCGGCGGCGAGCCCCACGCCACCGCCGATCCCACGGGATCGGCCCGTTCGACGAACTCCTGGACCTCCGGCCCTCCAGAGGCGCGGTATCCGTACGCGTTGATCACGCTCCAGACGCCAGCACCTCACCCGACTGTCAGGTTCCAGTCGTCGTGATGCAGATCATGGGAACAGAGGTAGCCCCTCCGGGGAGGAGGAATGAATTCTGTTGACGGTCTGTCAGGGCCTGCCAGGCGGGGTGCGGGTGCTCGGTGCGAGGGCCGAGCCGGCGATGGGAACCGCAGATGGGCGACATCGCCACAGTGGGGGCGACATCCGCCGTCGCGGGGCCCGAGGGGTGGGCCAGGTCCTCGACCTCGAGTGCGGGCAGGGCTGACCGCATCTGGACCGGTCGATGAGGTGTATCTGGCCGCTGGACCGAGGGCCGGGTCCGGACATCGAGCTGGACCACGAGGCGCTCGCCGGTCTCTACGCGCATCGCGAGGGGCGGCTACGGGCCAACTTCGTGTCCAGCGCAGACGGGGCCGTCGCCGTCGAGGGCGTCTCCGGTGGGCTCGCCGCCCCGGGGGACGGGGCGGTGTTCACGCTGCTGCGCGAACTCGCCGACGTGATCCTCGTCGGTGCGGGGACCGTCCGGGCCGAGGGGTATCGCGGTGCGCGCTCATCCCGGGACAGCGCGGCCCGACGACGTGGGCGGGGCCAGGGGGCGGTGCCGCCGATCGCCGTGGTGAGCACGCGCGGGATTCTCGACCCGAGGTCGCCGCTGTTCACCGACACCGCCGTCGCGCCCCTCGTCCTCGTCCCGGCGGACGCGGTGCAGGTCGCGCGGGGGCATCTCTGCGCCGCCGGCGCCGAAGTCGTCAGCGTCAGCGCCGACGATCCCGCGAGCACCGACGCGAGCACGATCGTCGCGTCGCTCGCGGACCGTGGCCTGACTCGAGTGCTCTGCGAGGGCGGGCCGACGCTGTTCGGAGCCCTCCTCACCGCAGGGTGCGTCGACGAGCTCTGCCTGAGCGTCGCACCACAACTCGCCGGCGGCGCCGCCGGCCGCGTCGTCTCCGGCCACCGCCCGACCGTTCCCGACCCGCTCGCCCTGACCTCCGTGCTCGCTCACGACGACGGGTTGTTCCTCTCCTACCGGCTGGTCACGGGAGCCTGATGCGCGCTGTCAGGCGAGGGCTCGGACCGTCCTCGAGGGTGGCCGATCGCCGCGGATGCTCGCCGACATCTCGAGCACACGCCGGGTCGCGGCGACTTCGTGCACTCGGAACATGGCGCAGCCGGCGCGGGCCGCGATGGCGGTGGCCGCCAGCGTGCCCTCGAGCCGTTCGGAGACCTCGACCGTCCCGAGGGTCTCGCCGACGAAGTCCTTGTTGGACAACGCCATCAGCACAGGCCACCCGCAGGCGACCAGTTCGTCGACGCGGCGGAGCAGTTCCAGACCGTGGAAGGTGTTCTTGCCGAAGTCGTGGGTCGGATCGACGACCACTCGGGCGGGGTCGACACCCGCCGCCACGTACCTCCGCGCCCGCTCGCCGACCTCGGCGAGGACGTCGGACACGACGTCGCGATAACGCACCCGGTGGGGACGTGTCCGGGGAAGCGCTCCCCCGGTGTGGGAGCACACGATCCCGACGCCGTACTCGGCCGCGACCTCCGCCAACTCCGGGTCGACACCGGCCCAGGTGTCGTTGATGAGGTCGATGCCGACGCCGCACACCTCACGGGCGACCTCCGCACGCCAGGTGTCCACGCTGATCCGGATGTCGGGGTGCCGCTCCCTCACGGCGACGATCGTCGGTAGGACGCGGCGCAGCTCCTCCACCGCGGTGACCTCGGCTCCCGGGCCGGCCTTGACCCCGCCGACATCGATCACGTCGGCGCCGTCGGCGATCGCGCGATCGACGGCCTCCAGGGCCGCACCAGCTCGCCACGCGGCACCCCGGTCGTAGAAGGAGTCCGGAGTGCGGTTGATGATGGCCATGATCGCCGGCCGGTCGATGAGAGGGAGGAGTGGACGCCCCTCCACGGGGCCGCCCTGGTCGCCGGCGCCGGACGTGACGTCGGCCGTCGTTGCCGTGGTCGACTTGTCCCTCGTGATGACCTCCGTGTCCGATGCGAGTCATGACGCGAGCGACCGCCGAGCTCCTCGGTCCGTCCCTGGACCGCCGTCGCCCGTCGATCGGCGGTGTCCGGGACCGTCTACACCGAGCCCTCGCGGTGGGTCAACCCGGGCGTCGCGGAGGCGCTCCGTGATCCGTCAGGCCGCTGTCGTTCCGTCTGCGCCCCTGCTGGTCCCGGAGCTCGCGGGAGACGCGGCGGACGAGGTCGAGGAGGTCCGGCTCGCTGCGATCGCCGCCGCTGCGGAGCTCGGTGCGGTCAGTTCCCGGTGGCTGGCGGTCGGAGCAGGCGACAGGTGGGCGCGCTGGGCGGCCACGACTCGTGGTTCGTTCGCCGGCTTCGGTGTCGACGTGCAGGTGTCCCTGGGTCCGGAGGGTGACGAGGATGAGTGCGCGGGCGGTGACCCGGCGCTTCCCCTCCCGCTCCTGATCGCGGGCTGGTTGCGACGAGAGGCGGGGGCGACCCATGTCTCGATCGACGGCTGGATCTTCCCCTCCACCCTGACGGCGATCGAGTGCGCCCGGGTGGGCGCGTGCCTGGCCGCGGAACAGGGCGACGCGAACGATCCGGTCGGACTTCTCGTGATCGGAGACGGCGCCGCGACGCACAGCCCGCGGGCTCCTGGCACCTACCGCCCGGCGGCCGAACCGTTCGACGCCGGCATAGCGAGCGCGCTCTCCGAGGGCGACGCCCTCGCCCTGGCCGACCTCGATCCAGAACTCTGCGCCGAACTGTGGGTCTCCGGACGGGTCCCGTGGCAGATACTGGCCGGGGCCGTGCACGCGCCCTCGCGATCCGAGCTCCTCTACTCCGACGCCCCCTTTGGCGTCCGGTACCACGTCGCGTCGTGGAGGACGGCACCGTGACGCCCCCGGCGGACGCGGGCGCCGCTCGGACGGCGGTGTCGTCCATCAGGCCAGGCCCCGGTCGAGGGCCGTCACCAGGCCGAGTTCGGCGCCGGAGTGGCCGAGGCGGCGGCCCCTCCCTGCTGAGCGCGGCCGAGCAACGTTCGTCGCTCCCCTAACCGCTCCGGTCGTACGCACCGATCTCGTGGGCGATCAGTGCCAGCTGCAGCGACAGGCAGGTCTCGGCGTCGTCGAGATCCACGCCCAGGAGGTTCTCGGCCCGTCGCAGCCGGGCGTAGAGCGCCGGCCGGCTCATCCGGAGGGCTTGAGCCGCCGCCGACTTGTTGCGGCCTTCAACCAGGTAGGAGTGCACCGCCCCCAACTCGGCGGCATGCTCCTCGCCGACGAGCGGCCCCAGCTCACGCTCGACGTAGGCCTGCAGCCGCGGATCCTGATGCAGCTGGGCCAGCAGCCCCCGGGCCCGCAGCTCGACCAGGCTCACCACCGGTCGGGTGCCACCGTGCGCGACCTCCGCTCGGGCCGCGCTCGCCGCATCGCGCAGCGATGCGCGGATCATGTTCAGCGCGGTGACCCTGGCCCCCACTCCGATCACCACCGCGCCGATCTCCCGCTGGACACGCAGGGCGAAGGAGCGCAGCACCGCGGTCGAGTCCTTCTCGGGCGGCAGCGAGACCAGGCCCGATCCCTCGAGACCCAACAGGACGTCCAGGCGGGCGCGGGTGGCCAGCCCGGCCACGGCGAGCCGCATCTGGGCCGCGGTCACGCCCGGGGCCTCGAACGCGACACCGACCACCGTGCGGTCGGTCATCGGGAAGCCCGCGGCCTCGGCCTGCCGCCACCCCGCGACCTCCGACGGGTACCAGCCGCGCGCCAGGCGCGAGAGCAGCCTGGACCGCGCGTCGAGCTCGAGGGCCGTGCCGTCGCCCTGGATCACCCGGCTCAGAGCGATGTTCTCCGCTCCCCGCTCGACCGCGTACCGCTGACGCCGGGTGGGGGTCGCGCCGGAACCGATGAGCGCGATCAGCCGCCCCCACGTCTGCCCACGGGCCCGCACCTCGACGACGAGCCATCCCTCGCCGGCACCGCCGCGCCGGGAACGACGCTCCCAGTCCCGCAGCAGGGCCTCCCAGTCGTCGTCGACCTGGGAGTGGAAGGCCAGCACGCGATGGTTGCCGTCCTCGAGCACGACGGCGGTCCGCGTCGCCCAGCCCACCGCCATCAGCACCTCGTCGTCGCTGCGGCCCTCCAGCGCCATGCGATGGAACAGCTCGTGCACCCGCGCCGACTCCTGGAGGTCCGCGTACGACGACTCCACGATCATGGTCAGTCCGGCCTTCGTGATGTCCACGAACGGCACGGCGGTGTGCAGCCCCACCAGGGTCAGCCCGCAGCGCTCGGCGGTGCGGACGAGCACCGGGGGCGGGGTGACCCAGCGCTCACCGAGCTGGATCACGGCCGCGGACGCGCCCATGGCAGCCAGGGTGGCCACCCATCCTCGCAGGCCCTCGTTGCCGTGGGGCAGGGCGACCCCGGTCAGCAGCACGAGCTCCCCACCGTGCAACAAGCCCCGCACGTCACCGAGTTCGAGGACGTGCACCCAGCTGACCTCGCGATCCAGCCCGTCCCGGCCGGCAAGCACCTCGGGATGGCCGCGCTGGACCTCGGGCAGCGCAAGGACGTCCCGGACGGTCGGCGGCGACTCCTCCACACCGCCACCATCCCCGACGCCTTTACACAGTGACAAGGGACACGTCGAAATCTCTCGAAGTATGGCCCTGGCTCCGAGCCCCACTCCGGGCCCAGGGTTCTCGTGGGCCTGCACCACACCACCCCGGGGCGCCGGGGTCCCGACACGGTGGCGGGACGGCGCCCTCACCGCTCTCCGGCCGCTGTCCACGCCGGCCCACCACGAAGGGAGCCTCACCATGACGACACTCGACGACCGTCCTGCGGTCGACACCAGCGACGTGCCGTTCGCCATGCGCGACAGGCTGCGGGTCCCCCGCGAGCGGTATTACGACCGCGGGTTCTTCGAGCTCGAGAAGCGGCGCCTCTGGCCCCGGACCTGGCAGATGGCCTGCCGTCTGCAGGAGATCCCCCGACCTCACGACTTCGTCGAGTACGAGATCTGCGATCAGTCGGTCCTTCTGGTCCGGCAACGGGACATGTCGGTCAAGGGCTTCCACAACGCCTGCCGCCACCGCGCCACCCAGCTGGAGAAGGGCGCCGGCCGCCTGCCCGGCGGCCAGCTGGTGTGCCCCTTCCACGGCTGGCGCTGGAGTGCCGACGGCGCCCCCTCCTTCCTCTTCGGCGAGGAGGGATTCGCCCCCGAGTGCCTGCGTCCCGACGACCTGCGCCTGCGCGAGTGCCGGGTCGAGCTCTGGGGCGGCTGCGCATGGATCAACCTCGACCCCGACGCCGGACCGCTGCGCGAGGCGCTGACTCCCGCCGCAGCGTTGCTCGAGGACGTCGGCATCGAGAACTGGCAGGTCAAGTGGTGGAAGGAGGTGGTTCTCAACGCCAACTGGAAGATGGCCCAGGAAGCGTTCATGGAAGGCTGGCACGTTCCCCAGACCCACCCCCAGCTCACGATGGGGGTGCCGATCGAGGACATCCCCGCCGGTCGCAACACCACCTACGGCGTGCACCGGGGCGGCCACTCCCACTTCGAGACAGGGATGGCCAACGGTGCCTTCACCAGCGTCGACAGCATGATCGAGCAGCTGACGCTGCTCACCGAGGGTCAGGACGCGATGGTTCTCGAGCGCGACCTCAACGTGCTCAAGAGCCTGCGGCACAAGCTCCGACCCGAGGATGACGTGGTGGACACCGCGGCCCGGGCCCTGCGCGACTTCGCCGAGGGCGCCGGGGTCCCCTGGAAGGAGGGGATGGAGGACAGCCCGGTCTTCTGGGCGGGCGAGGTCTTCCTGTTCCCCAACATGTTCTTCCTGCCCCAGTTCGGCAACTGCCTGAGCTACCGGATCCGTCCCTACAACGACGATCCCGAGTGGTGCCGGTTCGAGGTCTGGTCCCTGACGACCTACGCCGAGCTCGAGGAGCGCCCCCGGGCCGAACTGCTCGGTCGGTTCGACAAGGAGGACGACGAGCACTGGGGCCTCATCCCCCGGCAGGACTTCTCCAACATCGAGCGCCAGCAGGCGGGCCTGCACACCACCGGGTTCGACGGGCTGCGCCTGGCCACCGAGTGGGAGGCCGCGATCAGCACGATGCACGTCGAGCTCGACGCCCGGCTGGCTCGGACCTAACACACCCGTCGGGCACCGAACTGAGGAAAGGACGGTCCAAGGTGGGACTCGACGTGTCGAGTGAACCTCCGGGAGCCGAGGCGCTCCTCTCGATGTACCGCACGATGACGTTGGCCCGGGCCTGCGAGCAGCGGCTCCGGAAGGGTTTCGCGAGCGGGGAGTTCGCCGGGGTCATCTGGCCCTCGCGCGGGCAGGAGGCCGTCGCCGGTGGCCTGTCCACCGCGCTGCGGCGCGACGATCGGCTCGTCACCACCTACCGCGGGATCCACGATCTGGTCGCGAAGGGCGTGCCTCCCGTCGAGATCCTGGGCGAGGTGCTCGGTCGCAGCGTCGGTGCGTCGCGGGGCAAGGGCGGCACGATGCACATCACCTGCCCCGAGGTCGGCGTGATGCTCTCCACCGGCATCGTGGGCGCAGGCCTGCCCGTCGCCGTCGGTCTCGCCCTGGCCGCCCAGCACCAGAGCAGCGACCGCGTCGTGGCCGTCAGCTTCGGTGACGGCGCGACCAACACCGGCTCCTTCCACGAGGCGGTGAACCTCGCTGCGGTCTGGGACCTGCCCGTCGTCCTCGTCTGCCAGAACAACCAGTACGGCGAGATGACGCCCGTCGCCGAGACCATGCGGGTCGAGCGCATCGCCGACCGTGCGACGGCGTACGGCATCCCGGGCATCCGCGTGGACGGCAACGACCCCGTCGCCGTCCACCACGGGCTCACGGCGGCCGCGGACCGCGCCCGTGCCGGGGGTGGTCCGAGCCTGGTCGAGTGTCTGACCTTCCGGTTCAGCGGTCACTACTTCGGTGACCCGCAGCCCTACATCCCACCCGCCCAGCTCGAGCAGGCGATGGCGGAGGACCCGATCCCGCGGTTCGAGCGGTACCTGACCGAGCGGGGCGCGGCGGACGCCGACGAGGTCGCCCGGATCGAGGCCGCCTCGGTCGCCGAGGCCGACGAGGCCATGGCGGCGGTGCTGGCGAGCCCGAGCCCGTCCGCCGACGAACTGGAGATCGACATCTACGCGGACACGGCGGGTATCCGATGAGCACCGGCACCTACACCATGCGCGAGGCGCTGCACTGCGCGCTCGACGGCGCCCTGGCCGACGACCCGCGGGTCGTCCTCCTGGGCGAAGACATCGCCGACCCGGGGGGTGGCGTCACCGGCACGACGGCCGGGCTGTCCACCGCGCACGGCGTGGACCGGGTCCGGGACACGCCGATCTCCGAGGCCGCGATCGCCGGCGCGGCGATCGGTGCCGCCATCGACGGCATGCTCCCCGTCGCCGAGATCATGATCATGGACTTCATCGGTATCGCGCTCGACCAGATCGCGAACCACGCCGCCAAGGTCCGCTTCATGTCCGGTGGGCGCACCCCGTGCCCCGTCACCTTCCGCACCGCGGTGTTCGGCGGCAGCGGCAACGGCGCCACCCACTCGCAGTCGCTCGAGGCGTGGTTCATGCACGTGCCCGGGCTGAAGGTCGTCGTGCCCGGCACGCCCGCCGACGCCGAGGGCCTGCTGCGTGCCGCGATCTTCGACCCCGACCCGTGCGTGTTCATCGACGAGACGGTGCTGCACGGGACCAAGGGCCCCCGCCTGGACACCCCCGACCGGACGCTGCCGTTGGGCACGGCCGACGTGAAGCGCAGCGGCAGCGACGTCTCCATCGTCACCTACGGGCGCGGCGTGCGGGACGCCCTCTCCGCCGCCGAGTCCCTGGCGGCCGACGGGATCTCCGCCGAGGTGGTCGACGTGCGCTCCCTCGTACCCCTCGACGTGACCACCGTGCTGGACTCGGTGAGCCGTACCCGGCGCGCCGTCGTCGCGCACTACGCCACGGAGTTCGCCGGTCCCGGTGCGGAGCTCGCCGCCCGCATCAGCCACGACCTGTTCGGCCGGCTCGAGGCTCCGGTCGCGCGCGTCGGCGCACGATTCTCGCCGATCCCGGCCTCCGCGGCCCTGGAGGCGCAGGTCAGCCCGAACGCCGAACGCATCGAGGATGCGGTGCGCAAGGTCGCCGGTGACCGCCGTGGCTGACGTCGTCCCGGTGAACATGCCCAAGCTGAGCATGGCCGCCACCGAGGCGACCTTCCTGGCGTGGCTGGTCGACGACGGCTCGACGGTCTCGGAGGGCGATCCGATCTACACCGTCGCCACCGACAAGATCGAGTCCGAGGTCGAGTCGCCCGCCAGCGGGGTCCTGCACCACGGGGAAGCCGCGAGCGAGGCCGACTACCCGGTCGGCACCACGCTCGGGACGATCGAACGGGCGGGGTGACGCGTGATGGCGAAGGTGTCGGTCGAACCGGGCGGCATCACGGTCGACACCGAGCCCGGCGAGACCCTGGCCGAGTCGGCCTGGCGACAGGGCTACCGCTGGCCGACGACGTGCTGGGGCCGGGCCGAGTGCATGGTCTGCGCCGTCGCCGTCCTCGCCGGGGAGGACGCCCTCGTGCCCGCCGACGACGAGGAGATCGAGGCGATCCGGTCGCGCATGCCGCGATCGCTGCGCCGGTCGACGTCACGACTGGCCTGCCGTCTGAAGGTGGCGGGCGACGGGGCCGTGGTGGAGAAGAAGGGCGTCCGAGCCCCACCGGACCCGTGAGCCGGGCGGGACACAGCGGGCGGGACACAGCGAGTGGACACCGACGTCGAGCGGACGGGGAGCACAGCATGGCGGGCACGTGGGACGAGTCGTTCGACTTCGTGATCGTCGGCAGCGGGGGCGGCGGGCTGGTCGCCGCGCTCGCGGCCCACGAGGCGGGGCTCAAGCCGCTCCTCATCGAGAAGCAGTCCTCCGTCGGCGGGTCGACAGGCATGTCGGGCGGTGTCATCTGGATGCCGAACAACCCGCTGATGCGGGCCGAGGGGGTCCCGGACTCCTACGAGGACGGGCTCGCGTACCTCGAGTCCGTCGTGGGCCCGCCCGACCAGGGATCGTCGCAGCGGCGCCGGGAGGCGTTCCTGGTCCACGGGCCCGAGATGATCAGGTTCGTCCAGCGCCAGGGCGTCCGGCTCGTCCGCTGCGAGGGCTACGCGGACTACTACGACCACCTCCAGGGTGGCAGCGCGCGGGGCCGTTCGGTCGAGGGCGTGCCCTGGGACGGTACGCAGCTCGGCGAGTGGCGCCAGCGGGTCATTCCGGGCATGAGCCGCGGCATCGGGATCGCGGTCATGACCAACGAGATCCGCAGCCTCCCGGTCTTCAGCCGCTCGCCCGGGGCGTTCGCGGCCACGGCGCGGGCGGTCGCCCGGACCTACCTGGCGCGATGGCGCGGCCGCGACCTGTTCACCAACGGCATGTCACTGGTCGGCCAGCTCCTCGGGATCCTGCTCGAGGCGGGTGTGCCGATCTGGCTGGACACCGCGGTGGAGGAGATCGTCGTCGAGGGCGGTCGGGTGGTCGGCGTGCGGGCCGTCCGCCAGGGCACCCCCACGGTCGTCCGGGGCGAGCAGGGGGTGCTGCTCTCGGCGGGCGGTTTCGACCACAACGCCGAGATGCGTCAGAAGTACAGCGCCGCGACCCAGCCGAACGACGGCCGATGGAGCGTGGGCAACGCCGGCAACACCGGTGAGGTGCTGGCGGCGGCCGTCACGCTGGGCGCGAAGACCGACTACATGGACGACGCGGTCTGGCTCCCCGGGCCCCGCGCGGAGCTCGGCGGCTCCACCGTCTCGCAGGCCCGGCAGTACCCGAGCACCATCCTCGTGAACCGGCACGGTCGCCGGTTCGTCAACGAGTCGAACTCCTATCTCGAGGTCGGGAAGGCGATGTACGCGAACGACGCCGTCCCGGCGTGGTTGGTCTTCGACGACGCGTTCCGACGCCGCTATCCATGGGTGCGCGGCCTCCCGCGGTGGCGTGACCTGCCCTCGGTGCTGCCGGGGCGGATGCCGGCGGATCTGGTCGAGGAGGGCTGGCTGCGCCGGGCCGCCACGCTCGACGAGCTGGCCGTCCGGATCGGCGTCGACCCCGAGGTCCTGGTGAGCACGGTCGGGCGCTTCAACGTGTACGCCGCCCAGGGGCGGGATCCCGACTTCGGCCGGGGCGAGTCGCAGTACAACAAGGTGCTCGGCGACCCGGGGCACCGACCCCACCCGGCTCTCGGTCCGATCACCGAGGGCCCGTTCTACGCCACCGAGATCTACCCGAGCGACGTCGGGACCACCGGCGGCGTCGTCACCGACGAGAACGCCCGGGTCCTCGACGAGGCCGACACGCCGATCCCCGGGCTGTACGGAGCAGGCAACATGGCCGCCACGGTCATGGGCCGCACGTACCCCGGCGCGGGGGCGAGCATCGCGCACAGCATGGTCTTCGGTTACCTCGCCGCACGCCACGCGGCGGGGGCGGCCGCGCGGCCGCGCGCGGCGGGGGGATGACCCGCGGGGTCGAACCGCCGGGACAGACCCCGCCGCGGTTCGCAAGCGCGACCTCGTGACGTTGGTCCGCGAGCGCGGCCGGCCGCTCGCGGCCGATCCGACCCCCGAGGACCCGTGTTCACCGCCATATTTCGACACATTTACGTCTTTCCATCTACTGTCTAGAGTCGCTCGTGGCGCTCCGGTCCGGAGCGACCGACGACGAGACGACGAGACGACGAGACGACGAGACGACGAGGTGGGTCGTGCCAGAAGCAGTGATCGCCAGCGCGGTCCGGACGGCCATCGGGACGGCCCGCAAGGGCACCCTCGCCGAGACGCCCGCGGAGATGCTCGCGACGCACGTCCTGCAGGAGTCGGTGCGGCGCGCCGGCGTGGCGCCGGACCGGATCGACGACGTGATCTTCGGGGAGTCCATGTACGGCGGCGGCGACCTGGCCCGCCACGCCGCGGTCGCGGCCGGGATGACGCGCGTCCCCGGACAGGCGGTGAACCGGCACTGCGCGAGCAGCCTCACCGCCGTGGCGAACGCGGCGGCGACCGTCCGGACCGGCGCGGATCGCGCCGTCGTCGCCGGCGGGGTCCAGTCGATGTCCTTGACACCGTCGCTGACCTGGAGGATCCCCGGTACCGACACGACCGAGCAGCGCATCGCCCCGGGCTTCCCCTACACCGAGGACGCCACCGACGACACCGTCCTGAGCGTCGGGTGGAACCTGGCCCGGAAGTACGGTCTGACCCGCCGGGCGATGGACGCGTGGGCTCTGCGCTCGCACCAGCGGGCGGTGGCGGCGACGGCGTCGGGCGTGTTCGCCGAGGAGATCACCCCTATCAAGGTGACCCGTCCCGACGGGTCGGTCGTCGAGTTCTCCGTCGACGAGCACCCGCGCGCCACCACGTCCGCGGAGAAGCTGGCCGCACTGCCACCGCTGCGCCCCGACATCGACGGGTTCTCGATCACCGCGGGCAACGCGTCCGGGACCAACGACGCCGCGGCGGCACTCGTGGTCGTCTCCGACGAGCTCGCCCGCTCGGAGTCCCTCCCCGCGCTCGCGACCGTTCGGGCGTGGGCGTCGGTGGGCGTCGATCCGAAGTACACCGGGGACGGGGCCATCGACGCGGCGCGGGTCGCGCTCGACCGCGCGGGCCTGGGGACGTCGGACATCGGCCTCTGGGAGATCAACGAGGCGTTCGCGTCGGTGCCCGTCGCGTCCTGCCGCGAGCTGGACCTCGACGAGGACCTGGTGAACGTCCACGGCAGCGGCTGCAGCCTGGGCCACCCGATCGCGGCCAGCGGCGCCCGCATGCTCACCACCCTGACCCATGAGCTGCGCCGGCGCGGTGGCGGCCTCGGGGTCGCGACGATGTGCGCCGGCGGGGGGCAGGGCGGGGCCGTCGTCGTCGAGGTCGGCTGATCCCGCACGGGCACCACGCCCGCGCCGGGGCCCGACCACGCGCCGACCGCTCCCCCCGACCCCGGACCGATGAAGGAACCCGTCCCATGAGCCTCAAGAAGATCGCCGTCGTCGGCTGCGGGACGATGGGCGGCGGCATCATCCCGCTCACCGCCCAGCACGGATACGAGGGCCTGGGCGTCGAGACGAGCCCCGAAGCCGTCGACCGGGCCGACGCCGGCATCGCCGCCGGGGTCGCCCGCGGCAAGCTCGCGGACGAACAGATCAGGACGGCTCGGGACTCCTCCTCACTCACCACCGACCTGGGCGAGATCGCCCAGGCCGACCTCGTCGTCGAAGCCGTGTTCGAGGACGTGGAGATCACGAAGCGCCTGCTCGCGCGGATCGACGACATCGTCGGCCCCGACACCCTGATCACGTCCAACACGTCGACGATCGGGCTCCACTCCTTCGACCCGGTACCGGCGATGCGGCTGGTCGAGGTGATCCGCACGCCGGTCACCGAGCAGGCGCCGATCGACGCGGTGGTCGAGCTGACGACGGCCTTGGGCAAGTCGCCCGTGCTCGTCAACGACGTGCCGGGCTTCGTCGGGAACCTCCTCATCGTCCCCTACCTGCTGGATGGGATCCGGGCCTACGAGCGGGGCGTGGCCGACATGGACTCGATCGACTCGGTGATCACCCTGGGCTTCAACCACAAGATGGGGCCATTCCGGCTCAGTGACCTCATCGGGCTCGACATCGTCCACGACATGGCCGCCTCCCTGTACGAGGAGTACCGGGACCCACGCTACGTCCCGCCGCCGCTGCTGCGGCAGTACGTGCGGCTCGGCTGGCTCGGCCGCAAGACCGGACGGGGCTTCTACACCGATGACGACTGAGCTGCCGGCCCACCACGACGTCGTGATCCTCGAGATCGCCCACGACCGGCTGCGCTCCACCGACCCTCTGGGTTTCCCGGGCTACTCACCCCCGTCGGGCGACGACGAGTCGGTCCGGGTCGCGGTGGTCGAGCTGGCCGGGCGCCGGGTGGTGTGGATCGACTGCGACTTCGCCCGCTGGGGCGGGACGATGGGCGCCGTGGCCGGGGAGCGGGTCGTGCGCGCCTACGACCAGGCCACGTCGAACCGCCTGCCGGTCGTCGTGACCGTCGCCAGCGGGGGTGTGCGGCTGCAGGAAGGCATGATCTCCCTGATCCAGATGCCGCGGACCGTCTCGGCCGCGACGCGCCACCGCGCGGCCGGGCTGGTCTCGGCCGCCCACCTGGCCTCGCCCACCACCGGCGGGGTGTTCGCCTCGTTCGTCTCCGTCGCCGACCTCCGCGCCGCCGAACCGCGGGCAACCATCGGCTTCGGCGGGCCCCGGGTGGTCGCCACCATCACCGGCGCCGCGCCGCCGCCCACGTCACACACCGCCGAGTCCGCGCTGCGGAACGGCCTGATCGACGCGATCGTTCCGCGGTCGCGGTGCTGGGACTGGTTCGCCGCCGTGATCGGCGCGCTGCCCGCCGAGCCGTTACCGGCGCTCACCGGCCGCCCGCGAACGCCGCACCCGGCCGTGGGATCGCCGGCCGACGCGTGGGATCACCTTCAGCGCTGCCGCAGCCCGCATCGCCCGTCCGGGCTCGAATGGGCGGGGTGGTTGAGCGACGGGTGGCTCGAGATCGCCGGACCCGACCCGGCGATCCGCGCCGGCCTGGTCACGATGGGGGGCCGCCGCGCCGTCATGATCGCGATGGACCGCCACGCCGGCAGCGCCCGCCCCGGGGCTCCTTCGGCCGGGGCCTACCGTCTCGCGCAACGCGCCGTGGACCTCGCGGGACGGCAGCACCTGCCCGTGATCACGCTCGTCGACACGCCGGGCGCCGACCCGGCACCGGCCTCCGAGGCCGACGGGGTGGCCGGGGAGATCGCGCGCACGCTGCTCGCCCTGGCCGACCTGCCGACGCCGAGCATCGGTGTCGTGGTCGGCGAAGGCGGCAGCGGCGGGGCGATCGCCCTCGCCCACACCGACCAGCTCTTCGTGCTCGACGGCGGCGTCTTCTCCGTGATCGGTCCGGAGGCGGGCGCCGCTGTCCTCCACCGCGACCCGTCCCGGGCACCGGATCTCGCGCACGGACTCGGCATGCTCCCCGCCGAGCTGCTGCGCCTCGGCGTCGTCGACCGGGTGCTGCCCGAGGACGTGACCGCCGTTCGTGAGGCCGTCACGACCCGGCTGGCCGGGTCCTGGACCGGAGCACGGGAGATCCGGACCAGCCTGGCGACCTCCGCAGCTCTGCGGACATACGGGGACACCGACCGCCCGGGAGGGTGAGGAGATCGTCCTCCGCGGCTGGTTCTCCGTCATGACCTCCGCAGCGCACCCACCGAACCCTCGAGGAGCACACCGTGAAGAAGCAGGTCCGGACGACGGGAGACCACGGCATCGGACAGATGATCCATGTCGTCCACATGTCGGACAACGCCGCGAAGCTGCGGGAGTTCTACGAGACCGTCTTCGGCGGCCTGGTCTTCATGGGCGTCGACGAGCCCAACTACCTCGAGCCCGAGGACCGGTTCGCCACCCTGATCATGGTCGGCGACCTGTGCATCGAGACGATGTCGCCGCGGATGCCTGCCGACCCGCAACTGCCGGTGGGGCGCTTCTACACGAAGTTCGGGCGACACCTGCACTCGGTGGGCTACAAGGTCGACGACCTCCCCGGTCTGGCCGACCGCCTCCTCGAGCAGGGCGTCTTCATCGGCAAGCCGGGCGGCGGCCGGATCGAGAGGCTCGACCCGGCGACGCCGTACTTCTTCCCCAGCCCCCGTGACACCGCGGGCCTCATGGTGGAGCTGTGCAGCATCGACATGCCCGGAGACCCTCGCGACCAGGAGTCCTGGTCGTCGCTGGTGCGTCTGTGGCGGACGCACCCCCTCACCATCGAGCGGTTCTCCTACGTGACGCTCGGCGTGCGCGACCTCGACGCGGCGGTCCGGACCTACGTCGATGTCATGCAGGCGGTCCCGGTCGAGGCCGGGACGGACATCGACCTGTGCGCCCGGTACGCGACGCTGCAGCTCGGAGACTGTCTGCTCCAGGTCGCCGAGCCCACGGACGACGACTCCGACCTGGGCCGCCACGTCGCCACGTGGGGAAACATGATCTACGGGCTGCGCTTCCTCGTCGCCGACCTCGACGCGGCCGAGCGCTGGCTCACCGCGAACGGCGTGGGGACCACGCGCATTCGCGACACGCTGCTCGCCACCGACGTCGACGACAGCTTCGGTGCACCGATCTTCCTGAGCACCGAGGAGATCCAGGGCGACCCGTTCTCGGTCTGACCCCTCGTCCGACCCGGAGGCACCCGACCGGCCCTCGCCCTCAGCCCACCGAGCTCAGCGCAGGCCGGGTCGCACTCGAGGCGATCACCGCGGCGCGACCGGCCAGCCGGGCGGCCGCGATCGCGTCGGCGTCCCCGCGACGGCCGGCGCCGTCGCCCGTCGGGTGGGTCGGCACCGCCGTGTAGAGGCCCGGCACCGGGGTGCCGCAGGCCGTCACCCCCCGGCTCGCGGCGTCGACCTCGAGTGCCTCCTGGGCGGCGGCCGCCACCGGTCCGGCCTCCCAGTCGGCACACCAACGGCGCACCGCGAGCTCGGGTCCCTCCGGTCCACCGGGCGATGTCCGGGATGCGGCGCCGGAGGACACGACGCCCAACCGTCGACGGTGGACGACGGGCCCGTCCCGCACGACCGACCACACCGCGGGGCCGACGAATTCCCAGTGCCGCGCGTCCAGGGCCAGCACGACCGCCGAGCACGTCACGGAGGTCGCGCGATGGTCCCGGCCGAGGTGGCCCGGACCCGGATCGAATCCGACGCCGGCGACCCGCCCCCCTTCGACGATCAGCTCGTGCACGACGGTCCGGGAGCGGACGTCGATGCCGGGAGGACTCGAGGCCTCGCCGCGGAAGCCGGTGAGAGGGGCCCGGGTCAGGGCCAGGACGCGGGCACCGGCGCCGACCGCCTCCCGCGCGGCCGCGACCCCGACGACCCCGAGGCCGATGAGCACCACGTCGACGTCGCAGTGGAGTGACATCGGCCAGCCTCCTCGCCAGCAGCCGCCGCCGGGATCGACTCCCGACAGCTCGTGGTGGTGCGCCGGCGCCCCGGCCGAACCGACCGTAGGCATCGTAGTGACACGCGTCAACACGGCTCGGACGCCGGCGTGCCCGGACACCTACGTGGTGTCTCCCGGACGCACGTCGAACCCCGCGAACGGGGGTGAGTCGTCGGCCGACGGACCGAGACCTCCGTACTCTTCGACCACGGAGCGGCGCACGTGGCGCAGAGACGCCGCGAAATCGACCGCCACCGTGGTGAGCGGGGGCTCCCCCGGCGCCGGCCCCTCCGGCCCCTGCACGCCGATGACGCCCACGTGCCGGGGGACATGCAGTCCGGCGGCGCGCGCGGCGGTGACCAGCGTCCTGGCCACCGCGTCGTCGTAGGCGGCCAGGCCCACCGACCCGGCCCGCGCCACGAGCCGTTGCAGCGCCTCCGGAACGGACGCAGGCCACGGCGGCACCCCCAGGGTCGACGGCACCCCGGCCCCACGTGACGCGCACACCTCGGCGATCGCCGAGGTGCGGGCGTGGCCGTAGGCGTCCTGGGCGACACCGGGCGGAAAGGCACAGGCGATGGCGGTGTACCCCCGCGCGACCAGGTGCTCGGCCTGCAGGCGGCCGATCAGATGATTGCCGTTCACCTCGGGTCGGTCGGGCGAGGGCAGGACCGGACATCCGCTGTCCTCGAGGAGGTCGAAGTCGCGTCGGGACATCCCACCCAGATCGACGACACCGGCCGGACGCAGGGTCGCCACCAGGTGGTGCAGGCGATGGGAGACCACGCGCTCGGCCTCGGAGAGGCGGAAGTGCACCACCGACATGAAGCCCATCTCCGCGAGATCCGCCGAGACGGCCTCGAGGAGCCGTTGCGAGTCGCTCACGGCGGTGTCCGGGACCGCGAGGACGACGAAGTCGCTGCGGCCCCTCACCAGGGCACGACCGGCGGCGGAGCGGACGTAGCCGAGGTCCGCCGCCGCCCGCCGGACGCGGTCAACGGTCTCGGGAGCGAACCGGGCGACCTGCCCGTTGAGGACGTGGCTGACCGTGGCCCGGGAAACACCGGCCAGCCGGGCGACGTCGCCGCTGGTCGCCGGCCGGGACCGCGGTGCCGGTGCCGGAGCCGGTGCCGGTGCCCCTTCGCTCGGTTGGCTGGACACGGTCCCTCCAGATGTCCGAGTGATCGCGGTCGCCGGTGAGTCGCGACACGCCTATCATGCAGCGCACCGCTCGCGAGCGCTCACCGCCCGCGGAAGTGCGGGGCGCGGTGCTGCCGTATCGCCTCGACGCCCTCGTGCAGGTCGGCGGTCGTCATGGTGACCGGTTGGGCGAGCGCCTCCCATTGCAACGACGCCTCGAGTCCGGCCGCGGACTGCTCGAGACCGGTCTTCGTCAGGCGCAGGGCGATCGGCCCCGCGGTCGCGATGCGCGCCGCGAGCTCGAGGGCGCGCTCGACCGGCTCGTCCGCCGTCTCGGTCGCCAGACCCCACCTCGCGGCCTCCTCGGGCACGACCTCGCGACCCGTGTAGAGCATCTCACGGGCCCGGGAGACCCCGACGGCCTCGGGGAGCAACCAGGTCGCGCCCATGCCCCCGTGGGTGCCGAGGAAGATGAACGGCGTGCTGAAGCGGGCCGACGGACCCGCCACCCGCAGGTCACAGGCGAGCGCGAGACAGACCCCGGCGCCGACCGCGGGGCCGTTGACCGCCGCGATGACCGGGAACGGCAGGAGCCGGGGTCGCAGCCAGCTACGGTAGAACGGCAGCATCCGGTCCCGCAGCCGATCGGTGGTGGTGTCCTCGACCGAGGCCTGGTCGAGCCAGGAGAGATCCGCACCGGAGCAGAACGAGCTGCCCGCGCCGGTCACCACCACGACCCTGGTCGCGCGGTCGTCGCCGACCCGCCGGACAGCGTCGTCCCAGGCCTCGGTCATCTCCGAGGTCATGGCGTTGCGGACCTGGGGCCGGTTGAGGGTGAGCAGGCGAACCCCTGGACCTGGCTCGGTCACCAGCACCGCGTCGCCTGAACCTGCTGCCATCCGCGTCCTTCCTCCTCGACGGGCGGCTGGAGTCACCGCAGCGTAGGGCAGGTCTCCCCGGGGCCAGGAGGCGGCGCGCGACGTGTGGGCCGGATCCCTTCGGCGAGCGCTCGACCGGGAACACCGGTGCAGTAGATTGATGCCTGACTAACGGTCGACCTCATGGCACGGTGAAGGGAGCGGCGATGGCCCGCGACGCGGTCGTGGCGGCCGAGGCCTTCAAGGCGCTGGGCGACCCGGTCCGCTGGAACATCGTCCAGCAGATCGCCCAGCACGACGAGCTGGCCGCCAGCGTGCTCGACGACACCCTTCCCGTCTCGAAGCCGACGATCTCCTACCACACGAAGATCCTGGCCCAGGCCGGCCTCATCGAGGTGCACAAGCGAGGCCGCAACTACTTCTATCGGGCACGGACGGAGGCGTTCGACGAGCTGGCCGAGGCGTTGTCCTCGTTCACCCCGGCACCCCGCGCCGTGGGAGCCGGGCCGGGCCGACGGAGCACCTCCGGCCGCGCCTCGCAGGCCCGTCCCGGGGAGGGCCTCCCCCGCGCCTCGGGCGACGACGACGCTCCGGTGACGCTGCTGACATGGTGAGCACCTCGCGCACTGCGGGGCGACGGGAGGGCTCGCAGCACCCGCCGGTGCGCCCCGGTCCCTGAGCACGTCGCGCGCGCCCCTCACCTCCGCGTCCTCGCGTTCGCCGAGGAGTGCGCCGCCCGAGCGCGCCACACGAGCGCGCCACACGAGCGCCGACCGACTCGGGCACGCCGCGGGCCGACACCCTGCCCGCCGCGGCTCCTCGTTGCGCGCGGCCGCCCGACGAGCGATGATGTGACTCGTCGATAACTGTCAAATCATCGATGCGCTCCGGAGCGGCTCATGCAACTCGCACTGCACATCAACGACTACTCGTCCTTCGGAGCTCCCGACGAGATCGGCACTCGCCTGGCCAGAGTCGCGAGCACGGCGGAGGAGGTCGGCTTCTCCCGGCTGAGCCTGACCGACCACGTCTGGCAGATCAGCCTCATCGGTGAGGAGGACGAGCCGATGCTCGAGTCCTACACCGGCCTCGGCTTCCTCGCCGGCGTGACACGGACGATCGAGCTGCAGACGCTGGTCACGGCGGCGACGTACCGCGCCCCGGGTCTGCTGGGGAAGATCGTCACGACCCTCGACGTACTCTCCGGGGGACGGGCCTGGCTCGGTATCGGCGCCGGCTGGAACGAGGAGGAGGCGACCGGACTCGGGCTGCCCTACGACGCCCCGAGCGGCCGGTACGCCCGCCTCGACGAGACGTTGAGGATCTGCCTCCAGATGTGGAGCGGCAGCCGGGACTCCTTCCGGGGTGAGCACCACCAACTGTCGAGCACGCTGGGTGTCCCGGCGCCGGTGTCACGGCCCCGCCCCCGCATCCTCGTCGGTGGCGGCGGCGAGCGCGTCACGCTGCGCATCGCGGCGCAGTACGCCGACGCCTTCAACGTCTACGGCGGCCGCGACGCCGGCCAGAAGATCACCCGGCTGACCGAGCACTGCGAGCGGCTCGGGCGCGATCACGAGGAGATCGAGAAGACGGCCGTCCTGCCGCTGGTGACCGACGGCCCCGGAGGCGTCGACGGCCTGCTGGAGGAGCTGCGGCGGCTCCACGACCTCGGATTCACCACGGTCTACGGCTCCGTGCCGGACGTCGGAGCCCGCACGCCGCTGGAGACGCTCGGTTCGAAGGTGATCCCGGAGGTCCGGACCTGGTGAGCGGCACCAGGACGACGACACGGACGACGACACGGACGACCACGACCCAGCGGCAGGGAGGAACGGGATGAACGTCGAAGACATGATCATGGTGAGCATCGACGACCACGTGGTCGAGCCGCCCGACATGTTCGACCGCCACGTGCCCGCGAAGTACCGGGACGAGGCACCCAAGTCGATCATGGATGAGAACGGCTACGAGAAGTGGTGGTTCCAGGGCGTCCCCAGCGTCTCGACCAGCCTCAACGCCGTCGTCGGCTGGCCGAACGAGGAGTGGGGCCTCAACCCCTCGACCTTCGCGGAGATGCGGCCGGGCAGCTACGACGTGCACGAGCGGGTTCGCGACATGAACCGCAACGGCATCCTCGCGTCGATGTGCTTCCCGTCGTTCGCCGGCTTCAGCGCGCGGTTCTTCCAGGAGGCCGAGGACAAGGACCTCGCGCTGATCATGCTCAAGGCCTACAACGACTGGCACGTCGACGAGTGGGCGGCGAGCTACCCGGGCCGGTTCATCCCGGTCGCGCTGGGGCCGGTGTGGCACCCCGAGGAGCTCGCCGCCGAGGTGCACCGGATGGCGGCCAAGGGCGTACGTGCCGTGACCATGCCGGAGCTGCCGCACCTGCAGGGGCTGCCCAGTTACCACGACCTCGAGTACTGGGGCCCCTTCTTCCGGGCCGCCTCGGAAACCCAGACGGTCATGTGTCTGCACATCGGTCAGGGCTTCGGAGCGATCCGCAGCGCCCCGGACGCGCCGGTGGACAACATGATCATCCTGGCGACCCAGGTGTCGACCTTCGCCGCCCAGGATCTGCTCTGGGGCGGAGCCATGACGGCCTACCCCGACTTGAAGATCGCCTGGTCGGAGGCGGGCATCGGGTGGATCCCGTTCTACCTCGACCGCTGCGACCGGCACTACACGAACCAGCGGTGGCTGGGCCACGACTTCGGCGGCAAGCTGCCCAGCGACATCTTCCGCGAGCACTCGTTGGCCTGTTACGTCACTGATCCGACCGCGCTGAAGGTCCGGCACGACATCGGTCTGGACATCATCGCGTGGGAGTGCGACTACCCGCATTCCGACACGATCTGGCCGAACGCCCCCGAGTTCGTCCTCAACGAGATGAACGGGGCCGGCGCCACCGACCCGGAGATCAGCAAGATCCTCTGGGAGAACACCTGTCGGTTCTTCCGATGGGACCCCTTCCGGCACATCTCACGCTCCGACGCCACGGTCGGCGCGCTGCGGGCGCAGTCGCCGGACGTCGACACCACGGTGCGCTCCAAGCACGAGTGGCGTGAGCTCTACGAGCTGGCGCACTCCTGACCGCCTCCGGCGCGCACGGCCTCGGGCTCGTGCGCGCCGGACACGGCGTTGCGGGAGCGATCGATCCCAGGAGGAGCAGTGAGCGACCTCGGCCTGATCCGGGCGGACATGCTCGCGATCGTCGGCCAGCCCTACGACCACCGCGTGTCGCATCCGATCGCCGCCTCCGACATCCGACGCTGGGCGATCGCGATCCACTTCCCGGCCCCGCCTCCGGGGCGGTACACCTCCTCGGGGTCGGCCGACGAGCACCTCCTGGTCGCCCCGCTCGACTTCAACCCGTTCGCGTGGGGCCCGGCCGAGGTCCACCCCACCGGGCGCGAGATACCGGCCGACCCCGGGTACGCCGCCATCGGCGCCATGGAGCACCGGCTCGGGATCGACCCGCCCGCGCTGCACCGCGTCCTCAACGGGGGTGTCTCGGCCGACTATTCCGGGACCCGGATGCGGCCGGGGGACGTGGTCACCGCGGAGTCGGCCGTCTCCGGCTACTCCGAGCGCGAGGGACGCCTCGGCGCCATGCTGCTCACCGAGGTGACCACGACCTGGACCACCCAGGACGGGGAGCAGATCAAGACCCAGAACATGACGCTGATCCGCTACTGAACGTGCGCGCGGCTCCCGAGAGCCCGGCTCGGGGCGGCCGAGCATCGTCCCGCACCGCAGGAGGAGACATGGCCGAGACCACGCCGGGCACCCGGGTCGCACGCCCCCCGGAGGTCGGGGACGCGCTGCCGCCGTTCGTGCGGGCCGCCGGATTCGAGGTCTGGAACCGCTTCGCCGCGGTCAACGACGAGTTCGTGAACATCCACATGGACGATGCCGCCGGGCAGGCGGCCGGCTATCCGGGCGCCATCGGGATGGGGAACCTGGTCTGGTCCTGGTTGCACGCCACTGTCGAGGGCTGGATCGGAGAGCACGGTGAGCTCGAGCATCTCCGGTGCCGGTTCACGGCGCCGGCCCTCAAGGGCGACGAGATCACCTGTGGCGGCGTGGTCACCGCCCGGGAGGACGCCCCGGACGGGTCGACACTGCTCACGCTCGACCTGTGGGCCGACGACGCCTCGGCTCGCCGCCTCGCGCCGGGGACGGCCACCGTGCGATTCACCGGCTGATACCGGCGCCACCGGCGTGTGCGGTCACCGAGACGCGGTCGGCACCGGACAGGACGAGGGGCCGGAAGCGGACGAAGGCGGCGGGCGCACCGAAGGCCACGACACCGACGAGGGAGCCCCCGAGAAGTACCCGACCACCGTGCCCTTGATCGGCCCGCCGTCGAGGCCGTTCCCGGACAGGCACACGACCTCGTCCGCGACGTCCGTGCGCCCCAGACACTGAGGGTCCCGACCTCGGAACCCAGCGCCCGTGCGCACGGCACCGAGAACGCCTCGAGCACGGTGACCTCGACACCCCGGCCGAGCGCGGCCCATGCGACCTCGGCGCCGATGAACCCACCGCCGACCACGATGAGTGAACGCGTGGTGCGGAACGCCGCCCGCAGCGCGAGGGCGTCGTCCAGGGTGCGCAGCGTCAGCGCCCCCGCCGGCTGCCCGGGCAACCGGCGGGCCACCGCCCCCGTGGCCACCACGACGGCGTCGGAGCGTGCGGCTCGTCCCCGAGCAGGGTGATGCGGCCGGCGTAGCCGTTCGTTCGCAGGTGCTCGATCGTCCGGACCCCTCCGAGGCCGGCGCCGACCACGGTGACGTGCTCAGGGACCGGCCTCACGCCGCACCCGGGGTGTCGGGGACCGACGCGACGGAGACGGGCCGTCGCCAGAACACGGCGAGCTGTGCCGCCGCGGCCGCCACGCCGAGGCCGGCGGCGACCCCGGCCGCCGCGGGGCCGCTCGCGCGCCGTTCGAGACCGAGGGCGGCGTCGACGCTGTACCGGCCGGGCCCGAGTGCGGCCAGCGCGGTGCTCGCCATGGCGAGGTTCAGCACGTACTCCCAGCCCTCCTGATTGATGAAGAAGCCGTGCGGCTGGTGGACCGTGCGCGCGGCGACGGCCATCGTGCCGACGACCGCCGACGCCGCGAGGGGGGTGGCTGCCCCGGCGACCAGGGCGCCGCCCGCGCCGACCTCCACCACCGCGCTGAGCCGGGCCTGCCACCGCGGCTGCCGGAACCCGATCGAGGAGAACCAGCCGGCGGTGCCCTCGAGGGTCCGGCCGTGCTTGATCCCGTGGGTGATCAGGGTGCTCCCCACCACCCCCCGCAGCAGCAGTCGGGCCAGCTCGGTACCCGCGCCGCCGCGCCGCGCTCGCCGCGACATCGATGGCTCCTCTCGTCGTCGTTCCCGGAGTCCCGGGCCCCGTGGGCGCGGGACCTGGGCGCTCAGTCCGAGGCGGGCAGGGGCTGCGCGCTCTTCGGCGCCACCTCGACCCCGTCCACCGCCACCGGGTACTCGCCCGGCTTCACGCACAGCAGCTCCAGGTCCGCGCCCGTGTAGCGCTTCCCGAGCTGCAGTCCCGAGCCCGCCGCGTCGTCCGACGGCGCGACCCGTTCGCCCGTCGCGCCCGGCAGCGTCATGGTGCGGCCGCCGCACGTCACCGTCAGGTCCCGGTCGGGGGCCCGCACGACGACGAGCGAGGTCGCGTCCACCGTGCTCTCCAGGGTCGTGCCCACCGTCAGCTTCATCTCGTCTGCTCCTGCCCAGTTCGCGGTCGATCCGGTCGTCGTTCGATCACGGCACGGCCCGATCACGGCACGGCCCGATCACGGCACGGTGAGGCCCACGAGCTTGACGTCGAGGTACTCGTCGATGCCCTCGGTACCGCCCTCCCTGCCGAGGCCGCTGGCCCCGACCCCGCCGAACGGCGCTGCCGCGGCGGTCGGGTTGATGTCGTTGATCCCGACGATCCCGAACCGCAGCGCCTCGGCCACACGCACGGCGCGGCCCAGGTCACGGGTGTAGAGGTAGGACGCGAGGCCGTACTCGGTGTCGTTGGCCCGGGCGACGACCTCGTCCTCGTCGTCGAACGCGACGATCGCGGCCACGGGGCCGAAGGTCTCCTCCCGGTAGATCCGCATCGATTCGTCGACGTCGGCCAGCACGGTCGGTGCGTAGAACCGGCCGGCGTCGAGGCCGTCCTCGGTCAGGCGCGTGCCCCCGACCAGCAGCCGGGCGCCGCGGGCGAGTGCGTCGTCGACCTGATCGGCCACCTTCGCCAGCGCGGCGTCGTCGACCAGCGGTCCGACGCCGACCCCCTCCCGGTCGCCGGGCCCGGCCACGAGACGGCCCGCTCGCGACACGAGCTCCTCCGTGAACGCCGGAAGCACCGAGCGGTGGACGAAGATGCGGTTCGGACTGATGCAGGCCTGGCCGGTGTTCAGGAACTTCACCAGGGCGGTGCCCTTGGCGGCGTGCACCGGGTCGGCGTCGCCGAAGACGATCATCGGGGCGTGGCCGCCCAGCTCCATCGACACCCGCTTCATCGTCGCCGTCGCGCGGGCGGCCAGGTGCTTGCCGACCTCGGTGGACCCGGTGAAGGTCAGCTTGCGCACCGCCGGCGAGTCGATCAGCTGGTCACCGACGAGGGCCGGTCGGCTGGTGGTCAGGAGGTTCAGGACGCCCGGCGGGACGCCGGCCTCGGCCAGCAACTCGACGACGGCGACCGCGCACAGCGGGGTCTGCTCCGCGGGCTTGACCACGATCGAGCACCCGGCGGCCAGGGCGGGCGCGACCTTCCGCGTGATCATCGAGATCGGGTAGTTCCACGGCGTGATCCCGGCGACCACCCCGACGGGCTGCCGCAGCACCGAGAACCGCTGGTCGGCCCGGGCCGACGGGATGGTGCTCCCCCGCACCCGCTTGCCCTCCTCGGCGAACCACGACAGGAAGTCCGCCGCGTAGCGAACCTCGTTGAGAGCCGCCTTGAGCGGCTTGCCCTGTTCGAGGACCATCAGGTCGGCGAGGTCCCCGAGCCGTCGCCGCATGAGCCCCTGGGCGTCCCACAGGACCTCCGCACGGCGGTAGGGCGTCTCGGCCCGCCAGACGTCGAAGCCCTCCTCGGCGGCCGCGACCGCCCGGCGGGCGTCCTCGACACCGCCGTCGGACACCCGGGCGATGAGCGTGCCCCGGGCCGGGTCGCGAACGTCGTACACCCGGCCGTCGGCGGCGCCCTGCCATTTGCCCTGGACGAAGAGCGTGTCGCCGCCGTACATCGCGTAGCCATCTGGCATTTCTAAATCTTTCATAATGTTGAGCAGTTTAGCCGGACCGGGCACCGCGGTCGAGTTCGCGCGCACGTCACTCGCGGCGCAGCAGGAGGACCCCGCTCGGCGTCAGGCCACCGCTGCTCACGACCGCGACACGGGCTGCGGGGATCTGGCGCGCACCGGCGTCGCCGCGCAGCTGCTGGACCGCCTCCTGCACCAGACCCATCCCGTGGGTGCGTCCGTGCGAGAGCTGGCCGCCATGGGTGTTCAGCGGCAGGACCCCGTCCCGTGAGATGTTCTTCCCGCTGTCCAGGAAGTCCTTGGCTCCGCCCAGCTCGCAGAAGCCCAGCGCCTCGATCCAGGACAGGCAGTTGAAGGTGAAGCCGTCGTAGAGCAGGGCGACGTCGACGTCGTCGGGGCGCAGCGAGGTCCGGGTCCACAGGTGCGTGGCGGGGCCGAGCACCTGCGGCTCGTGGGTCGACGTGCTCTGATCCCACTCCAGCCGCTCGACGACCTGCGTGCCGGCCGCCTCGATGCGCACCGGTGGCCGTCGCAGGTCCGGGGTCGCCTCCGCGGCGGACACGACGACCGCGATCGCCGCGTCACAGGGGACGTCGCAGTCGTAGAGCCCGAACGGCGTCGTGATCGTCCGGGCGCCGAGGTAGTCGTCCATGGTGAGCGGCTCGCGGTAGATCGCGTCGGGGTGCAGGGCCGCGTTCGCCCGCTGGTTGAGCGCGATCCATCCCAGCGTCTCCCGGGAGGTGCCGTACCGGTGGAAGTGGCGTTGAGCGGTCTGGGCCAGCACGTGGGCGGCCGAGGTGGCCCCGAACGGCATCCCCCAGCCCATGTCCCCGCTCACCCGCCCCGCCCCGGTGGGCAGGCGCCCGCTGCGCAGCAGCGCGTCGTGGGTGGATTGCCACACGGTGCGGAAGCACAACACGTGGCGGACGAGGCCGGCGGAGACGGCCAGCATCGCCGCGACCACCGAGCCCCCGGGGCCGAAGGTCTCGCCACCCCCGTTGAACCAGGTCGGTCGCACGCGCAGCGCCGCCTCCAGGGCGGTCACCCCGCCCTCCCCCATGCCGTGCTCGAGCCCGCCGCCCGGGTAGGTGGACAGACCGTCGACCTCGTCGGGGGTGAGTCCGGCGTCGTCGAGCGCCGCCCGGCACGCCTCGACGGTCAGGGCGAGCGGGTCGACGCCGAGGCGCCGTCCGATCCGCGAGGAACCGACCCCGGACAGCACCGCGTCGTCCTCGTACCGGTGCGTCGTGCGGGGCGGTCGGACGAGGGTGCGAACGGTCTCGGCAGGCACCTCGTCCGCCGGCAGCGGGTCGGGGTACGCAGGCTGCTCGGGCGTCGGCCGGAACAGCGGCAGCCAGACGTCCTCGACGTGCTCGAACTCGACCTGCATCCGCATGCCCAGGTACAGGTCGTCCTCTTCGGAGCCGACGATGCGTGTCGTCAACCGGGCCCGGGGGTCCTCGGCGAGGGCCACCTGCGCGACGATCGACGGCGAGGGCAGCCCGGGCAGGTGGAACCGGTGGCTGACGGTGAAGCCGAACAGGGTGCCGGACCCCGAGACCGCCTCGACGTCGAGCTGCGTCGCGAGGCAGTACGGGCAGACCGGCTTCGGGGGATGGACCAGCGCCGCGCAGGAGGCGCAGCGCTGGACCCGCAGCCGCCCGTCGGCTCCCGAGCTCCAGTAGAACTCGGTGAGCGGCGTGACGAACGGCAGTGGGCGCCCCGGCGCGGTCACCCGCCGACCTCGGCGGGGTTTCTCCGGGCGGTCACCGGCTCGGCGATGCGCTGCTCGTCGACCACCTGCTGCATTCGCGCAATGGTCTCCTCGAGTCCCGGCCCCTGCCGCCGTCCGGGGGTGAAGGTCGCCGGGAGGTGCTTCATGCCGTTGATGACGCCGACCGTGTCGTAGTGCACCGCGCCGGCGGGGTCGCACACGAAGTCGGGCATCCGGTCCAGGACGGCGGTGAGCATGGTCTTGAACGCGGCCCGCGCGACGTTGGACCCGATGCAGCGGTGAATGCCCAGCCCGAAGCTGGCGTGCCGGTTGCCGCCACGCTCGAGATGGACGCTGTGCGGGTCGGGGAAGATCTTCTCGTCGCGGTTGGCCATCGCCCACGAGAGCCACAGCCGCTCGCCCTCACGGAACTCCGTGCCGTTGATCTCGCAGTCCGCCGCGATCGTGCGCCCGTCCCCGACCGCTGGGGTGTAGAAGCGCAGGAACTCCTCGGTGGCGCTGTCGAGCAGGGTGTCGCGCTCCCAGCTGAGTCGTTCCCGCTCCGCGGGGTTCTCCGAGAGCCACTCCAGCGCGTGCGCGGACAGGGCGGTGGTGGTGTCGAACCCGCCGCCGATGAGCAGCATGAGCACACCGAGGATCTCGAGGTCGTCGGGTCGCCGGCCGTTGATCTCGCAGGTCACCAGCTCGTGGATCAGGCCCGGTCGCGGCGCCGCCCGGACCTCGTGGACGGTCTCCATCATCCGGACGCCCATCTGGCGGCTCAGCTCCATCACGCGCGGATGGTCGGGCGAGTCCGGCGAGGTGTAGACGCCCGCGTGCGCGGGTTCGCAGTAGACGTCCCAGTCCTTCATCGGCGCACCGAGCAGGCCCATCGTCAGGACCGCCGGAACGATGTTGGCGAGGTCGTCGACGAAGTCGATGCGCCCGGACTCGATCACCTCGTCCAGGCAGGCGCGGGTGAGCTCCGCCATGACCGGCTTCCACCGCGCCACCGCCGCCGGGGACAGGTACGGGTTGAGCCTCTGCCGGTAGTAGCGCTGCTCGGGCGGGTCCATCTCCAGGAAGCCACCACGCTGTCCACGGTGCTCGACGTGGGGTCGGTGCGGGATGCTGATGCCGTGGTAACCACGGTCGGTGCCGTTGACGTCGTTGTCGTTGGAGAGCACGTCGGCACGCCGGGCGATGTCGAAGAGCTCCTTGTTCCCGCTGACGAACCAGTACCCGCCGTGGGTCTCGTTCCAGGCCACCGGGCAGCGGCGATGGAACTCGTCGGTCAGATCCTCGAACTCGGTGCGGTACCTCGTCGAGTGCCGGTCGAGGTCGATCGCCGGGCCGGGTGCCGCCTGGACCGGGCAGCGGCCGCCCTCGGTCGAGGGGGTCTCGTCGATGCTCATGGTCGTACGCCTCCGCGTCAGGCTCGCTCGGTGGACGACAGGACGGACAGGACGATCGCCTGCTCGGGGCAGGAACGGGCTGCGGCCTCGGCGAGCCGTTCCTGATCGGCGGGCACGTCCTCGCAGAGGGCGTAGGCGTGTCCGTCCTCGTCCCTCAGGCCGAAGAGCTCGGGTGCCGTCATCGCGCACAGGGTGTGGCCCTGGCAGATGTCGGGGTCGACACGGACCTTCATGGTGGTGGCCTCCCGTGGGTCGGTGGTGGACGCCGTGGACGGTCGGATCGGTGGGGAGTGGGTCGGGCTCAACCGGCGTCCGCGGGGTAGGCGATGGTCTTGACCTCGAGGAAGTCGAGGAGGCCCTCGGTGCCCCACTCGCGGCCGACGCCGCTCTGCTTGTAGCCGCCGAACGGGGACTCGACGTCGAACCACTGGCCGCCGTTCACGCTCACCGTCCCGGTGCGGAAGCGGCGGGCCATCGCGATCGCCCGGTCGAGGTCCGCGCTGTGGACCGCGGTCGACAAGCCGTACACGGTGCCGTCGGCGATCCGCAGCGCGTCCTCGTCGTCGTCGAACGGCAGGACGACGAGCGCCGGACCGAAGATCTCCTCCTGGGCGACGGCCGCCTTCGGGTCGACGTCGGTGATCAGGGTCGGCTCGACCCAGTACCCGCGGTCGAAGCGGTCGCCGGTGCCGCCACCGACCACCACGCGGCCGTCGCGGCGGGCGGACTCGTAGTAGCCCAGGATGCTGTCGCGCTGACGCGCGTTGACCACCGGGCCCATGATGTTCTGCGGGTCGGTGGGGTCGCCCCACGGGACCTGCTCCATCGTCGCGGCCGCGATCCCGACCGCCTCGTCGAGCCGCTCGCGGGGCACCAGCAGGCGGGTCAGCTGGGTGCAGCCCTGGCCGGCGTGGGCGCAGACCCCGCCGGCGACGCCGGGGACGACGGCGGTCAGGTCCGTGTCGTCGAGCAGGACGGCCGCGGACTTCCCGCCGAGCTCGAGGGTGACCCGCTTGACGGTCTCCGCGGCCGACCCCATGACCTTGCGGCCGGTCGCGGTCGAGCCGGTGAGGGTGACGGCGTCGACGTCCGGATGGGTCGTGAGGATCCGGGCCACGTCGGTGTCGGCCGTCGTCACGACGTTGAGCACGCCGGGGGGCAGGTCGGTGGCACGGGCGGCGATCTCGCCGAGGGCCAGAGCCGTGCGGGGGGTGTCGGGCGCGGGCTTGAGCACGACGGTGCATCCGGCGGCCAGCGCCGCCGAGACCTTGCAGATGTCGAGGTAGAACGGGTAGTTCCACGGCGTGATCGCCGCGACGACCCCGGCCGCCTCCTGACGCAGGATCCGTCCGGCCGGCGCGCCGAAGATCTCCTTCGGGGGCAGGTGCCGTTCGAACTCGTGGGCGCCGAGCAGGTCGACGTAGTGGTCGATGAAGCCGATCGGCGCCTCGAGCTGGATACCGGCGGTGAGCATCACCGGGCTGCCGACCTCGGCGACCACCAGCGAGCGCAGAGCCTCGACCTCGGCGCGCAGGGCGTCGCGCAGCTGGCGCAGGCAGTGCCGGCGCAGCTCGGTGTCGGTCGACCAGCCGGTCGTGTCGAAGGCCCGGCGCGCGGCCCCGACGGCGCGCTCGATGTCGGCCGCGTCGGCGTCCGGGGCCGCCCCGATGACCTCCTCGGTGGCCGGATTCAGGTCGTCGAAGGTCCGGCCGCTCCCGCTCGCGACCAGATCGCCGTCGATCAGCAGATGTTCACCGAGTACGGGCATGAGGGCTCCTGGACGGACGTGGGGCGAGGACGGCGACACGGGCGTCACGTCCCCGTCGTGGACGCGGTGCCGGCGAGCTGGGCGCGGTGCGCCGGATCGAGCAGGTCCCCGAGCACCCGGTGGGCCTCGGCCAGGACCCCCAGGTCGGCGCCGAGCTCGGCGGCCACGTCACGGACGACGGCCAGATCCTTGCCGAGGAACTCGCCGACGTCGTGGGCGAAGGTGGCGACGTCGCCGGACGCCGCGACCCCGTCACGCGCCCGACTCGCGCCGCTGCCGTGCGACAGTCCGGTCACCACGCTCTCGGCGCTCACGCCGAGCCGGCCGGCGAACCGCAGGGCCTGCGCGAGCACGCCGATGTTGGCGGCGAAGACCGCGTTGTTGACCAGCTTCACCAGCTGGCCGGCGCCCGGGTCACCGAGGTGGAGGACGGGGTCGCCGTACGCCCCGAGCACCGGACGGGCGCGCTCGAGACCGGCCGACGTCGCACCCGTGTAGAGGGTCACGTGTCCCGTGTCGATGTCGCGTGGCCCGCCGCTGATCGGTGCGTCGACGACCTCGACGTCCCGAGACCGCCCTGCGCGCACCAGCTCGGCGATGGTGGTCGGGCTGCCGGTGGTGTGGACGACCAGCACCGTGCCGGGGGCCATCGCCGCGAGCAGACCGCCGTCGAGCGCGACCTGGCGCACCTGGGGGTCGGCGTAGACGCAGAGCCCGACGACGGCAGCACCCTCGGCGACGGCCGCGACGTCGGTGGTCGTCGCGGCACCGAGGGCGGCGAGGGTGCTGCGCACCTCCGGCGAGCTGTCGGCCACACGGACCAGGTGACCGGTGCCGAGGAGCCGCCGCACCATGGGCAGGCCGATCCGGCCCGCCCCGACGAAACCGACGGTCGGAATGGTCACCGCGGGTGTCCCATCGAGGCGAGGCCGGCGTCGGCGGCGTCGAGCACGGCCCCCGCCTTCACCCCGGCGGTGTCGGCGAGCTCGACCAGGAGCCCCACGTCCTTGCGCAGCAGCGGACCGGCCTGCGGGCCCAGGGGGGCGAGGGAGAAGTCGGGCCCGCGCACCGTCCTGGCCCCGTAGCTCGCGCCGGAGCCGTGGGCGAGAACGTCCTGGAGCGAGGCCGGGTCGACGCCGAGGCGGTCGGCCAGCTCGAACGCGCTCTCGGCCACTGCGAGGTTCGCCGTGAGCACCAGATTGTTGATCAACTTCGCGCGCTGACCGCTCCCGACGGGTCCCAGGTGGACGACCGGGTCGCCGAACGTCGCGAGGACCGGTCGCACCCGATCGACCGTCGGGGCCTCACCCCCGACCATCACCAGCAGGCGCCCGCGCTCGGCGGCAGGCCGGCCACCGCTCACCGCGGCGTCGACGAGGGCGACCCCTCGGCCGGCGGCCTCGTCGGCGAGCCGGCGGCAGGTGTCGGGGTGCACCGTGCTGTGCACCGCGATCACGCCGCCGGGCCCGAGACCCGCGAACAGGCCGTGGGGCCCGGACACGACGTCCACGACCCCGTCGTCGTCGCGCACGCACACCCCGACGACGTCGCTGCACGCGGCGAGCTCGGCCGGGGTACCTGCCGTCGCCGCCGCCGTGTCGGCGAAGGGCGCGAGACTCTCGGGGCGGCGCGCCCACAGGGTGGTCGGGTGGCCCGCGTCCACGATGCGCCGGGCCATCGGCCCGCCCTGGCTGCCGAGCCCGATGAAGCCGACCCGCAGCGCGCCGTCGGCCGTCACGTGACCGCCCCGGCGATCTTCAGCTCGAGCAGTTGCTCGTCGGTCGTCCCGAGCTCGCGGAGGATCTCGTCGGTGTGCTCGGCGAACAGCGGGCCGCGACGCAGCTGCGCCGGCTCACGGTCGAACTGCACCGGGTTGGCGACGAGCTGGCGCGTGACCCCCTCGGCGTCGACGACGTCGGCGATCTGCCCGATCCCGCGCAGGGCCGGGTCGTGGCCGACCTCGTACGTGTTCTGGACGACCGCCCACTGGCCTTCCATCCCGTCGAAGGCCGCGACCCACTCGTCCTTGGTCCGGCCTCGGAGGATCTCCGCGACGATCTCGGCCGCCTCCGCGGAGTTGGCCATCAGCTTCTCCGCCGAGTCGAAGCGCTCGTCGGAGGCCAGCTCGGGTCGACCGACGTACGCGCAGAACTCGGGCCAGTAGCGGCCCGGCTGGAGCATCACCAGCGAGAGCCACCGGTCGTCGGCGGTGAGGTACATCCCGGTCAACGGGTTGGTGGCGTTGCCGGCTCGCGGATCGGGCTTGGGCAGGGGACCACCCGCCATCAGCGAGAGGTTGACGTTGAGCTGGTTGGCCCAGGCACCGACGCCGAGCAGGGAGATGTCGACGGTCGGGGCGACACCGGCGCGCTCGCGGGTCAGCAGGGCCGCGGCGATGCCGCCGGCGATGGTCATCCCGCCGATGTTGTCGCCGTACGCGCCCCCCGGCTGCCCGATGACGAGGTCGTACCCGGGCGGCGTCGCGGAGTCGGCGCTGCCGCCGCGGGCCCAGAACGCCGTCCCGTCGTAACCGCCCTTGTCCGCCTCCGGCCCGCTGTGGGCGAAACCGGTGCCGAGTGCGTACACGATGCGGGGGTTGATCGCACGGACCTCGTCGAGGTCGATGCCGAGCTTGGCACGGGCGCTGGGCAGGAAGTTGGTCAGGAAGACGTCGCTGGAGCGGATCAGCTCCCGCAGCACCTCGGCCGATCCCGGCTTCCCCAGGGCCAGGCCGAGGCTGCGCTTGCCCCGGTTGGGCCCGTCCATGATCGGAGCGAAGCTCGAGCCCTTCGAGACGACGTCCTGCCCGAGGGCCTTGACCAGGCCACGCTGAGCGTCGCCGGACTCCGCGTGCTCGATCTTGATGACGTCCGCTCCCCAGTCGGCGAGCACCGCGCCCGCCGACGGCACGAACGTGAACTGGGCGACCTCGAGGACGCGGATACCCTGCATCGGTGTGACCACGTGAGGAACCTCGATCTCTGCGCGCGGGGACCCGAAGGACCGAATCACTTCCATAAAAGTCTAACCGTCGAAATATGACGGGACAAGCCCGAGCCCGCTCAGGCGCTCTCGAGGACGAAGTCGGCCGCCCGCCAGGCCATGGCCATCATCGGGGCGTTGAGGTTGCCCGAGACCATGGACGGGAGCACCGAGGTGTCGACGACGCGCAGGCCCTCGACACCACGCACGCGCAGCCGGCTGTCGACCACCGCGGCGTCGTCCGGGCCCATCGCGCACGCCCCGGAGGCGTGGTAACCGGGACCGCCGTAGAGGAAGCCGGACTCGAGCACGTCGTCGCCGTCCTCGACCACGGCTCCGGGCTGGATCTCCATCACGATCTCGTCGGCGATCGGGGACTGTCGCAGGATCTCCCGCATCCGCCGGAACATCCCCACCGACACCTCGCGGTCGTGGTCGGTGCTCAGGTATCCGGGGTCCAGGCGCAGCGGAGCCGACGGGTCACGCGTCGTGATGTGGGCCGAGCCGACGCTGGTCGGGCGCAGGGCGAAACCCAACATGGAGGCGCCGGGGCGGTCCTCCACCCCGTAGGACGGGGGTGCCCAACCCATCGTGAACGGAGCGAGCAGGACCTGGGCGTCCGGGCGCCGGGCGGTGTCGGTGGCGCGGAAGAACGCCAGCATCTCGTACGCGGGGGTGCCGATGGGCCCGCCCCGGTCCAGCAGGTACTTCGCGCCGCTGACCGCCTGACGCAGCGGCCTGGCCAGGGCCTTGTTGTAGCCGATGTCCGAGCGCAGGCGGACCTGCAACGGGAAGCAGCGGTGCTCGCGCAGACCCTCGCCCACCCGCGGGCTGTCGACCCGCACGGTGATCCCCGCGGCGGTGAGGACCTCCCGCGGCCCGATACCCGAGAGCTCGAGCAGGTGCGGCGAGCCCAGGTTGCCGGCCGAGAGGATCACTTCCCTGCGGGCACGGAACAGGGTGGCGGCGTCACCGACGCGCGCCGCGACACCGACGGCGCGCTCACGCTCGACGATCACCTCCGTGACGTGCACCCCGTCGCGGACGGTCAGGTTGGGCCGCCGCTCGACCGGGCGCAGGAAGGCCTTGGCCGCGCTCTGGCGCAGACCTCGGCGGATCGTGCCGGGCGTGTAGCCGATGCGCTCCTCGTCGGAGGAGTTGACGTCGTCGGTGCGCTTGACACCGAGCGCGGAGGCCGCGTCCATCATCATCTCGGACACGGGCTCGGGCCGGGTCTGCACGGTGATCCCCAGCGGGCCCCCCTCGCCCCGCACCGGGGAGGCGCCCAGGTTGTGGTCCTCGATGGCGCGGAAGACCGGCAGGATGTCCTCCCATCCCCACCCGGGGTTCCCCAGCTCGACCAGATGGTCGTAGTCGGGCTGCCCACCGCGGTTGTAGACCATGCCGTTGATCGAGCTGGAGCCGCCGATCACTTTGCCGCGGGTCCAGTACTCGGTCTGACCGCGGGGACCGAAAGGCACGGTCGGGTTCACCCACATCTTGTCCGGGCCCACCATCGCCAGGCCCTTGGGAACGTGGACCCACGGGCTGCGATCCCCGCCGCCGGCCTCGAGCAGCAGGACGGATCGGCCGGGATCGGCGCTGAGACGGTGGGCCAGCACGCAACCGGCCGATCCCGCCCCGACGATGACGTAGTCGTACTCGCTCATGGTGCCTTCTCGGGTCGGGATGTCAGACGGTGAAGCGGAGGGCGCCGTCGATGCGGATGACCTCGCCGTTGAGGTAGTCGTTCTCGGCGATCTGGAGGGCGAGGCCGGCGTACTCGTCGGCGCGGCCCATCCGTTGCGGGTTGGGGACCCCCTGGCCCCACCGAGCCTGGGCCTCGTCCTCGCTGACGCCGTAGGCGGGCGTGAAGAACGTGCCGGGCGCGATGCACATGACGCGGACACCGGCGGGGGCGAGGTCGCGGGCGGCGGCGAGGGTCAGGCTGATCACGCCGCCCTTCGCCGCGGCGTAGTCGGTCTGGCCGACCTGGCTCTCGAACCCGGCGATCGACGCCGTCGTGACGACCACCCCCCGCTGGGCGGACTCCAGCGGATCGTTCGCGCTCATCGCGGCGGCGGCCGTGCTGAGCACGGTGAAGGTGCCGCCGAGGAAGACGTCGGTGGTCCGCCGGAACACCTCGGAGGGATACGGCTCGCCCCGCCGGTTGACGATCCGGCGGGCCGCGGCGGGACCCCCGTGGACCGCGACGGCGATCCGGAGCGTGCCGAGCTCGCCCGCCGCGGTGACCGCGTCCTGGACGGACTGCTCGTCGGTGACGTCGGTGCCGACGAAGCGCGTGCGGTGACTGCCCAGCTCGGCCTCGAGGGCCTTGCCCCTGTCCTCGGCGAGGTCGGCGAGGACCACGCCGACGCCGGCGTCGACCAGGCGGCGCACGGTCGCCTCGCCGAAGCCGCCGGCTCCGCCGACGACCAGCGCCGACGCTCCGCTCAGATCCATGCGTCCTCCTCGATGATGTGGCACTCGCGTGCCTCGGGGGACCGGCCCGGGGACCGGTCACGCCGGCACGGTGTCCTCGGGGACCACGAGGGCGACGAGGTCACGGCGCAGGACCTTGCCGGTCGCCGTGGTGGGGAGCTCGGCGACGAAATGCACGAACTCCGGGGTCTTCGACCCGCGCAGGCGCTCGCGGACCCAGGCCCGCAGCTCCGCGGCGTCCGCCCGGGCGTCCGGGCGCAGCACCACGAACGCGTCGATCCGCTGACCCCACTCCGCGTCGGGCACCCCGGCCACGACACAGTCCTGCACCGCGACGTGGGTGCCGAGCGCGTCCTCGATCTCGGCGGGGGCGATGTTCTCGCCCCCGCGGATGATCACGTCGTCGGTGCGGCCGCGAACGAAGACGTAGCCGCCGTCGTCGAGGTAGCCGCGATCGCGGGTACGGAACCACCCGTCGGGCCCGAGCATGCTGCCCGCCTCGAGGTACTCGCCCGCGACCTGCGGGCCGCGGACGACGATGTCGCCGACGACGCCGGGCGGGCACGGGTTGCCGTCGTCGTCGTGCACCGCGAGCTCCACCGATGGCAAGGCCCGCCCGACCGAGCCCAGTCGGGCCCGCACCGCGGGATCGGTGCTGGCCGCAGCGTCCCGGTGGTCGTCGGGGCCGAGCACCGCGACCGAGGACGCGGTCTCGGTCAGGCCGTAGGCGTTGACGAAGCCCGTCCCGGGGAACCGGCGCAGGGCCTCCTCGACGACCTCCTGGGCGATCTTGGCCCCGCCGTAGGAGATCGACCGCAGGCAGTCGGGCCCCTCGGTCCCGCGTGAGCGCAGCTCGGCGACGATGCGCGCCAGCATGGTCGGGACGACCATGGCGTGGGTGACGCGCTGCGCGGCGACGACGTCGAGCCACTCGCCGGGGGTGAAGCGGTCCAGGTAGACCACCCGTCGTCCGCTGTAGAGGTTCGACAGCGCGTTCGCCACCGCGGCGATGTGATACGGCGGCACACTGATCAACGTGGCCGCGTCCTCCTCGACGGCACCGAACTCGACGGAGCCGAAGAGGTAGGCCGCCAGGTTGCGGTGCCGCAGCACGGCACTCTTCGGCGCGGCGGTGGTGCCGCTGGTCATGAGCAGCACGGCGACCGCGTCGGCGTCGAGCTGCGGCACGGAGCGCGGCTCCGGGGCCGGCGGCAGCGCCAGGAACGCCTCCGGGTCGATCGTCGTGGCGCCGGGCACGCGCTGCGGGGCGTCGGTCACCACCAGCGGTGCGTCCTGCCGGCTCAGGATCTCGGCGAGCTGCGACCCGCCGAGACGGTAGTTCAGCGGGACGAAGGGCACCCCCGCGAGCGCGGCGGCGAACAGTGCGGTCGGGAACGCCGGCGCGTTGGGGCCCAGGTAGACCAGGCGCCGAGCGCCGTGCGCGGTGACATGGGCCGCGCCCGCCGCCGCCCGTTCACGGAGCTCCGCGCCGGTCAGCCCGTCGGTGCGGTCGCCGAGGAGCACCCGGTCGGGCATGCCGTCGGCGATCATGTCCAGAATCGTGGCGAGGTTCATCGGGTTCGCTGCTCCCTGGCGTCAGCGGCCGCGTTTGACCTGGTGGAACGGGACGTCGCGGTCGGGGGCGTGCTCGCGGGGCATGCCCAGCAGGCGCTCACTGATGATGTTGCGGGAGATCTCGGTGCTCCCCCCGCCCAGGCTGGCGCCCTGGCGCATCAGGTACTCGACGCCGGCGGTGCCGCCCAGGCCGGGCTCCCGCCCGGAGCCGACCGCCACGCTCGCGCCGGCGACCTCGACGGCGACGTCCTCCCCGTGCTGGGCGGCCTCGGCGTGCAGCAGGCGCAGCATCGAGGCGGCCGGCGACGGCAGGGTGCCGTCGGCGATCGCCCGGGACACGCGCGCGACCGTCTGGTCGTGGACCCGTTCCAGCGCGAGCCATCCGCCGACCTTCTCCTGCACCCGCGGATCGTCCGCGCGGCCCGTGCGGTGGGCGAGGTCGAGCGGCGTCGCGCGGGTCCGCGCTCGCCCCAGTCCGCGTCCGCTGACGTAGGGCGAGCCGCCCCCCACGGCGTTGCGCTCGTGGAAGAGCTGGCACGATGCGACCCGCCAACCGTCGTTCACGGCACCGACGACGGCGCTCTCGTCGACGACGACATCGTCGAGGAACTCCTCACAGAACTCGGTCGAACCGTCGACCATGCGGACGCGGTTCATCGTCAGGCCCGGCGCACGGGTGGGGACGAGGAACATGGTCAGGCCGCCGTGCTTGGCGGTGTCCCAGTCGGTCCGAGCGAGGCAGAGTCCCCAGTCGGCGGCGTAGGCCGACGTGCTCCACGTCTTGGCCCCGTTGAGGATCCACCGGTCGCCGTCGCGCTGCGCCCGCGTGGTCACCCCCGCCAGATCCGAGCCGCCGCCCGGCTCGGAGAGGAGCTGGCAGAGGACCTCCTCGCCGCGGACGGCGGCGCCGATCCGCTCGCGCTTCTGCTCCTCGGTGCCCACGTCCAGCAGTGTCGCCGCGCAGATGCTGAAGGTCGGCGTGTTGAGCACCAGGGGCATCTCGTAGCTGTCGGCCTCGTCGGTGAACGCCTCCTGGTGCGCCGGGCTCAGCCCCAGCCCGCCGTACTCGCGGGGGAAGCAGATGCCGGCGAAGCCACCGGCGTAGAGCTTCTGCTGCAGCTCGCGGGCGCGCTCCCAGACGTGGTCGTCGTCACCGGAGGGCGGTGCCGGCGCGCTGTCGTCGCGACGAGGCATGTTCTCCGCCAGCCAGGACCGGGCCCGGGCGCGGAAGGACTCGACGTTCTCGACGGTGCTCGTGCTCACGGTGGTCTCAACCCCTCGCGGCAGGACGGGCGGCAGGGGAGGCGCCGGTTCGCGCCGTGGCCAGCGCGGCGACGCGGATGCGGTGCTCCTCCGGGGTCCCGTGCAGGGCCCGGTCGGCGACGGCACGCCGGAGGTAGAGGTGCAGGTCGTGCTCCCAGGTCACACCGATGCCGCCGTGCAGCTGCACGCACTCCTGCAGGATCACCAGCGATCGCTCCCCCACGAACGACGCCGCCACGCTCACGAGCTCGGCGGCGTCGGCGGAGCCGTCCTGGACGGCGGCGGCCGCGGCCTGGGTCGTGGCGTGGCAGGCCTCCAGCCAGGTGCGCATGTCGGCGAACCGGTGCTTGAGCGCCTGGTAGGAGGCGAGCGGGCGGCCGAAGGAGTACCGGTCGAACGCCCACTCGACGGTCGCGGCGAACATCCGGTCGAGCCCGCCGCAGACCTCGCAGCACTGGATGAGGCACGCAACCTGCACCTGGCGCTCGATGACCTCGTGGTCACCCACCGCTCCCACCAGCGCGTCGGCGTCGACGCGCACGTCGTCGAGGCGGACCTCGCCGAAGGACCGGGAGAGATCGAGCGACCACGAGGGCGTGATCGTGACTCCGCCGGCCGAGGCGGGGACGAGGAACTGCGCCACCCCGTCCGGCGCCGCGGCGGTGACCAGCAGCAGGTCGGCCGCCGCCACGTCCTGGACGTGCACCTTGGTGCCCTCGAGCCGGTAACCGTCACCGTCGGGCGTCGCGGTCGTGCCCGGTGCGCCAGGGGTCCAGCCCTGCCCGGCCTCGTCGACCGCCCACGTCGCGACCAGCTCGCCCGACGCCAGCGCCTCGATCTGCGGGCCGTGGTCCGGGCCGTGGTCCTGCCCCGCGACCAGCCCGGCGAGCACCACGTTGACCGGCAACAACGGCCCGGGGGCCAGGACCGTGCCGAGCTCCTCAGCGAGCAGCGCCAGGTCGCGCAGGCCCTCGCCCGAGACGCTCCCCCCGCCCAGGTCCTCCGGGACGACGGTCGCCGCCCATCCCAGCTCGGCGCACTGGCGCCACCAGTCGCGGTCCCACCGGGCCTCGTCGTCCTTGACGTTCCGCAGGCGGTCGAGGGAGTGGTCGCGCTGGAGCAGACTCCGTGCGGACGACCGGAAGAGCTTCTGATCCGACGAGAGCGCCAGCTCCATCGAGGCTTCCTCTCAGCTCGTCGTGCCGGGCACCGGCGAACGGTGCGTCCGCGGCGATCGCCGTGACGGGGTGGAGGCCATCGAACAACGTAACTCTTATCTTTGTCAATCTATCGAACTATGATCCGAGATGACGTCCGCCAGGCCCCACGCGCAGCCGGTGACCGCGTCGAGCGCGGCGCCGGAGATCGCGAGGTAGAGGGTCCGCGCGGTGCCGATCCGCCGGGGCAGGGAGACCGTGCCGCCGGCGCCGGGCAGGAGCCCCATCGCGAGCTCGGGGAGCCGGAACGTGGTGCCGGGATCGGCCTCGACACGGCCGGCGAAGGCGGCGAGCTCCACCCCGGCCCCGACGCAGGCGCCGTGCGCGCGCACGGTGAGGCGGTCGGCGAGTGCGTGCACGACGAGGCCGACCCCGCCCGCGGTCCGCACCAGGTGGGCCGTCACCGGATCGGAGGCGGTGCCGAACTCCGCGAGGTCCCCTCCCGAACAGAACACCGGGCCCGCCGCGTCGAGCACCACCTGCTCGATCGTGGCGTCGAGCACCGGCACCTCGAGGGCCGCCCGCAACGCGTCACGCAGGTGGCGCCCGAACGCGTTGCGACGCCCCGGGTGGTTCAGGGTCAGCCGGAGCAGCGTCCCGTCACGCCGCAGGAGCACCGGCTCGCCCGGGGGTTCGGGAGCCGCCCGCGGCGGCCTCGTCGCAAGCCAGCTCGCGTGCTCGGGCCCGCCCAGCAGGGTCGAGTAGGCCAGGGACTCCAGCTGGAGGGCGTCGGGCACCTCCAGGCGGGCGCCGACGCGGACGGTGCCGGCCAGCAGCACCGCGGCCGCGGGCGACGACGCCGCCGCCGCGGCGAGCCGTTCGCCCTCGTGCCGCGGATCGTCGACGAGCACGTCGCCGGCTCCGCCGGGCGCACCGAGCAGGACATCGACCTCGGCACGGGCGTCGACGACGCCGACCACGATGCGCCCGGACGCGCGCAGCGCGTCGACCCGGTCCGACGGCGTGCGGCCGTCCACCAGCACTAGGGGCTCGTCGATCCTCGCCGCGTCGTCGAGCAGGCGAGGAGCTCCGAGCAGGGCCGCGGCGGTGGCGGGATGCACCCGACGAGCATGTCCCGAGCCCACCGCCAGCGCGACCCGCGCCCGCTCCGGGTCGGTGTCTAGCCTGAGCCGGTGTCCGCTGCTGCTGAGTCGGCCGCGTGGGCGGCCTCGGGGGCGGCGGCGCTGACCGGGCGTCGCAACGGTCCGCCGCTCGCTCCCCCGGGCCGCGCGGCGTCGGTGGCCACCGAGCTCGGCGAGCTCTTCGGGATCGACGGGGCCGCGCTGCTCGGGGAGCGTGCCGCGCTGTCGGGAAGGCACCGAGCCGGTCGCACCTCGGTCGGCGGGGCCTGCCGGCTGGTGCCCCTGGCCTCCGGGTGGGCCGCGGTGACGTGCGCCCGTCCCGACGACCCTGGGCTCCTGGGCGCCCTCGTCGGGCGGGACCTGCCCGCCCAGGACCCGTGGCCCCCGTTGGTGGACGCGCTCGCCGGGATGTCGCCGGAGGTTCTCGACGGCCGGGCCGCCCGGCTGGGTGTGGCGGCGGGCTCGGTGCCCGACGCCGTGCCCACCGTGGAGACCGCGCCGATCCGTCCCACCACGCACCTCCACCCGGTGCGCGGCGCGCTGGTGGTGTCGTTCGGCGCCCTGTGGGCGGCCCCGCTCTGTGCCCAACTGCTGGCGTCCCTGGGCGCTCGCGTGGTCACCGTCGAGACCCCGAGGCGTCCGGACCCGACACGGTGGAGCCACCCGGAGTTCCACGACCTCCTGCACGCCCGGGACCGCTCCGTGGTGCTCGATCCGGACCTCCCGGAGCAGCGCGACGCCCTGCACCGCCTGGTCGCCGCCGCGGACATCGTCGTCGAGGCGTCCCGGCCGCGCGCGCTGCGCGGGTTCGGTCTCGACGCGGCCGCGGAGGTGGCCCGGGGCGCGACGTGGATGTCGATCACCGCGGGCGGGCGGCGCAGCGGCCGCGTCGGGTTCGGCGACGACGTGGCCGCGTCGGCCGGCCTGGTCGCCCGGGACCCGGACGGGCGGCCGCTGTTCGCCGGGGACGCCCTCGCCGATCCGCTGACCGGGCTCACGGCGGCGGCGCTGGCGCTCACGGCGCCCGGGCGCCTGCACGACGTGTCCATGGCCCGGGTCGTCGCCGGCACCCTGGACGGCACCGTCGGCGGGGAGCTCGCACCCGGCGACGTGGCGCCTCCGCGCGCCCGCGCGCCCGCCGGGCGTGCCCCGGGCCTCGGCGCGGACACCGCCGCCGTGCTCGCGCGGGAGTGCCGATGAGGCTGCGCATCCGGGACGCCGAGGTCGAGGGACACCGTGTCGACGTCACCCTCGACGAGGGACGGGTCACCGCGCTGCGTCCCACCCGGGCGCCCCTCGACACGACCCCGGTCGCGACCGGCGACACCATCGACGCTCGCGGTAGCGCGCTCCTGCCCGGACTGGTGGATCACCATCTGCACCTGCACGCGCTGGCGGCGACGCGGCGTTCGGTGCACGTCGGCCGGGACCGTGCGGACCTCGTCGCGGCGCTGCGGGCCGCGGAACCGGACCGCGGGGGCTGGATCCGGGCGGTCGGGAACCGCGACGACGGTCTCGACGCGGACGCGCTCGACGCGGTCGTGCCGGAGCGCCCGGTCCGGGTGCAGCATCGCAGCGGGGCGATGTGGTCGATGAACACCGCGGCGCTCGCCCGACTCGGCGACCTCCAGCACCCGGGCGTCGAGCGTCGCGGTGACGGCCGCCCCAGCGGACGAATCTTCCGTGCCGACGGCTGGCTGCGCGCACGCCTGCCCCCCTCGCCCCTGCCCGACCTCGGGGCCCTGGGCGGCGAGCTGGCCGCCTACGGGCTCACCGGGGTCACCGACGCCACGCCCGATCTCGACGACGACGCCGCCGCGGACCTCACCGTGCTGCCCCAACGCCTGACGCTGCTCGGCGTGCGCGGCGGCGCCACACCTCCCGCGGGTGCCGCGGCCGGGCCCTACAAGATCGTCCTCGACGACGGTGACCTGCCCGACCCCGACGAGCTCGCCGCCCGGATCCGCGCAGTGCACGCCACCGGGCGCGGGGTCGCGGTGCACACGGTCACCCGCGACTCGCTGGTCCTCCTGCTGCTCGCGCTGGACCGGGCCGGCCGCCACCCGCGGGACCGTGTCGAGCACGCGGCCCTGGTCCCGAAGGAGCTGCTCGGCGATCTGCGCGGGCTCGCCGTGGTGACCCAGCCGGGTTTCCTTGCCGACCGCGGGGACGCCTACCGTCGGCGCGTCCCTCCCGAGGAGCACGACGACCTCTACCGCGCCGCCAGTCTCCTCGCCGCCGGTGTCGGGCTGGCGCTGTCCTCGGACGCCCCGTACGGCCCGGTCGACCCGTGGGCGGTGATCAAGGCGGCGACCACGCGGCAGGCCCCCGACGACGGCGTCGTGGGCCCGGCGGAGGCACTGACCGCCGCGGAGGCGCTCGACGGCTACCTCACCCCGGCCGCGGCACCCGGCGCCCCCGCGCGACGCGTCCGGGTCGGTGCCCCGGCCGACATGGTGCTGCTGCACGCCCCGCTGGCCGAGGTGCTGCGGGACCCGAGTGCCGACCACGTGCGGGCCACGCTGATCGCCGGGCGGGTCGTCCGGGGGAGCTGACGCGGCCGCGCGGCATGACCGCGATGCTGTCGCGCACTCGCGGCGACAACTGCTGTGCGGTCTCGTAGCACCGCGCTGGTTCTCGAGGCCCACTGGACGATCGCTTGCTGCTACTCGGGTGTGAAGGCGACGACGACATCAGCCATCACCTGCCCCGGTGCGGCGAAGGCGGCCCCACTCCGGGACCGGTGGGTGCGCTGGCCGTGACGACGAGGCGACGCCGGTCGGCGGGCTCACGCTCTCGGTGTGCGAGTCCCGCGGCCTCGAGCCGGTCGACGAGCCCGGTGCCCCCGGCGTCACCGACGTTCGTGCCGCCAGTTGCCTCGCGGACAGCGGGCCTTCCCGCTGGAGGACACCCAGCGCCTTGTGATCGGCCGCAGAGACGCCGAGCAGCGCCTCCGATCGCCTCGTGGAAGCCGACGATGGCGTCGCTCAGTTCCGTGCCCAGGCAGCGCTGCGCTCGCGATCGCCCGGCCGACTGCGGAGGCGTGGGAACTCGCGATCAAGAACGTCACGGTCATCCCGTTCGTGACGGTGTGGCTGACGATGCTGGCGCGCCACGCGCTGAGCGTGATCCCGCGGGGCGAGTTGGTCGGCCAGGGTGAGCGTGACCCCGGCCAGGGCGGCCTTGGCGGCGGCGTAGGCACCTCGCCGGGCATCGGCCCGAGATGTTGCCCGCTGGTGAGGAACACGACCCGGCCCGGCCGGTCGTCGTGATGGGCTTCGGCGAAGGCTTGGGCGAGCAGGATCGTCGAGCGGGCGTCGACGGCCCAGTGGCCGTCGAGGATGTCGGCGGTCAGCTGGCCGAGGCTGCCGTCGGGGGCGCTGCGGGCGTGGTTGGCGACCAGGATGTCGACCTGCCCGAAAGGTGGGCGGTGCGGGCGATCAGCTGCTCGGGAGCGTCGGGCTGCGCCAGGTCGGCGGCGGTGTCGGCGAGACGGGCCGATCGCGAGCCGTGGTGTCGCTGGTGATCGCGGAGCTCGGCGAGCAGCGCCTCGAGGTCGTCGCCGCCCCACGCCTGGGCTTCGTCGTGGGCTCGATGGAGTGGTGAACCATCACAGAGGCGCCGAGCCCGATCAGGCGGCGGGCGATCGCGAACCCGATCCCGACCCGGCGGCTGACGCCGGTGACGACCGCGACCCGCCCGGCCAGCGGCGCGAAGTCCTCAGCCGGGCCGTCGGGGCGCATGACCTCGACAGTAGAGCCGCCGTATTCGGTGTCGCGTTCTCAGCGGACTTCGGCGCCGAGTCGGTGGACCGGCCCGGTAGCCACAAGGATCAGCGGGGTGAACAACGAGCCACCCAGTGCGGTTCACGTCGCCTGGCGCGCCGTCGTCGCCGACGACGAGCTGATGGCGCTCGACGAGGCCCTCGGCGGCCGGGTCGTGCAGGGTTGGTGGGACCGCGTACGCCCGCATTCGCTGGGTTGGGCCACAGCCCGGGGTCAGGACGGCGAGCTGATCGGCTTCGTCAACGTCGCGTGGGATGGTGACCGGCACGCCTTCCTGCTCGACACCAAGGTCGCACCCGCCCACCAGCGACGAGGTCTCGCCACTGGTCTTGTCAGTCTCGCGACGTCCTCTGCGCGAGCCGCCGGCTGTGAGTGGCTCCACGTCGACTACGAGGAACACCTCGCCGGCTTCTACGAGCGGTCCTGCGGGTTCGCTCCCACCCGAGCCGGCTTGATCTACCTGTCTCCCGAGCCGAGGTGAGTCCGCAAGTACCCGGGCGCCGCGCCGAGGTCACCGACCCAGCGGGCACCGACCTCGAGCGCATTCGACGACTGCACGACGACATCGCCCCGCCGCACCGGTGGTCGAGCCCGTCCTGGTCACCCGAGCGCCGGGAGCGATGGCTCGAAGCCTCCGAACTGCACCGGTAAGATCCTCGCCATGGGCTGGTTCCCGACGAAGCGTCCCCGCACCGCCTGAAGGCGGCGCACCCCGCCGACCGCGCGCCTCGCGCCGGTCGGCCTCGCACGCGCGCCGACGTGGGCTCGCTCGTGCCGACGTGTCGCCGCCGCGGTTTCCCTGCTTCCTCGGGACGACGCGGACGTGGATCACCACCCCACCGGCCACCAGGTCGGGCCCCTGCCCTGCCCTGACGACACCACCGACCCGGCGACCGCCCTCGGCGCGCTCACCCGGTGGCTGCGCTGCCCGCACTGCGCCGCCGCGCTGCAGCCCGCATCCCCGCGAGCACTGCAATGCCGCTCCGGGCACAACTTCGACATCGCCCGCCAGGGCTACGTCTCGCTACTGACCGGCCGACGTCCGCACCGCGGCGACGACCCACCCATGGTCACCGCGCGCGAGCAGTTCCTCGGCCGCGACCACTATCGGCCAGTGCGCTCCACCATCACCGCTCTGGCCGCCGAACACGCCCCCGCCAGCGAGCAGCTGGTCGCCGACCTCGCCGGCGGCACCGGCCACTACCTCGCGTCCGTGCTCGACGCCCTTCCCGCCGCCCACGGACTCGTCGTCGAGGTCTCCACCGCCGCTCTGCGCCGCGCCGCACGAGCCCACCCGCGAGCCGGCGCCATCGCCGCCGACCTGCGCAGCACGCTGCCCGTCGCCTCCGGCGCGGCCGCGGTGGTGCTCAGCGTGTTCGGGCCCCGCTCGACCACCGAGATCACCCGACTCCTGCGCCGCGACGGCATCCTCATCCTCGCCACCGCACGCCCCGGTCACCTCCGCGAGCTCCGCACACGATTCCGGACCCTCGAGGTGGACCCCCGCAAGGACCAGCGGCTGCGTCAGTCCTTCGCCGAGTTCGACGTCCTCGACGACCAGAGCGTCCAGTGGCGCCTGGCCCTCGAACGCCACGACGTGAAGGACCTGGTCGCGATGGGACCCAGCGGCCACCACCTCGACGAGGCGGAGCTGGAGGCCGCGGTCGCTGCCCTGCCCGAGGTGTCCGCAGTCAGCGCGGCAGTGTCGGTGACAGTGCTGCAGCACCGGCGGTGACCGCCCACCACGCCGCAGGCTTCTCCGCCCGCCGGCCGTGAGGCCTCCGCGGCGGCGACCTCCACATGCAGGGCCTTCTGCTGGTCGAGGCCACGCTGCGCGACACCGGACGGCTCTCGGACGCGCCCCCAGACTCGACCTCGCCCGTCGTCGCGCGGCGAGTGGAGCCTCAGGACGCGCGCGCGGCGAGGGCGGCGTACCTGCGGTTCGGGCGTTCAGCGACCTGGTGGCGCAGGCGCTCGATCTCGGTGAAGCCCGCGTCGGTGAGGTGCTGAGCGAAGACCTCGACCGGCCAGCGGTAGGCACGGGTCACCGCGTGATCGAACTCGGCCACCTCGTCGTCGCTGTCGAAGAAGCCGACGACGAGCGTCCCCGACGCGGTCAACAGGCGCCTGAACCCGGCGAGCGTGCGGTCGAGCTCCGCCGGTGGCAGGTGGATCGTCGAGTACCAGGACAGCACGCCGGACACCGAATGCTCGGGGACGTCCACCTCGGTCATCGAGCCGAGCCGGAACGTCGGGCCGGGATGAGCGGCTCGGGCGTGCGCGATGAATTCGGGGACCATGTCGATGCCGGTCACGTCGACGTCCAACGAGTGCAGGTAGGCGCTCCAATGACCAGGTCCGCAGCCGAGATCGAGCACCGGCCCGGAGAGGCCGGTCAAGTGCCGGCGGATGAGCGCGGCGTCGCCCTCATGGGCCTGCCAGCCGCCCCCTTCGTCGAACAGCCCGATGTACTGCTCCGACATCGACGAGTACGCGTCGCGCACCGAGCCCGGCTGCTCCATCGCCGCGAGAGTCTAGGAGTTGCGGGCAGGTCGATGATTGGCCGGACGTGCTCGGCGACCGATTCTCCGTCGTCCAGCCCGCTCATCCCGACGTTCCCAAGACGGCACTCTGACCCCGGACGCCGTCACCCGCGACCTGCTGGCCATCGCCGACGAGGCCGGCGCGGACACCTTCGCGTTCTGGGGCCACTCCTGGGCGTGGTGATCGGGCTCCAGCTCGCCGTCGCCGGCGACCGCCGCAGCTGCCCGATCTGCTGGACCACCTCCACCCCCGCTGGCCCGACTCACCGCTACTGCTCGGACCGCTGCCGCAAAGCCGGCACACCCGCCGGCACACCACGCCCACCGCACCGGGCAGCGACGCGGCCAGCAGGCCCTCGCCGCACCGGCCGCGGTCCGCGACTGCCCGCACTGCGGCGGCAAGGTCTCCATCGTCGCCTGCGCACCACCCCCGAAGCCGCCCGGCCAAGCGCACCAGAGCCGGGAGTGATCCCCCTGCGCAGAGCCTGACCGCCAGCCCCGAGGCTGCTAGGAACGACGGCGATGAGCGACTTCTACCACCTTTGCTTCGCCGTCCAAGACCTCGAACAAGCCACCGAAGAACTGTCCTCGGTTCTCGGTGTCACCTGGAGCCCGGCCCAGGATGGCAGCCTCGGCGACTGGGACTACCGCATCGTCTTCTCCGTCGCCGGACCACCCTTCTTCGAGATCATCCAAGGCCCACCGGGCAGCCCCTGGGACACCACCACCGGCCCCCACTTCCACCACCTGGGCTACTGGGCCAACGACGTGGCCACCGACAAGCACGTCCTCGTCGACCGCGGAGCACCACTGGACTTCGACTCCTGCCCCTACGGCCGGTCGTTCACCTACCACCACCTACCCAGCCTCGGCGGGCGCATCGAACTCGTCGACATCACCGTCCAAGACGGGTTCCGACAGGCATGGAGCCCCCACACTCCGGCAATGCCTCCGCTGGACCTCACATGAACGTCCCGAGCTGGCACGACACACAAGCCTGCCGGCGCTCGGCGATTCGCTCCACCGGAGCCGTTGCCCGGGTCCGACGCCTTGGTGACCTTCGCCGCCGTCCCACCCGCGGCGACGCCCCGACCTCGTCGACCTCGAGCTCGGTGACGCTCCGCTTCTCGCCTCCCCGGGTCTCGAACGACCGCTGCTCGAGGCGTCCCTGCACGATCACGCGGGCGCTCCGGGTGGGCGCCTCGGCGACGTTCTCCGCGGCCTGGCGCCAGATGTTGCAGCGCACGAACAGTGCCTCGCCGTCCATCCGCCCGCCGCTCTGACGGTCACAGGCCCGCGGGGTGGACGCCGCGGTGAAGCCGGCGACGGCCACCTGACGGGGTGGAGCGCACGCGCTGGTGGGAGGGCACGGCCAGCACGTAGGACATGCCGCGGCCCTCGGGCATGAGGCGTAGCGCGCTCTCACGGCGGTCACTCTCGCCTCGAGCGGGGTCGGTTTCGTTCAAGACCCGTGACTCCTGTCGGGCCACCGTGATCCTCGTGACCAATGCAGTGAATGTGCCTGCTGAGCTCGGCGCGGAGAACCGTCCGACCCCCGCGGGCAGGTCGTCGACGGGGACCACATCCCGATCCCGGGCCTGTTCGCCGCCGCTAACGTCGCCGACTCGGCCATCGGGCCCGGCATCCTGTCCCCAGGCACGACCATCGGACTCGCGCTGACCTGGGGCCGGCTCGCCGGAACAGCGGCCGCCAGCAAGAAGAGAGGGGCCTGATGGTCACCGAGGACGACGTCCGTCGTGTCGCGCTGCGCCTGCCCGGCGCCTACGAGCAGGAGTCCTACGGCGGTAGTCCGTCGTGGCGAACCAAACCACGCATGTTCACCTGGATCGGCGGTGAAGACGGCTCGCTCGTGGTGTGGGTCGGCTCGATCGAGGAGAAGGAGGCGCTGTTGGCCTCGGACCCGGAGAAGTTCGTCACGACCCCCCACTACGACGGTCACCCCATCGTTCTCGTCCGCATGGCCACGATCGATGTCGAGGAACTCACCGAGCTCGTCGACGAATCCTGGCGCCTCCGAGCTCCACGATCACTGACAAAGGCCTGGAGCCGAAACCAGGACCGAATCGCCCCGTAGGGCGATCACGTCGGCGGGTGGGACGCCGGAACACGGTTGCGCGCGCCGGGAATGATCGTTGCGTGGCGGACGGTCGTCTGGGGTTGCTGCGCGATCAGTTCGAGGTGACGTGGTCGCTGGCTCGGTATCACCTCGAGCGCGTCACCGACGAGAGCCTGCTGTGGGAGCCGGCGAGCTCGTGCTGGAGCGTGCGACGCGACGTGGAGGGCCGATGGGTCCCGGACTGGGAGGTGCCCGAGCCCGACCCGGTGCCGGCGCCGACCGCGGCGTGGGTGAGCTGGCATCTCGGTTGGTGGTGGAGCGTGGCAGCTGCTCACGTCCAAGGCGGACCGCCGCCGGGTCGGGAGGACATCGTCTGGCCCGGGGACGCGGCCACGACGGTGGCGTGGTTGGAACAGCTGAGCGAACACTGGAGCGGTTTGCTCGACCAGATCGACGGGCCCGCGCTCGACGCGGTGGTCGGGTTTCCGTGGCCGGTGGAGGCGGGGCGGACGGTCGCCGATCTCCTGGCGTGGGCGAACATCGAACTGATGAAGAACGTCGCCGAGATCGGACAACTCACGATCATCCGCGCTGCCGCGGAGTAGGGGCGAGTCGCGCGGCCCCGGAGGTCGCTCGCCCTGGCTGCGATCCTTGGCGAGCCGGCTTCGCGGTCGGCGTAGTGATCCGCCGTGCCCGAGCCCTTCAGTTCCGCGTCCCCAGCACCGTGAGCACCAGGACGGCGCTCACCGCCGTGAGGGCGGCCGCGGTCCACCCGACGGCGCCGACGCCCTCGGCGAACGCAGCGAGCGCCGCGTCGCGCACGGCGGCGCCGTCGGCCGCCGGGAGCTGCGCCGCCAGCGTCATCGCGGGCGCCACCCCTTCCGCCGCAGTGGCCGACACGGCCGGGGGCAGGGTCGAGGCGACCCGCGCGGTGTAGACCGCCGTGAGGACGCTGCCGAGCGCGGCGACCCCGAGTGCCACCCCGAGCTCGCCGCTGGTCTCGGAGATGGCGGCCGCTCCCCCGGCGCGGGCGGTCGGCACGGATCCGACGACGAGGTCGGTGCCGAGCACGCCCGCGGGCATCACGCCGAGGACCGTGACCCCGACCAGCGCGACGACCGCCGACGTCGCGCCCGTCGGGGCCACCAGTGCCACCCCGACGGCCCCGAGCACGGCTAGCACCATCCCGCCGGCCAGCAGCGGCGTCCGTCCCCAGCGTGCGGCCGCGGAGGGCGTGGCGAGAGCGCCGACGACGGTGATCACCGCGATCGGGAGGAGCGCGATCCCGGCCGCCAGCGGATCGAGGCCACCGACGAACTGCAGGAACTGGGGCAGCAGGAAGTTCATGCCGTTCATCGCGAGCAGCCCCAGGAAGAGCAGGGACACGGCGGCGACGAACGCGCGGCGGCGGAACAAGGTGAGGTCGAGCATCGGGTCGGCGAGACCGTACTGACGGCGCACGAACAGCACGCCCGCGCCGACACCCGCGAGCAGGAGCGCGGAGGTGACGAGGCCCGGGCCGTGGGCGGCCGTGTGCTTGACCGCCCCGACGATCGGCAGCATCGCAGCGAGGGAGAGCGCGACGCTGACGAGATCGACACGCCGCCGCCGGGTCTCCTCGCGGTGCTCGGGCAGCAGCCGCGGCCCGAGCACGACGAGCAGCACCATGAACGGCACGCCGAGCAGGAACACCGAGCCCCACCAGAAGTGCTCGAGGAGCAGCCCGCCGACGATCGGGCCCGCCGCCGTCCCCCCGGAGAACGTCGTCATCCAGACCGCGATCGCGAACGAGCGCTGGGCCGGGTCGGGGAACATCGTGCTGATCAGTGCGAGGGTCGAGGGCATGAGCGTCGCCCCGGCGACGCCCAGCAGCGCCCGCGCGGCGATCAGGACGCCCGCGGTCGGCGCGAACGCGGCCAGCACGGAGGCGACGGCGAACGCGCCGCCCCCGATCAGCAGCAGGCGGCGGCGCCCGATGCGGTCGCCGAGCGTGCCCATCGTCAGCAGGAAGCCCGCGATGAGGAAGCCGTAGCTGTCGAGGATCCAGAGCTGCTCGGTGGCCGACGCCCCGAGATCGGCGCTCAGGGCCGGAGCGGCGAGGTAGAGGATGCTGACGTCGAGCGCGAGCACCAGGAGCGGCAGGGCCAGGACGGCGAGGCCCAGCCACTCCCGGTGCGTGGCCTGGCGCGGCGATGCCGTCACGCCGCCTCCGCGGGGTACGGCCGGCGGGCGCGCTGCGCGCGCAGTGCCTCGCCCCACCACACGAGCTCGTCGAGCATGGTGTCGGCGGCGTCCTCGGCGAGCTTCGGGTCGGTGAGGCGGCCCGCGTCGTCGAACAGCCACGGGTAGTTCGGGAACGCGACGGTGGTGCGCACCGAGCGGGCGTGCAGCTCGTCGAACACCAGCCGCAGCGCCTCCACCGCGCGCAGGCCGCCGCTGAGCCCGCCGTAGGACACGTAGCCGACCGGCTTGGCGCGCCACTCGTCGGTGAACCAGTCGACGGCGTTCTTCAGTGACGCCGGGAAGCTGTGGTTGTACTCGGGGGTGACGACCACGAAGGCGTCGGCGGCGCCCAGCCAGGGCGCGAGGTCGCGGACCGCGCGCGGCGGCTCGTCGGCGTCCACGTCGAGAACGTCCGGCAGCCAGGTCTCGGCGAGGTCGACGACGTTCAGGTCGATCGCGCGACGGTCACGGGCGCGGTCGGCGAACCAGCGCGCGGCGGTCGGTCCGAAGCGCCCGGTCCGAGTGCTGCCGATGATCACGGTGAGGGTCAGTGGCTCCATGCCGGTCACCGTGCGTCGCGGCACTTCGGACTTCCTTCGGATCCCCTTCGGGCCCGATTAGGCTCTCCTCGTGCGGTTCGGCGTCCTCGGTGTGCTCGAGGTGCACACCGACCGCGGCGAGCCGGTGCGGGTGCCGGAGCTGAAGGTGCGCGCCCTGCTCGCTGCGCTGCTCGCGCACGACGGTGAGGTGGTCTCGGCGGACCGTCTCGTCGAGGAGCTCTGGGACACCCGGCGGCCTGCGGACCCCCGCGCCGCTCTGCAGACGCGGGTGTCCCAGCTGCGGCGTGCCCTGGAGGACGGCGAGCCCGGCGGTCGTGCGCTCGTGGTCTCGGCGGGGCGGGGCTATGCGCTGCGGGCGCCCCGTGGTGCCGTCGATTCCGAGCGCGTCGCCGACCTGCTCGCCCGGGCCCGCGACACCACCGATCCGGCCCGCCGCGCGGCCCTGCTCGACGAGGCCCTCATGTGCTGGCGCGGTCCGGCGTTCGCCGACACCGCCGACGCCGCGTTCGCCCAGCCGGCCGCCGCCCGGCTCGACGCGCTGCGGCTGGCCGTGCTCGAGGAGCGTGCCGAGGCCCACCTCGACGCCGGGGCGCCCACCGGCTTCGAGACCGAGCTCGAGGCGCTGGTCGCGGAGCACCCGCTGCGCGAGCGGCTGCGCGCCGCGCTGATGCGCGCCCTCTACGCCGCGGGCCGCCCGCAGGACGCCCTCGCGACGTTCCGCGACCTGAAGGGCCGGCTGCGCGACGAGCTGGGCACCGATCCGGGCCCGGAGCTCGTCGCCCTCGAGCGCTCGGTCCTGACCCACGACCTCGCGCCCCGACCGGAATCGCGCGCCCCCGTGCCGCTGCCGACTCCGCTGACCGAGCTCGTCGGCCGGCGCGCCGATCTCGCCCGCGTCGCCGCCGCACTCGACGCCGACCGGCTGGTGACGCTCGTGGGGCCCGGTGGTGTCGGGAAGACGCGCCTGGCGCTCGCGGCCGCGCACGCCCGCGCCGACGGGCAGGCCGACGGGGCGCGCTTCGTCGAGCTGGACCGGTTGACGCCGGGCACCGACCCCGGAGGTGTCGCGGCGGCGGTGGGCGCGGCGTGCGGGCTGCGCTCGGCGGCGACGTCCGGGGCCCGCGAGCCGACGGGCCCCGAGGGGCTCGGTGAGGCGTTGCACGAGCGCGATCTGCTCGTCGTCCTCGACAACGTCGAGCATGTGCTCGCGGCCGCCGGTGAGGTCGTCCGAGACCTGCTCGCCCACGCCCCGGGTGTGCGCCTGCTGCTCACGAGCCGGGAGCCGGTCGAGGTGCCCGGCGAGGCCCTGGTGCCGGTCGACCCGTTGGAGGGCATGGACGCCGTGGCCCTGTTCCTGGCCCGCGTGCGCGCGGCCGACCCGGACGCGGTCGACCCCGCCGACCCCGCCGATCGCGAGGCCGTCGTCGCCGTCTGCCGCCGACTCGACGGCATTCCGCTGGCCCTCGAGCTCGCCGCCGCACGGGTGCGGGCGTTCGGGGTGCAGGGCCTGCTCGAGCGTCTCGACGACCGGTTCGCGGTGCTCGCGCGCACCGCCCGTGCCGCCGGTCCCGAGCGCCAGCGCACCCTGCGCGCCGCGCTCGACTGGAGCTGGGAGCTCCTCGACGGCAGGGAGGCCACGGCCGTGCGCCGGCTCGCCCCGTGCGTCGGCGGGTTCACGCTCGCCACCGCGGAGGAGCTCGTGGGCGACGACCCCGACGTCGTCGCCCGCCTCGTCGACCGGTCCTGGCTGGTCGCCGACGGCCGGGGCCGCTGCCGTCGCTTCCGGATGCTGGAGTCGACGGCCGCGTACGCCACGGAGCGCCTGGCCGAGGCCGGCGAGGACCGCGCCGTGCGCGACCGGCACCTGGCCCTGCACCTCGCCCTCCTCGAGCGCGCCGACCCGCACCTGCGTGGCCGCGAGCAGCGGTCGTGGCCGGAGGCGCTCGACGCCGAGGCCGCGAACCTCGTCGCCGCCCTCGACCACGCGGCCGCGAGCGGCGACGCCGCGTCGGCGCTGCGACTGGTCGACCGCGCCGCCTGGTTCTGGTTCCTGCGCGGACGCGTCGACGTGGCCCTGCGCGCGTGCGACACCGCGCTCGCCGTCCCGGGCGCGGACGGGCACCCCGCTCTCGACGCGGCGGTACGCGCGTGGCGCGACGCGCTGGCGGTCTGGTCGAACACGGGAAGTCCCGTCGACCCGGCGCCGCGCCCGGCGGCGACCGCGCGGGCGCGCTGGTTCGACGTGTACGCGCGGTGGGGGTCTCGGCGCCCGGGCAGGCCGACGCCCGGCTCGCCGACGTCCTCGTCGAGCTCCGGGCCGCAGGTGACACCTGGGGGATCGCGGCCGCGCTCGTCACGCGGGCGACGTTCAGCCTGCTCACCGACGACGTGGCCGCCGCGCGACGCGACGCCGAGCGCGCCGGGCAGATGTTCGCCGAGCTCGGCGACCGGTGGGGCGAGCTCCAGGTGGAGTCGGCCCTCGGGGGGCTCGCGATCGTCGAGGGCGAGCACGACGAGGCGCGCGCCCGGCTCGACGTGGCGCTGCGGATCGCGGAGGACCTCGGCCTGGTGGCCGAGACCGCCGGGCTGCTCGGCTCCCTGGGCCGCGTGGCGCTGGCCGCCGGGGACTTCGCGACCTCGTGGGACCGGCACTCCCGGGCCCGCGACCTCGCCCGGGCGCACGGTCAGCGCGAGCTGGTCGACTTCGCCGACTTCGGCCTCGCCCTGACCGCCCGACGCCGCGGCGACCTCGACACCGCGGAGCGCATGGTCCTGGCGTGGCTCGAGAACCGCCCGCGCGAGGACGGGTTCCGCGCCGTCCCGTACTCCGAGCTCGGGTTCGTCGCCGAGCTGCGCGGCGACGCCGAGGGCGCGCTGGCCCACCACCGCGAGGCATACCGGGTCGCGGTGCGGTGGGAGTCGCCCCGCACGCTCGCGCTCGCGTTCGAGGGGCTGGCGGGCGCGCGGTCGCTCGCCGGTGGCGCGGAGAACGCGCAGGAGGCCGCCCGCCTCCTCGGGGCCGCCGGCGCCCTGCGGGCCCGGGCCCGCGCCCCGCTCGGAGCGGGCGAGCGCGGGGACGTCGACCGCATCCGCGCCCGCGTGCACTCGGCCATCGGCGCCGCGGCTACCGAGGAGCTCGAGGCGGCCGACGCCGGCGGCCGGTGGCTCCATGTCGACGACGAGCCCCAGCCCGGTGAGTTCTCCTAGCACCCCTGCCGGTTCACTCCCACCCGAGCCAGCCTGATCCACCTCGCATCCCAGATCAGGTCACCGGCCGTGGCGACGGCGGACCGGGCGGCAGGCTCCCGACATATCTCAGCATCTGCATAGCTATTGCACTGCTCCGCTATTTCATGGTCATCTGCCCACCGACCCGTCAGCGCCGGTTCACCGAGGAGGTGCCCGAGGGGTGCTCGCGTCGTTCCGCTCGCTCTCGGGCCCGGGGCGGCTCCTGGTGGTGAACCAGTTCGGCGTGACCGTCGGCTTCTACCTCGTGCTGCCCTTCCTCGCGACGTACATGACGAGCCTGGGTTACGCCGCGGCGACGATCGGGCTGGTGCTCGCCCTGCGCAACCTGTCTCAGCAGGGGCTCTTCCTGCTCGGCGGGTCGGCGGCCGACCGGCTCGGGGCCCGCCCGGTCATCGTCCTGGGCTGTGCGCTACGCATCGTGGCGTTCGCGCTGTTCGCGCTGGTCTCCTCGCTGCCGGGACTCGTCGCCGCCGCCGTGCTCACCGGGTTGGCCGGGGCGCTGTTCAACCCGGCGGTGCGTGCCTACCTGATGGCCGAAGCGGGAGAACGGCGCGCCGAGGCGTTCTCGGTGTTCAATGTGTTCGCCCACGCCGGCGCGCTGGTGGGGCCGCTGCTCGGGGCGGCCCTGCTGGCGGTCGATTTCCGCCTGGTCGCCCTCGTCGCGTGCCTGGTCTTCGTCGCCCTGACCCTCGCGCAGCTCGCTGTGCTCCCCCGCCACGTCGCCGTCCCGCAGGAGCGTGGCCTGCTCGGCAGCTGGGTGCAGGTGGTCACCAATCGGCGGTTCGTGCTGTTCGCCCTGGGCGGGTCGGGCTACTTCGTGCTCTACAACCAGATCTATCTGGCGCTCCCGGTGGAGGCCCAGCGGGTCTCCGGCGTCGCCGGGGCCGTCAGCGCGGTCTTCGTGGTGTCGACCGTGGTCGGCATCGTCGGCCAGGTCCGGATCACTGCGTGGTGCCGCGCGCGGTGGACTGACGGTCGCACGATGGCCAGCGGTCTGGCCGTCATGGGGGCCGGTTTCCTTCCTCTCGTGATCGCCGCGCCGCTGCTACCGACCGCGGCTCCCGGCCAGTGGTCCGTGGCCGGTGTGCTCGCCGCGTTGCCCGTGCTTCTGGGCACCGTGGTCTTCACGGTGGGGATGGCGATGACCAACCCGTTCTCGATGGCGTTGCTCCCGGTGGTCGGCAGCGAAGCGCTCGCCGGTACGTACTACGGCTTTTACTACCTGGTCTCGGCGATCGTCGTCGCCGTCACCAACACCGGCGTCGGAGCGCTGCTCGACGACGAGCGCGCCCGTTGGCTGCCCTACGTCGTCCTGGTCGCCCTCGGGCTCCTCGGCGCCGCCGTGATCGCCGCGATGCAGCGCCGCGGCGCCCTCGCGTCCCGCCCCGCTCCCGCCCACGGAGGAACACCGTGACCCTCTCCCGCCGCACCGTGCTGGGCGCCGCGCTCACCGCGTCCGCCGTCGCCGCCGTCGCCGCCTGCGGCGGTGGGGGCGGCAGTGGGGGTGGTGGGGGTGGTGGGGCACGGTTGCGGGTCGCGTTCCCCGGTGGCGGTACCCAGGAGAGGCTGGATCCGCATGTGGGCTCGCAGTTCGTCGACCAGGCGCGGGCGAAGGCCTGCTTCGACGTCCTCGCCGGGTGGAGCCAGGACTTCACCCCGACGCCGCGCCTGGCTCAGTCGTGGGAGTCCGACCCCACGGGCACGCGATGGCGCATCGTGTTGCGCGGAACCGCATGGCACGACGGACGCCCGCTGACCGGTGACGACGTACTCTACTCGTGGCGCCGTATCGCCGATCCCGCCACCGGTGCCACCGCGGCCGCGCTGTTCCGCACCGTCGACTTCGCCGCTTCCCGGGCGGTCTCCCCGACCGAGCTCGAGGTGGTGCTCACCGCCCCGAACTCGCTGTTCCCCCTGTCCTGGGGGGCTCCGGGCGCCGAGATCGTCCCCGCGGGGACCACCGACTTCGCCCGACCCGTGGGCTGCGGACCTTTCCGGCTCGCCTCCTTCGCCCCCGGCCGCTCGGCGCTCTACACCGCTTACGAGGGCTACTGGGACGGCACGCCACCGAGCCGTGAACTGGAGTTCGTGGTCATCGACGACGAGGCCGCGCGAGTGAACGCCCTGGTCTCGGGGCAGGTCGCCTGGGTCCACGATCTGCGTCCCACCAGCGCCCGCCAGATCGAGGGCGACTCGCGCGTGCGGGTGCTCTCCGCCGCGGAGTCGAACTTCCTGTTCATGCCGCTGCGCGTGGATCGCCCACCGTTCTCCGACCCGCGGCTGCGTGAAGCGGTGCGGCTCGGGCTCGACCGGGAGGCCCTGGTGCGGGTCGCGCTGTTGGGGCGCGGCACGGTCGCCCACGATCTCTTCGGTCGCGGTGCCGAGTACTACCCGACCGAGGTCCCGCCGGTGACCCGCAACGTCGCCCGTGCCCGCGCGCTGGTGGCCGAGGCCGGCGCCACCGGTCTGCCCGTCGAGCTGCAGACCTCCACCGTCCAGCCCGTGTTCGCCGGGGCCGCCACCCAGATCGCCCAGCAGCTCGGGGAGATCGGCCTGCAGGTCACCCCGCGCCAGCTGCCCTCGGAGACCTACTTCACCGCGATCCGTACCAGCGGCGTGTCCTCGCTGGCGCGCTCGGGCAGCCTGCCGATCCCGGATTACCTGGCCCGCCGAGCGTCCACCGGCAGCGCCAGCAACTACACCGGCTACCGCAACCCCGAGATCGACCGGCTGGTCGCCGTCGCCGGCGCCGCCACCGACCCCGCCGGGCGCACCGAGGCCCTGACCCGCGCGCAGCTGCTGCTGCGCGAGGAGTCGGGCAACCTCATCTGGGCGACGAGCCCCTACGACGTCGGGGTGGCGTCGGGGCTCGGGGGCTACCCCGAGGCCCGCCCGAACACGGCGGCCTGGGCACAGTTCGACAAGGCCGTGCTGGAGTGACCCACACGGTCCTGCCGCGGGTCGGGATCGCCGCGGTCCAGGTCGTCGTGGTCAGCGTCGTCATCTTCCTGTTGACCGCGGCCCTGCCCGGGGACACCGCCGAGATCGTCCTGGGTCAGGACGCGACCCCCGAGCAGGTCGCCACGCTGCGCATCGAGCTCGGGCTCGACCGGCCGCTGCCGGCCCGCTTCGCCGACTGGGTCGGCGGCGCCCTCACCGGCGATCTCGGCACCTCGCTGGTCACCCGGCGTCCCGTCGTCGAGGAGCTCGCCGACCGTCTCTCGTCGACCCTGCTGCTCGCCGGGCTCACGCTGGCGGTGCTGGTACCCGCGACCCTGCTCGCGGGTGTCGCGGCCGGTCGCCGTCCGGGCACCCGCACCGACCGCACGCTGACCTCGGTGCTGTCCGCGGCCCAGGCGGTGCCCGAGTTCGCGCTCGGGCTGGTCCTGGTCGCCGTGTTCTCCCTGCAGCTCGCGTGGCTGCCTGCGACCGCAGGCGGTGGCGGCCTGCTCACTCCCGCGGTCCTGGTCCTGCCGGTGGCGGTGCTCGTCGCCGCCCAGCTCGGAGCGCTCGCCCGTCTGGTCCGGGTCGGGGTCGTCGACGTCGGTGAGGCGCCGCATGTCGTGCACCTGCGCCACCTGGGTCTGTCCGAGCGGGTCGTGCTGCTGCGCCACGTCGTCCCGGGGGCCGTCCTTCCGACGTTGCAGCAGCTGGCTCGGGTCGTCGACGCGCTGCTCTCCGGTGTCGTGGTCGTGGAGTCGCTGTTCGCGCTGGCCGGGGTCGGGTCCGGGTTCGTCGAGGCGGTGCGCGTGCGCGACCTGCCCCTCGTCCAGGGCTACGCGCTGGTCTTCGCGCTGACCACGATCGGCGTCAACCTGCTCGCCGACGTCGTCACCGCCCGGCTCGCGCCCTACCGGGAGGTGGTCACGTGAGCCCGTCGCGCCGACCGGTCGCCCTCGCCCTCGGCGGCCTCCTGCTCGGCGTACCGCTCGTGCTCGCGGTGGCCGGGCCCGCGCTCGCGGTCATGCTCGGCGCCGTCGCGCCGCCGGGTACGGAACCGCTGCTCCCCCCGGGCGGCGACTTCGTGCTCGGCACCGACGTCCTGGGCCGCGACGTCCTGGGCCTCGCCCTCGCCGGCGGGAGTTCCGTGGTCGGGCTGGCGGCCGGGGCGCTGGCGCTGTCCTACACCGTCGGTGTCCCCCTGGGCCTGCTGCTCGCCGCCACCCGCCGCCCCTGGGTGGAGGTCACCATCGTCCGCTCGCTCGACGTCGTCCTGGTCGTGCCTTCGCTGCTGCTCGTGCTGGTGCTCGCCGCGACCGGGCGCCGCGGCGTGGGCTGGCTGCTGCTCGTGGCCGCGCTCGTGGCGCTGCCCCCGATCGTGCGGCTCGTCCGTGCGGCCGCGTCGGGCCCCCGACGACGAGCCGCGCTCGAGACCCTCACGATGCTGGGCGAGCCCTGGTGGCGGGTGCGGCTGCTGGAGGCCGGCAAGCTCGTCGTCGGGGCGGTCGCGGTCGACGCCGGCACCCGCGTCGTCCTCACGATCTCGCTGCTGACGAGTGCGAACTTCCTCGGTATCGGTCTGGCTCCTGACGCCGTCGACTGGGCGGTGGTCATCGAGCAGAACGCGACCGCCCTCTTCCTGGCCCCGACGGCCCTGCTCCTGCCGGCGGCACTCATCGTCTCCCTGTGCGCGGGTGCCAACCTGCTGGTCGACCGCTCCCTGGCCGGGCCGGTGACGCCGTGACCCCGGTCCTCCAGATCACCGGTCTGCACGCCCGGTCCGGGAACGCCACGCTGCTCGACGGGGTGGACCTGGTGCTCGACGTCGGTCGGGTCGTCGCCGTCGTCGGCGTCTCCGGAGCCGGCAAGAGCACCCTGGGGCTGGCCGTGCTCGGGGAGTCCGCCCGCGGGGTGGACCTGTCCGGCAGCGTGCGCGTCGCCGGCACCGAGCTCGTCGACGGGGTGACGCCCGACGCCCGCCGCGCGGTACGCGCGGGTCGCGTCGGGCATCTCCCCCAGCACCCCGGCGCGGTGCTCGACCCGGTGCGGCGGTGCGGGCGCGTCCTCGACGAACTCGCCGCGCTGGTCCACCCCCGCGACCGCGGGGCACGCGCGGCGGCGGTCGCCGCCGCGCTGGAGCGCGTGCGCCTGGACCCGGCGCTGGCCGCCCGTCACCCTCACCAGCTCTCCGGCGGGCAGGCCCAGCGGATGGCCCTGGCGCAGACGATCGTCACCGCACCCGCCGTCGTCGTCCTCGACGAGCCGACGACCGGTCTCGACGACACCACCGCCGCCGAGCTCGTCGCCCGCCTCACCGACCTCGCCGACACCGGCACCGCCATGGTGCTGCTCACCCACGACCGCGGCGTGGCCCGGGCACTGGCCCACACCGTTGTCGAGCTCGAGGCCGGACGCGTGGCCGGCCGCGGCGACCCGGCCACCATGCTCGGCTCGGACGCAACGCCGCAGCGCGTCGCGTCCGCAGCGACGGGACCGACACGGCTGATGGTCGATCGCCTGGTGGTCCGCGCACGCGACGGGACGACGCTGCTCGACGGAGCGACGCTGTCGGCCCACGCCGGGGAGTGGGTCGCGATCCACGGGCCCAGCGGGGCCGGGAAGACGACCCTCGCGCGCGCCGTCGCCGGGCTCGTCACACCTCTCGCCGGCGAGATCACCGTCGACGGCACCGTGCTCGTCGGCGCTGTCGAGGACCGAGCGATCCCCCAGCGCGCCCTCGTCCAGTACGTTCACCAGGACGCCAGCTCGTCCTTCCTCCCCGACCGACCGGTGCTCGACCAGGTGGCGCGCTCCGCGGTGCTGTTGCGCGGTCTGCCCGGGCCCGAGGCGGACGAGGAGGCCGCCACGCTCGTCGCGCGTCTCGGTCTCGACCCCGCCGCCGCGTCGCGACGGCCCGCCGGCCTGTCCGGAGGCCAGCTTCAGCGCGCCGCGGTGGCCCGGGCGCTCCTCGCCAGACCCGCGGTCCTCGTCGCCGACGAGATGACCTCGGCCCTCGACCCCGAGCACCGCGCCGAGCTGCTCGCCCTCGTCGACGCCGAGCGTCGCGCTCGCGGAACGACCGTCCTCGCGGTGAGCCACGATCTCGCCACCGCGGCCCAGATGGCCGACCGCGTCGTGAGGATCGAGAGCGGCCGGGTGACCGCCGACCGGCCCCTCACGGTGAGGCGCTGAGACAGCAGCCGACGGTCACTGCCGGGCCGGGGAGCGACCGGGGTGACGGAGGTCCCCGTTACCTTCTTGATCAGGCCCGGTGAGGGCTTGCAGGCCGCCGGCCACGGCATGACTGAGTGCCCCTGTCGTTGATGATCTGGGGGGTGTTGTCACCGTGGTCGGAGGGCGCCAACGACCG
>NZ_JBXUHE010000038.1:0-66759 GCF_057180585.1 Actinomycetospora sp. 2LY8.5
CGGGGGGCTCGGGGGGCGATGGCACTCTCGAGCTCGACGAGATGGCCTGGATGCGCCAGCTGCTCGACTGGCAGCGTGAGGCCGCGGACCCCGGCGAGTTCCTCGAGTCGCTGCGCTACGACCTCGCCACCCGCGAGATCTTCGTGTTCACGCCGAAGGGCGACGTGATCACGCTGCCCAGCGGATCCACCCCGGTGGACCTCGCCTACGCGGTGCACACCGAGGTCGGCAACAAGTGCATCGGCAGCCGGGTCAACGGCCGGCTCGTCGCGCTCGAGCGCGAGCTCGAGAACGGCGAGGTCGTCGAGATCTTCACCTCGAAGGCCGAGGGAGCCGGGCCGTCGCGCGACTGGCTGTCGTTCGTCGCGTCGCCGCGGGCCAAGCAGAAGATCAAGCAGTGGTTCGCCAAGGAACGCCGCGAGGAGGCGATCGAGGCAGGCAAGGAGGCGATCACCCGGGAGGCGCGCCGCACCGGCCTGCCGCTGCAGCGCCTCGTCTCCGCCGACTCGATGTCCGCGCTGGCCCACGAGCTGCGCTACCAGGACGTGTCGGCGCTCTACGCCGCGGTCGGCGAGCACCACGTGTCGTCCCGGCACGTCGTGCAGCGCCTGGTCGCGTTGCTCGGCGGCGTCGAGCAGAACGAGGAGGAGCTCGCCGACCGCGCGACGCCCTCGACGGTGCAGCGCCGGCGCGGCACCGGCGACGTCGGTGTGGTGCTCGATGACATGGACGACGGCGCCGGCGACGGCGCTTCGTCCGATGTGTGGATCAAGCTCGCCCGCTGCTGCACGCCGGTGCCGGGTGACGGGATCCTGGGCTTCATCACGCGCGGCGGCGGGGTCAGCGTGCACCGCACCGACTGCACGAACGCCGACGAGCTGCGCAGCGAGCCGGAGCGCCTGGTCAACGTGCACTGGGCGTCCTCCTCGAGCGCGCTGTTCCTCGTCGCCATCCAGGCCGAGGCGCTCGACCGGCACCGCCTGCTCTCCGACATCACCAAGGTCCTCGCCGACGAGAAGGTCAACATCCTGTCCGCGTCGGTGACGACGTCCCGCGACCGCGTCGCGGTCAGCCGGTTCTCCTTCGAGATGGGCGACCCGAAGCACCTCGGGCACGTGCTCAAGGCGGTCCGCAACGTCGAGGGCGTCTACGACGTGTACCGGGTGACGTCGGCGAGCTGACGCCGGCCCTCAGCGGCCGGTGCGGGCGTTGAACAGGCGCTTCGCCCACACGTAGCCGCCGGCGGTGATCACCACGCACCACGCGACTGCGGCCCCGGCCGGGCCGGCGAGGTCCGAGGCACCGGTGAGCAGCCCGCGCAGTGTGTCGATCATGGGCGTGAAGGGCTGGTACTCGGCGAACCAGCGCAACCCGGCGGGCATCGAGTCGGTGGGGACGAACCCGCTGCCCAGGAAGGGCAGCAGGAGCAGGAACATCGGGGTGTTGCTGGCGGTCTCGACGCTGCCGGCGGCCAGCCCGAGGGCGACGGTGAACCAGGTCAGCGCGAGCGTCACGAGGGCCAGCAGCCCGACGACACCGAGCCAGGCGAGCGGATCGGCCGTACTGCTCCGGAAGCCGAGCAGCAGGGCGACGGCCAGGACCACGGCGAGCGCGATCGCCGTCTGGACGACGGCGCCGACGACGTGCCCGGTGAGCACGCTGACGCGGGCGATGGCCATGGTCCGGAAGCGGGCGACGATGCCCTCGGTCATGTCCGTGGCCACGCCGAGAGCGGTCGCGAGGGCGACGCTGGCCACGGTGATGAGCAGGATCGTGGGCGTGATGAACGTGAGGTACTCGGTGCGACCGCCGCCCGGCCCGGCGAGCCCGGCGCCCATGGTGGCGCCGAAGACGTAGACGAACAGCAGCAGGAAGACGATCGGCTGTCCGATCAGCATGATCGTCAGCGACGGGTATCGACGCATGTGGGCGAGGCGCCGGCGCACCATCGTCAGGGAGTCGGTGACGGGGCGGGCGGTGAGGGTCGGGGTCGTCGGCGCGGTCACGGTGCGGGCACCTCTCGGGTGATCGGGGTCGTCGCGTGCCCGGTGAGGGCGAGGAACACGTCGTCGAGGTCGGGGGTGTGCACGGTCAGTTCGTCCGGAGCGGCGCCCGCCGCGTCGAGCCGGTCGAGCAGGGCGCGGAGGTCGGGCACCCCGACGGCGGGAACCTGGAGGGTCAGCGCGTCGGGATCGGGGACGCCGGCGGACACCGCGCCGGCGGCGGCGTCCAGATCGGCGTGGTCGGCGAACCGCACGCGGACGTGGCCGCCGGGGACGAGGGTCTTGAGGTGGGCCGGGCTGCCCCGGGCGACGAGGTGGCCGTCGTCGAGGACGCCGACGTCGTCGGCGAGCCGGTCGGCCTCCTCGAGGTACTGGGTGGTGAGGAAGACGGTGACGCCGGTGTCGACGAGGGCCCGGACGTTCGTCCACAGGTCACGTCGGCTACGGGGATCCAGCCCCGTCGTCGGTTCGTCGAGGAAGATGATCTCGGGAGTGCCGACGAGGGTCATGGCCAGGTCGAGGCGCCGGCGCATCCCGCCGGAGTAGGAGCCGGCCGGCTTCGCGGCGGCGTCGACGAGGTCGAACTGCTCGAGCAGCTCGCGGGCGCGGGCTCGTCCGCGGGATCGCGGCAGGTGGTGCAGGTCGGCCATGAGCTGCAGGTTCTCGGTGCCGGTGAGCAGCCCGTCGACGGCCGAGAACTGGCCGGTCACCCCGATCGCGGCGCGCACGGCGTCGGGGTCGGTCGCGAGGTCGTGGCCCGCGACCCGCACGCGGCCGGCGTCGGCGCGGACGAGCGTGGACAGGATCGAGACGACGGTGGTCTTGCCGGCACCGTTGGGTCCCAGCAGCGCGAACACCGTGCCGGGTGCGACGTCGAGGTCGACGCCGCGCAGTACCGCGTGCGTGCCGTACGAGTGGTGCAGGTCCGCGACGCTGATCGCGGGTTCGGCCGCCATGTGAGTCCCTCCTGGATGCGGGCGGGTCCGGTCGGCGGGCGACGCGTGGCCGTCCGCTCCGGGGATGTGTGGGTGGCTCAGGCGCGACGGACGACGACGTCGCCGTCGCGGGAGCGGGCGTGGATGGCGACGGTCTCGGCGAACCCCTCCGGTCCCGGGCGGGCTTCGAGGGCGTTGCGGACCGTGCCGCGGGTGTCGGCGTCGAGCCACACCGCGCTGGCCGGGTCGACACCGATCTCGAGGCGGCCGTGCGTACTGGTCAGCGACACCTCGCCGCGGATGACGCGCCCGAGGCGCACGGTGCCGTAGGCGCTGCGGACCTCGACGTCGCCGGCGGCCGCGTCGACCTCGAGGACACCGTGCACGCCGGTGACGCGCGCGGTGCCCTCGACACCGTCGACGTGAACCGTGCCGTGCTTGGTGGTCAGGCCGGCGTCCCCGCCGATGTGGCCGAGGCGCACCTCGCCGTGGTCGGCGCGTACCGTCGCGTCGCCCGCGACGGCGCCCGTCACCCGGACCTGGCCGTAGCCGGTGGTGAGGTCGACGGCCTCGGCGGCCTCGACCCGGATGTCGCCGTAGGAGCTCTCGGCGCGACAGCCGCCGAGGCGGCCTTCACACCGGATGCCGCCGTAGCCGGAGCGCACGCTCACTGCCGAGCCGGTCGGCAGGCCGATCTCGACCTCGAGCGACCGGCCGGGAGTGGGGATCCGCAGACCCCGCAGGCCGAGCCGGCGTCCCTGGATGCGGAGCTCCCCGCCGCCCGTCTCGCTGCCGAACATCTCGATCGCGACGGCCTCGGCCTCGGCCCGGTCGGCGGGGGAGTGGTGGACCTCGACGGTGGTGTCGGGGCGGTCGGTCGCGACGATGTGGACCTCGCCGATCGGGAGGTCGACGGTCGCGGTGATCGGTGTGGGGGTGTCGAACGTGGGCACGGGTCATCGCCTCCTCGGGGTCCGGGGACCCCGCGTGTTCACAGACGGTGCGTCGGTGTGGTGCCGGATCAGCCGAACCAGCCGGCGCGCCCGCCGGAGGTCGAGCTGCTGCCGGGGCGGGGGGCGGCGTCGGCGCGGCCGCCGAGCGCGGCGGTGGCGGCGCGGACGAGCCAGGTGTTGACCGACAGGCCGTCGCGCGCGGCGGCCTCCTCGATGCGGGCCTTGAGGCTCTCCGGCGGGCGGAAGTTGACGCGGGCCGAGGGGCCGTCGTGAGCTTCTGGTTCGGTCGCTGCCGGCGGCGCGGGCGTCTCGACGGCGGGTGCGACGACGAAGTCGGGGTCGCGGCCGCGCAGCCGCAGGTGCACCGAGCCCGGGGCGAGGTCGAGCGTGATCTCCTCGGTGGCGGCGGCCAGCGCCTCGAGCAGCACGAGGCGCGTGGCGGCGTCGAGGGGGGTGACGAGGCGTTCGGCGACCTCCCGGACGTCGTCGCCGGCAGCCTCGGCGGCCGCCGCGAACTCCTCGCGGAGCCGGTCGACGTAGACGTTCAGCTGCATGGCGCCATCTTGGCGCACGATGGCACCATTAACAAGAGTCAATGGCGCCATGATGGCGCCATAGTGGTTTCAGGGGTGCTGGCGGCGCCGCCGGAAGAGGCTGCGGAGACCCTCGCCCGGGCGGGTGGCCTCGGCGTCGTGCCACTCCGGGCGGGCGGAGCGCGGGTCGAGCGGGTCCACGGTCGCGGGGTCGAGGCCGGAGCCGTCCGACGGGCGCACCAGCGAGCGGATGCCGGCGTCGAGCACCGTCACCAGCGGCACCGCGAGAAGCGCGCCGGGGATGCCGGCGATGACGAGACCGCAGGCGATGGGCAGGACGACCGCCAGCGGATGCAGCTTGATCGACCGGCCGAGCAGCAGGGGCTGGAGGATGTAGCCCTCGATGTTCTGCACGGCGATGAGGAGCAGGACGACGAGCAGCGCGTCGGTGAGCCCACCGCTGACCAGGGCGACGAGGACGGCGACGACGCCGGTGACGACGGCGCCGAGCGTCGGGACGAAGGCGCCGAAGAAGATCAGCGCGGCCAGCGGGACGGCCAACGGCACCCCGATGAGCCACAGTCCCAGGCCGGCGGTGACGGCGTCGGCGGCGGCGACGAGGACCGTCGCCCGCGTGTAGCCGACCAGCGACGCGAACGCCCGCCGCCCGGCGATGTCGGCGCGGTCGCGCGCGGTCCTCGGGACGCCGGAGAGCACGAACCGCCAGACGAGCCCGCCCTCGTAGACGAAGAAGATCAGGGCGAACAGCGTCAGCAGCATCTCGGTGAAGAGCTCGCCCACGGTGCCGACGGCGCCGATCGCGCTGGACGCGAGCGTGGCCTGGCTGGACTGCAGGTAGGCGATGGCCTGGTTGCCGATCGCGGTGAACTGCTCGTTGTTGAGCCCGAGCGGCCCGGTGCGCAGCCAGTCCTGGATGCCCGTGAGGCTCGCGGTGAGCTGCGTGGTCAGGTCCGGCAGGCCCGAGATGAACGCGAGCACGACGCCGTAGAAGACGGCGGTGACGATCGCGATGCCGGCGAAGAGCACGAGCGCGGTCGCCAGCGCGTGCGGGACGGCGCGCCAGCGCCGCGACAGTGCGTGGGCCTCGGGCGCGAGCAGCGAGGCGCCGATGACGGCGAGCACCACGGGGATGAGGACCGCCGACAGCAATCCCATCACGTAGAGGACCGCGTAGCCCGCCGCGGCCAGCAGCAGCACCCGCCAGGCGAGTCCGCTCGCGATCTCGAGCCCGACCGGGACCTCCCACCGCCGTGCGGGGCGGACGACGGCCTCGGGACCGCGGTCGACGACCTCCCCGCCCGGCAGATCGCCGATGTCCTTCGGGGGACCGGGACGGCCCGGGGTGTCGAGCTCGGGGTCGCTCGGTCTCCGTCCCTCCGGGTCCGGATCCCCGGCGGGATCCGACGGCGACGGCGGGCTCATCGGCTCACCGTAGTCCGGCTCGCGAACGGCGGGTCGTCGTCGCACCGCGTCTGCTGGATCGGTGCAGAACCGACTAGCATGGGGCCGTGAGCCGACGAGCCAAGATCGTGTGCACGCTGGGGCCGGCGACGTCCTCACCGGAAGCCATCCGCGACCTGGTCCGCGCGGGGATGGATGTCGCTCGCCTCAACTTCAGCCACGGCACCCACGCCGAGCACGAACGCATCTACCGTCTCGTGCGCGAGGCGGCCGACTCCGAGGGCCGCGCGGTCGGGATCCTCGCCGACCTGCAGGGCCCGAAGATTCGCCTCGGGACGTTCGCGGACGGCCCGCAGGTGTGGGCCGCCGGCGAGACGGTCCGCGTCACCACCGAGGACGTCGAGGGCACCCACGACCGGGTCTCCACCACCTACTCCGGCCTCGCCGACGACTGCCGGCCCGGCGAGTCGCTGCTGGTCGACGACGGCAACGTGGCCCTCGAGGTCACCGCGGTCGAGGGGCGCGACGTCGTCGCCCGCGTCCTCGAGGGCGGCCGGGTCTCCGACCACAAGGGGATCTCGCTGCCCAACACCGCGGTCTCCGTGCCGGCGATGAGCGACAAGGACGAGGCCGACCTGCGCTTCGCGCTCGGGCTGCGCGTCGACATGATCGCCCTGTCGTTCGTGCGCTCGCCCGCCGACGCCGAGCTGGTCCACAAGATCATGGACGAGACCGGCGCCCGCCTGCCGGTGATCGCCAAGCTCGAGAAGCCCGAGGCGGTCGACGCGCTCGAGGCGATCGTGCTGGCGTTCGACGCGATCATGGTGGCGCGCGGCGACCTGGGCGTGGAGCTCGCGCTCGAGGACGTGCCACTGGTGCAGAAGCGGGCGGTCCAGATCGCGCGCGAGAACGCCAAGCCGGTGGTCGTCGCGACCCAGATGCTCGAGTCGATGATCCACAACTTCCGTCCGACCCGCGCCGAGGCGTCGGACGTCGCCAACGCCGTGCTCGACGGCGCGGACGCGGTGATGCTCTCGGGCGAGACGAGCGTCGGCGAGTACCCGATCGAGACGGTGTCGACGATGTCGCGCATCGTGGCCGCGGTCGAGGTGGGGCCGGCCTCGGTGCCGCCGATCCAGCACGTGCCGCGCACCCAGCGGGGCGTGGTCACCACGGCCGCGCGCGACATCGGCGAGCGTCTCAACGCCCGCGCGCTGGTGGCGTTCACCCGCACCGGCGACACGGTCCGGCGCCTCGCGCGCCTGCACACGCGGCTGCCGGTGCTGGCGTTCACGCCGGTCCCCGAGGTGCGCAGCCAGCTCGCCCTCAGCTGGGGCGTCGAGACCTTCCTCGTGCCCTGGGCCGACACCACCGACGCGATGATCCGCCAGGTGGACGCGTCGCTGCTCGAGATCGGGCGCTTCGCCGCGGGCGAGCTCGTGGTGATCGTGTCCGGCTCACCGCCCGGCACCGTCGGCAAGACCAACCTGCTGCGCGTGCACAAGATCGGCGAGGACACCCGTTAGTGGCTCACCGGTTCGATGAGCTCACCGCCGAGCACATGCGGGCGGGCGGGTCGTGGAAGTGGTCGACGCCCGGGGAGTCGCACGGCCGCGGGCTGATCGGGGCGTTCGTCGCCGAGATGGACTATCCGGTGGCGCCGGCCGTGGCCGACGCCGTGCGGTGGTCCGCGGACGCGTCGGCGTTCGGCTACCTGCCCGACGACTGGGTCGACGACATGGCGTCGGCGTGCTCGGCGTTCTGGGGTGACCGGTTCGGGTGGGCGCCCGACCCGTCGTGGGTGCGTCCGGTGCCCGACGTGCTGACCGCGTTCACGGCCACCGTCCGGCACTTCACGCGCCCCGGGAGCCCGATCCTGCTGCCGACCCCGGCGTACATGCCGTTCCTGACCGTGCCCGGGATGATCGACCGTCGGTTGGTGCAGGTGCCGACGCCTTCGCGTGACGGGCGCTTCGAGCTGGACCTCGACGCGATCGACCGCGGTTTCGCCGACGGCGCGGGGCTCCTGGTGCTCACGACCCCGCACAACCCGACCGGCCGGGTGTTCGACGCCGACGAGCTCGCCGCGGTGGCCGAGATCGTCGACCGGCGCGGCGCGCGGGTCTTCAGCGACGAGATCCACGCGCCGCTGACGTTCGGCGGTGCCCGACACCGCCCCTACGCGACGGCCTCCGACGCGGCGGCGGCGCACACGGTCACGGCGACCTCGGCGTCGAAGGCCTGGAACCTGCCGGGGCTCAAGTGCGGGCAGGTGGTGCTGTCGAACGCCGCCGACGCGGAGCACTGGACGGCGACGGGCTACCTCGCCGAGCACGGCACCGCGACGCCCGGTGTGCTCGCATCGACCGCGGCCTACCGCGACGGGCGCGACTGGCTCGACGAGGTGATCGACTACCTGGAGGGCAACCGGGCTCTGCTCGCCGCGGCGGATCTGCCCGGCATCGAGGTGACGGTGCCCGACGGGACCTACCTGGCGTGGCTGGACGCGCGGTCGCTGGGGCTCGACGAACCCCCGTCGGCGTTCTTCACCCGCGAGGCCGGCGTGGTGATGACCGACGGCGCGGCATGCGGCGAGGCGGGACGCGGCGGCATGCGTCTCAACCTCGCCATGTCCCGCCCCGTCCTCGCCGAGTCCCTCGCCCGCCTGCGCGCCGCCCTCCCCATGTGAGCACTTTCCGGGCCTATGGGCCCGGAAAGTGCTCACAACGAGTCCGATGGATCCGGCGGTGAGCAGGCCGCGTCAAACAGAGCATGGATGACCTGGACCTGGACCTGGACGGGTGGCGAGCTCTGCGCCGCGCTCAGCACGACGTGGTGACGATCGAGCAATTGTTCCGTCGCGGCTTCACCGAGGACGGCATCGATGCGCAGGTGAGCGCGGGCCGGTGGCAACGCCTCCATCGCGGGGTGTACGTCCTGCACAACGGCCCGGTCCCTGCCGAGGCCCGGCGCGTCGGCGCGCTCCTGGCCTGTCGGGGCGGCGCGCTGCTGAGCCACGAGACCGCGGGCGAGCTGTGGGGCATGGTGCCGGCCGTCGCCGAGCGGCCGATCCACGTCACCGTGGAGTACGGCCGCGCCGCCGTCCGTGCGGACGGCCTCCGCGTCCACCGTTCCCGCGCGTTCGCCCACATCGGAGCGCGTGACGTCGAGCCGCCGCGCACGAATCGCGTGCACACCGTCCTGGATCTCGCCGTGGCCGCCTCGACGCCGTCGGAGGCGACGCACCTGGTGCACGAGCTCGCCGTCGCGCATCGGATCGACGCCGTGGCCCTCGGGAGGGGCGTCGAGCTCCGGAAGCCGCGGCGGTACGGGCGCGCCATCGGCGATGCCGTCACCCTCCTCCGCGAGGGCATCGACTCCGTGCTCGAGCTGGCCTACCGCGACGACGTGGAGGACGCCCACGGGCTTCCTCGCGGACGCCGGCAGCAGCCGGTCATGGTGGACGGGCAGCGGCGATACGAGGACGTCGTCTACGACATGCCCGGAGGGCGGGTCATCGTGCGGTTGGACGGCTACTTCTCGCACGCGGACAAGCTCACGGCACTGGTCGACCGTCGGCGGTCCGTGGCAGCCGTCATGAGTTCCTCCACTGCTCTGCCCTACGGCTGGACCGAGGTGTCGACCGCGCCCTGCCGGACGGCGAGGGAGGTGGAGGTCGCCCTGCGCACCATGGGGTGGGCCGATCCGTTCCGGAGCTGCCTCCGCTGCTCGTGAGTACTTCCCGGGCCGATAGGCCAGGAAAGTACTCACGTGGGCCAGGGGAGGGGTTCGTCGGGGAGGCCGGTGGCGAGGAGGGTCGCGAGGTGGTCGCCGCGCCGGTCGGTGAGCTGGTCGATCTGCGTGCGGCACGAGAACCCGTCGGCGACGACCGCGGTGCCGGCATCAGCGGAGCGCACCCGGGGGAGCAGCACCTGCTCACCGCACGCCACGGACACCTCGTAGTGCCCCTGCTCGAACCCGAAGTTGCCCGCCAGCCCGCAGCACCCGGAGTCGAGCACCTCCACGACGGCGCCGCCGCGGCGCAGCACCTCGGTCTCGGCGCCGTAGCCGCCGGTGGCGTGCTGGTGGCAGTGCTGCTGCACGATCACCTCGCGGCCCGCGATCCCCGGCGGTACCCAGTCCGGGGCGCGATCGGCGAGCAGGCGCCCGAGCGTCGTGGTCGCCGCGGCGACCGCATCGGCCCGCGGTCCGGGCAGCAGGTTCGGCGCGTCGTCGGTGAACACCGCGATGCAGCTGGGCTCGAGGCCGACGATCGGCATGCCGGTCCCGACGGCGGGCGCGAGCGCGTCGAGCGTGCGCCCGAGCACGCGCGCGGCGACGCCGAGCTGACCCGTCGTCACCCAGGTCAGCCCGCAGCACAGCTCCCGCGGTCCCCCACGGGTCGAGCTCCGCTCCGCGACGTCTCCCGGCAGCCGCACTGTGAACCCCGCCGCCTCCAGCACACGGACCGCGTCGGCGCCGGCGCGCGGGTGCAGGAACTCGGTGAACGTGTCCGGCCACAGCAGCACCTCGCCGCGCTCACCCGTCCCACGCGGACCCCGCGCGCGGTACCAGTGGGAGAACCGCGGCGTCGCGAACGCCGGGATCGCGCGCCGCTCGTCGATGCCGCCGGCCCGCTTGAGCAGGCCGGCGCCCCGCGACGACGTCACCCGGTTGACCAGCGGCGCGAGCGGTGACGCGACCCGGGAGAGCGCGGGCAACCAACCCATCGACAGGTGCGAGCGCGGCCGGCGCCACGGCCGCTTCGCGTAGTGGTGGTGCAGGAACTCGGCCTTGTAGGTCGCCATGTCGACGTTGACCGGGCAGTCCGACAGGCAGCCCTTGCACGCCAGGCAGAGGTCGAGGGCGTCGCGGACCTCGGTGGAGCGCCAGCCGTCGCGGATCGGCGAGTCGGCGTGGCCGCGCAGCATCTCCCGGAGCAGCCGCGAGCGCCCGCGCGTGGAGTGGTGCTCCTCGCCGGTGACGCGGTACGAGGGGCACATGACGTCCCCGTCGGTGCGCCGGCAGCGGCCGACGCCGATGCATCGTTCGACGGCGCGGGTGAAGCGGCCGTCGTCGGAGGGGTACGCGAACGTCGGCGCCGGGTCGGCGGGGGCGTAGTCGGCCCCGACGTGCAGGTGCTCGTCGAGGCGGTAGGGGTGCACGACCTTGCCGGGGTTCATGCGGTGGCGGGGGTCGAACAGCGCCTTCACCGACTCGAAGGCCGCTACCAGTTCCGGGCCGTACATCCGCTCGAGCAGCTCGCCGCGCGACTGCCCGTCGCCGTGCTCGCCCGACAGCGAGCCGCCGTACGTCACACAGAGGTCGGCCGAGCGCTCCATGAACGTGCGGTAGTCCGCGACCCCGGCGGGCGAGTTGAGGTCGAACGGGATGCGGGTGTGGATGCAGCCGTGCCCGAAGTGCCCGTAGATCGCGGTGCTCTCGGTGAAGCCGTACTCCTCGAGCAGCGCGACCCACTCGGCGAGGTAGTCGCCGAGCCGGTCGGTGGGCAGGGCGGCGTCCTCCCAGCCCTCGTAGTTGTCGACGCCGGTGCGCGGGTCGCGGGCGGACACGGCGAGCGCGGACTCGCGGATCGCGAACAGCTCGGCCTGCTCGGCGCGGTCGGTGACGGTGAGGATGCTGGGCCCGTGGTCGTCGAGCGCCGAGGCCAACGCCTCGGCGCGGGAGATGACCCGTGACGGATCCTCGTCCCGGATCTGCACCATCAGCCAGCTGTGGCCCTCGGGCATCGCGGCCATCGCGCGCTGGTGCACGCCCCGGGCGCGCTGGAACTCGACGATGTTGCGGTCGATGCACTCCAGGAAGTGCGGGGCGTGGGGCAGGATCGCGTCGACGCAGCGCGCGGCGGCGACGACGTCGTCGAACCCGAGCACGACCAGCGCGGTGTGCGGGGCCTCGGTGACCAGGTCCAGCTCGGCGTGCAGCACCGTGACCAGCGTCGACTCCGAGCCCACGAGCGCGCGGGCGAGGTGGAAGCCCGAGCCGTCGACATCCGGCCCGGGCACGAGGTCGTCGAGGTTGTAGCCCGAGACGCGCCGCGGGATGTCGGGGAAGCGCTCCGCGACGAGCCCCGCGTGGTCCTCGGCGATCGCGCGCAGGCCCCGGTAGATCTCCGCGCGCCGCCCGCCCGCGGCCTGGATCGCCGCGTACTCCTCCTCGGTCGTCGGCCCGACCCACATGCGCAGCCCGTCGTAGGTGAGCACCTCGAGACGCCGGACGTTGTCGGCGACCTTGCCGAACACCTGTGCGGTCGAGCCGCAGGAGTTGTTGCCGATCATCCCGCCGAGCGTGCAGCTCACGTGCGTCGCGGGCTTCGGGCCGTAGATCAGGCGGCCGGGGAGCGCGGCGTTGAGGTCGTCGAGCTTGATCCCCGGCTCGACGACGCAGGTGCGGGCGTCCTCGTCCACGGACACGATCCGCGTGCAGTACTTCGACCAGTCGATCACCACGGCCGCGTTGCAGCACTGACCCGCGAGGCTCGTGCCGCCGCCGCGGGACAGCACGGGCACGTCGTGCTCGCGGCACACGGCCAGCGCCTCGACGCCGGCGTCGATCGAGCGCGGGACGACGACGCCGATCGGGACCTGACGGTAGTTCGAGGCGTCGACGGCGTAGGCGGCGCGCGACCCGTTGTCGAAGCGGACCTCGCCGTCGACACGCTCCCGGAGAGTCCGTTCGAGCGCTTCCGCCGCGGTCTCCGGGCGGGTGCGGGGGGAGGGCAGATCGACCGTGGCCACCGGACGACTCTGTGGGCGACCCCCGCGGGACGCAAGTTCTCCGCCTTGTGAGCACTTTCGAGCCTGTTGCAAGATCAGCGTGTCGCAGGAGTGGATCTTCGATTTCGGTAGCGAGGATGGGCCGCGTGGCCCGCTCGCACCGTCCCGTGCAAGCTTCGGTTTCGACCAAGACACCTGCCTCCAGCGCGGCCCACGCTGGGGGCATGACGACGCTCTCGCCTCCCGCGCCCGGGCTCTTCACATCACCCGACCTCGACCACCACGAGCTGGTGGTCTTCGCGCCGACGCCCGGGCTGCGCGCCATCATCGCCGTCCACAGCACTGCCCTGGGGCCGGCGCTCGGCGGCTGCCGCATCCGGCCCTACGCCGACGAGTCCGCGGCACTGCACGACGTGCTTCGCCTGAGCCGGGGCATGACGGCGAAGGCAGCCGTCGCCGGCCTGCCCTACGGCGGCGGCAAGATGGTCGTCCTCGCCGACCCGGTCCGCGACAAGAGCGCGGCACTGTTGGAGGGCATCGGCCGGGCGGTCGACGCGCTCGGTGGGCGGTACGTCACTGGCGAGGACGTCGGCACGACCGTCGAGGACATGGCTGCCATCCGTCGCGTCACGCCGCATGTCATGGGCATGCCTCCCGCGATGGGCGGGAGCGGCGATCCCTCGCCGAGCACCGCAAGAGGCTGCCGGGCCGCCGTCGCCGCGGCCCTCCGGCACCGGTTAGGCGCCCCCGACCTCGCCGGGGTGAAGGTCGCGGTCCAGGGACTGGGCAATGTCGGGTGGAACCTCTGCTCCCTTCTCTCCGCGGAGGGGGCGGAACTCGTCGTCGCCGATATCCGCGACGACCTCGTGAGGGCCGCGACCGACGCGTTCGGCGCCGCGCCCTGCGCGGTGGACGCCGTGCTGGAGGAGAAGGTCGACGTCTTCGCTCCGTGCGCCCTCGGCGCGGTGATCGACGACGTGAGCCTCGACCGGCTCGCTGCCCCGGTGGTGGCAGGCGCCGCGAACAACCAGCTCGGCGACGAGGTCCGGCACGGTGCGGCCCTGCACGCACGAGGAGTGCTCTACGCTCCGGACTTCGTCGCCAACGCCGGCGGGATGATCCAGCTCGCGATGGAGCGCTCCGGGACCCTGGAGTGGGAAGACGTCCACCGGCGCGTGGACGCCATCGGCGAAACCCTCGCCGAGATCTTCAGGAGGTCGGCGGCGGACGGGAGACCCACCAGCGCGGCGGCGCGCACTATCGCCGAGGAGCGTGTCGCGGCCGCCTCGCGTCGCTGACCGGTGTTGCCCGGAGATCATGCCCGGGCGGCGGCCGCGAACTGCTGCGGAGTGAGCGCGTAGCAGCGTCTGAAGTGATTCGTCAGGGCGCTCTGGTCGTAGAAGCCGACGCCGGTGGCGACCTCGGCGATCGGCTCGCCGCGGCCGAGCGCCCGACGAGCGGCGTCGAGGCGCAGCTGTGTGAGGTACCGATGCGGGGTGAGCCCGGTCGTCCGCTTGAACACCCCAGCCAGCTGGAACTCGCTCAGGTCGAGCGCGGCCGCCATCACCCCGAGCGAGGGGGGCGCGACGAGGTCGGCGCGGAGCATGGCGACGGCCGCCGCCAACCGCCGACGGTCGCGGTGGCCGAACAAGGGGCGCCGACCGCCGTCGGCGTACCGGGCGAACAGCAGCCCGAAGCTCCGGACGAGCAGCTCCCGCGCGTGCAGCAGATCGCGCCGGGCGTCGAGAGCGCGGTGCAGATCCAGGAAGCCCGCGATCAGCACACCGTCGCTCAGGAACGTGTCACGTACGTGGGGTAGCTCCTCGATTCCGAGTGCTATGGCCACCTCGCCGCAGGCCTCGCCCTCGAGATAGACCGAACGGTGCAGCCACCGCGGGCTCGTGCCCATCTTTCCGTCGTGGCTTTCGAAGGGGTTGAACACCGAGAGCACGCCTCTGTGGGTCTCCCCCTCCGTGCCGCCGCCGCGGACGACCGAGCCGCCGCGCTCGGTGACGGCGACGACGAAACCGTCGTGGCGATGGGGGGCGTAACGGTGGGTGCGCAGGTCGGCACTCATCACGCTGAGCCCGGTGATGTGCGGGTCCCGGCGGTAACGGGTCCTGTTCGGACGGTCGGACGGCCGCATCGGTCAACCGACCCGGATCGTGACCGACCCCAGCCGGTCGAACTCGGCACGGAACTCGTCGCCCGCGAGCATCGGGACGACCGCATGTAGGGCGCCAGTCATGATCAGATGGTCGGGCTCGAGCCCGACCCCGAGCTCGCCCAGGGTGTCGGCGAGCCACGCCACCACTGCCAGCGGGTCCCCGAGTGCGGCCGCGCCCGCCCCGGTGTCCATCAGCTCGTCGCCAGCAGCAGCGACACCAGCTCCTGCTGCACGGCGTAGCCGTCGATCGTGCCGAGCCCGGGTTCGGCGTCGGTGAACGGCGCGATCGGGGTGCGCGTGCGGCGCGCTTCGTAGAGGGCCCGCGCCTTGACCGCGGGATTCACAGTAGACACAGCGCACGCGCCTTGTTGATCGCGTTCGTGCGCGAGCGCACGTCCAGCTTCACGTAGACGTTCGTCAGGTGGCGCTTCACGGTGGCCTCGCTGATGTGGAGGCGGCCGGCGATCTGGGCGTTGCCGAGACCCTGGGCGACGAGGTCGAGCACCTCGAGCTCACGCCGCGACAACGGTCCGGGTGGTGGAGCGGCCAGCCGGATCATCGAGGCGCGCGACCCGGCGAGCACGACGTGGTCGTCGCGGTCGCGGACCGCGCGGATCACCGCGATCAGCTCGGCCCGTGTCGAGGACGGCGGCAGGTAGGCGTGGATGCCGGTAGTCACGAGCCTGCTGAGCAGGCGTGCGTCGTCGCGAACGCCGACCGCGGCCACCCGCGGGGCCGCGGGGCCCAGCTCAGCAAGCTGATCGAGGACGCGCTCCAGTCCCGGCCCCGGCAACTCGGCCGACAGCAGCACGACGTGCGGACGCTCGCGGCGGACTGTCGCGACGATCTGGTCGGCGTGTTCGACCTGACCGACCACCCGCAGGTCAGGCTCCTGCCGGCACATCTGGGCGATGCCCTCGCGGAGCAGGATGTTGTGGTCGGCGAGCACCAGCCGCACCGAATTGTCTTCGAGCCGGGCTTTCCAGGACGACCTCGGGCCGGCGGCGTCGGGGGATTCCGAGGCCGCCCCGGCTCGTGTGCCCTGCAGGGGCAGGATCGATGTTCGCAGCATGAAACACCTCGTGGTCGGGACGGTCGGCGACGGCGGGGATCAGCACAGGTCAAAGAAGGTGTCCAGCACCCCGGTGCCGAACCGCACGGCGTCGACGGGCACGCGTTCGTCCACGGCGTGGAAGGCCGCCGCGAAGTCGAAGCCGGGCGGGAGGCGAAGTGGCGCGAACCCGAAGCACTCGATGCCCAGGCGGGAGAAGTGCTTCGCGTCCGTACCGGCCGGCAGCAGGTAGGGCACGACCTCGGCGTGCGGGTCGCGAGAGCGCAGGCTGGCGGAGATCGCGTCCACCGCCGGTCCCGCGAACCGCGACTCCACGGAGATGTCGTGGTGGATCGTCTCGCAGGTGGCGTCCGGGCCCACCACAGCGCGGAATCTCTCGATGAACTCGTCCTCGTGCCCCGGAAGGAACCGGCAGTCGACCTGGACCGACGCCTGTCCCGGGATGACGTTCGTCTTGTTGCCGCCTTCGATGAGGGTCGGCGAGGCGACGTTGCGCAGGGACGCGCCGAGCAGACGCTCGAGCGGTCCGAGCTCGGCGAGCAAGGGCTCCGGATCGTCCGGGTCCACCGGCCGGCCGAGACGTCGGGCGAGCGTCTCTAGCAGAACTCGGGTTGTCGGGACGAGCTGGACACCGAAGTCGTGACGCCCGATGCGGGACACCAGTTCGGCCAGTTCGACGATGCTGTTCCGCGGCGAGAGCATCGAGGCGTGACCGGCGACTCCCAGCGCCGTGACCCGAAACCAGATGACTCCTTTCTGGGCGCTTTCGACCAGGTAGAGGCGTTCGCCGTCGGGCAGCGTGGAGGAGTATCCGCCGACCTCTCCGATGGCCTCGGAACACCCGGCGAACAGTTCGGGCCGGTGCTCGACGAGCCAGCGCGCCCCGAGCCGCCCGCCGTTCTCCTCGTCGGCGACGAAGGCGAGCACCGTGTCACGGGCGGGGGGCCGGTTCGTACGAACTCGATCCCGAACCACGGCAAGGACTTGCGCGGCGAAGTACTTCATGTCCACCGCGCCCCGACCCCACAGGCACCCGTCGGCGATCTCCCCGCCGAAGGGATGACGGGTCCATGCCGACCGCTCGGCGGGGACCACATCGGTGTGGGCGTGGACCAGCAGTCCCGGTCGCTCGGGGCGGACTCCCGCCCAGCGGACCACGGCCGTGGTGCGGCCGGGCTTCGGCTCGATCATCTCCACCGCGAGGCCGACCTCGCTCAAGAGGCCGGCCACGTACTCGGCCGCCCGGCGCTCGCCGGGCCCCCTGTCATCGCCGAAGTTGGACGTGTCGATCCTCATCAGCTCGCTGCAGATCCGGACCGCCTCGTCGGCGGCTGCCGGACCGGTGAGAACGGTCCCGCCTGACGGCCGAGGACCCGTGGCCGCAGCCCACTCTGTCGTGTCAGTCACGGCGACCCTCCAGGGCGGAGTGAACGGACTGGGCGCCACCCGCGTCGCCGTCGGGCTCACGGCCTCGTGCGTCCGACTCCTGGGTCGCTCGCTCGAGCTCGACACCGGTAGTCCGTGGACCGAGCAGGAGGACATTGCCGATGAGGACAGCCAGCGCGACCGCCACGATGCCGAACACGAAGCCCGATCCCACTGCCAGCGCCGGCAGGAGCACGAACGGGAGGACGGCCGTGGTCAGGCGGCTCACCGAGTAGGCCGCGCCGGACCCGGTGGCGCGCATCGGCGTCGGATACAGCTCGCCCTGGTAGACGTGGTACGCGTTGGAGAACACGTTGCTGATCACTGTGAAGGCGAAGCCCCAGGCCACGGCGGCGACCGGTGATGTCGCGAATCCGAACATCAGCCCGGTGACGCCCATCCCCGCTGCTGTCGCGGCGATGAGGACCTTCCGCTCGACCCGCTCCATGATCGGGAGCGAGAGCGCCGATCCCACGGGATAGCCGATGTAGGTCAGCGCCAGGTAGAGCAGGGAGCTCACGATCGGGAACCCGTTCGCCACGAGGACCAGCGGGGCGATCGTGCCGAACCCGTAGTAGCCGAAGGCGGATCCGACGTTGAGGATCCAGGCCATCACGGTGCGGCGGCGGAAGCGCGCGGAGAACAGCATGCGGGCCCCGTTCGGACGCGCGACCACCATGGGTCGCGGCGCCGTGGGCTCTGGCGGGGGCAGTGTGTGCCCGGCGCGGCGGGCGTCCTCCTCCCAGCGGTCCATGACCGCCTCGGCCTGCGCCTCACGCCCGACCGACTCCAGCCAGCGCGGCGACTCGGGCAGAGTGCGGCGCAGCGCCCAGACGAGGAGCGCACCGAGGCCGCCGAGGAAGAACATCCATCGCCATCCGTCGACGCCGAAGGGGGTGGTCGGTACGAGTCCCAGCGCGAGGAAGCCCGCCGCGGGCACTCCCATGAACCCGAGGGTGTAGGCGCCCGCCACCCACTTGCCGCGCAGCCGGGCCGGCAGGAGATCGGAGAGATAGGTGTCGGCCAGGGCGAGTTCGGCGCCGAGTCCGAGACCGGCGAGGAATCGGGTGGCGATCAGGAACTCGACCGAGGGCGACAGTCCGCCCAGGAACGAGAACAGGGAGTAGATCGCCAGATTCAGCATGAAAGCCCGGCGACGACCGATCCGGTCGGCCAGGCGGCCGAGCAGAAGTGCACCGAAGAACTGTCCGATGAAAGCGCTCGCCAGGACCAGTGCCAGCGGGTTCCCGCTGAGGGCGTACTCCTCCCGGAGCACCGCAGACAAGGTGCCGGACAGGAAGACCTCGTAGGTGTCGAAGAACAGCCCGAGACCGACCGATACCACGGCGACGACGTGCAGTCGCGTCAGCGGCATGCGATCGAGACGGGCGGCAATCGACGGGTCGGCCATCTCGACCGGAAGGGAATGTGGACGGGGCACAGGCGACCATCTCCCTCGAGTGATCACTCGATTTACGGGCCGTTCACGAGACGTGCGTTCGGTAAATTCATCTCCGTCTCGACACGCAGCGATGCGCCCTCGGCCCATGCTCGGTTCGCCGCCGATGCTGCCTGGTGTTCGTTCCCGCGGGTCGATCTCGCGCTTTATCGCCACATCGGAGGACGTTCGTGCAGGAAATGCGTCACCTCGACGAGACGGACCTCGCACTCGTGCACGCACTGCAGATCGCGCCCCGGGCGTCCTGGACCCGTGTGGGCGAGGTCCTGGGGGTGAACCCGGTCACCGCGTCTCGGCGCTGGGAGCGGCTGACTGCCCACGGGGACGCGTGGGTGACCGCCTACTGTGCGCCACCGCTGATGCAGACCCTGCCCTACGCACTGGTCACAGTGCGCTGTACGGCCCACCAGGTCATCGAGGTCGCCGAGGCCCTTGTCGACGACCCGCACGCGGTGACGGTCTCGCACACAGTGGGAACTTCCGACCTTCTGGTCGGCCTGTGGGTGGCCGATCTCGGCATGCTCTCCCGCTACCTCGTCGGCCGGCTCAACCTGCTGCCCGGTGTGCTGACCAGCCGAGTCTCGGTGGTCTCGGCCATGTACGCCGAGGGCAGCCGCTGGCGGCTTCGGTCGCTCGACCCCGCCCAGCAGCAGGCCTTGGCGGTGCCGGCGGTCCGGCGGACCTCGCCCGTCCCGCTCTCGACTGCGGACCGGTCGCTGGTGCTGGCCCTCAGCGAGAACGGCCGGGCCTCCATCGAGCAGCTCACGGTGCGGACCGCCACCAGCCCGAGCACCGTCCGCCGCCGTCTGCGGCGTCACCTCGAGGCGGGGACGTTCGCCCTGCGCTGCGAGCTGTCCCATCACACCGCCGGGGCTCCCGTCGAGGCCACGCTCTGGATCGAGGTCCCGCCGACCGAGCTCACCGAGACCGCCCGGATGCTCGGCGGGCTTCCGCAGACCCGGATGTGCGCAGCGGTCACCGGGCCGGGCAACCTCGTCCTGACCGTCTGGCTCTCCTCCGCCGACGAGTTGCAGAACCTCGAGCTGGAGATTGCCCAGCGGGTCCCGGGCCTGCACGTGGCCGAGCGGCTGCTGACGCTGCGCCACCTCAAGCTCATGGGCCGCGTCCTCGACGAAGCCGGTCACGGGGCGCGGGCCGTGCCGATGGACATCTGGCGCGACCCCGTGGCCACCGGGTCGAGCGAGACACTCTGACCCTCATCGGGACCCCCACTGGATGCGGGCCGCAAGTTCCACTACGACCTTGCGCCCACGGAAGCTACGACGTCCGTCGCTTACCGGCGGGCGGGCACGTTCTTAGCGTGGACGAGACCCAGCACCCGGCACGGGAGGTCCGCGCCATGACACCCCACCCGACCACCGCGCCCTCGCCGGTGACGGGCCGATGGCTCCGAGACATGTTCGCTGTGATCGATGCCGGAGAGTGGGACCGGCTCGCCACGTTCTTCCACCCCGGGATCGTCTATGAGCGGCCGGGCTATGAGCCCTTCGAGGGTCGGGACCGGGTGATGCGGTTCTACCGCGAGGAGCGGGTCATCGCCGACGGACGCCACACGCTCGACGGCACGGCGGTCGAGGACTCACGAGCGGCGAGCTGGGGCCGGATCGAGGCGGTCCGCTCCGACGGCCACCACGTGACTCTCGGGTTCGCGGACGCATACCTCATCGAGGACGGGGCCATCCGCCTGCGCCGCAGCCACTTCTTCGTGCCCGGGGTGTGATCCCAACCGGGTACGAAGAAGGACCGGGTACGAAGCACGGCGGGGGCCGGATCCAGCTGGATCGGGCCCCCGCCGCGCGGAGTCGTGATCGTGTGGTGTTGCGTGATCACGACGTCACCCGGCGCACGTCCAGGGTGTCGCGTCCTCGTGGGTCGACGAGGTCACGGCGCCCGCGAGCTGGCCGGCACGTTCGCACGTGCCGCCCGTGTGGCGCAGGCCCAAGGCGGCGGCCAGGGCCGCCACATCGGCTTCTGTGGCCTGTCCTCGCACGATCTCGATGACGTCCGACGGGCAACACGGTTCACGTGTCTCGGTCATGTCCGGCTCCCTTTCAGCTGGCCAGCCGACCGCGGGGCGTGCCGGCCGGCGCCGCGTCGCGTGACCGGGCGATGCCCATGGCGACCTCGACGATGGTGTCCTCCTGACCGGCGACGACCCGCCGGTGACCGAGCTCCATGAGGATCTCGCGGGGATCGACCTCGAAGAGCTCGCCCGCCTTGCGCGTGGGGCCGGCGAAGCCCGAGAACACGCCCGCGATCCCGCTGGTGATCGTGACGCCGTCGTTGGTCGGCACCCGCTTGACGAAGGACGACTCGGCGAGTTCCGCGGCGTCCATCGCCTCGAACAGGTTGATCCCGCAGCCGACCTGGTCGACGCGAAAGTTCGCGGCCACCAGCTCGAGCGGGGTGTTGCCCGCGCCGGCTCCGAAGCCGCGCGCAGTGACATCGATGATCGTGGCGCCGGCGTCGAGCGCGGTGAGACTGTTCGCCACAGCCAGACCGAGGTTGTTGTGCGCGTGGAACCCGACCTCCCCGTCGAGCCCCTCGACGAGGAGCCCGACCTTCTCGCGGACGTCGGAGGTCGTGTACGCCCCGGCGCTGTCCATGAGGACGACCGCCGCGGCTCCGTGTTCCTCCATCATCCGAGCTTGCTCGAGCAAGGTGACCGCGCAGGCCATATGGCTCATCATGAGGACTGCCTTGACCGACACCCCCATGTCTGCGAGCAGGGAGATCTGCTGGAGGGTGACGTCGGCCTCCGTGCAGTGCGTGCCCACGCGGACCTCGTCCACCCCGCAGTCGATCGCTGGCTTCAGGTCGCGCTCCACGCATGAGAAGCCGGGGATGGACAGCACCCCGAGCTTGGCGGTGCGCAGCTGCTCCTTGGCGGTGCGCAGCATGGTGGCGTCGTCGACGGCGGCCAGGCCGACCTGCAGCGAGGACGCGCCGATGCCGTTGCCGTGCCCCACCTCCACCACGTCGACCCCAGCCCGGTCGGCAGCGTTCGCGTAGGCCCGGATGTCGGCGACACCGAGCTGGTGGGCAACTGCGTGGCTGCCGTCGCGCAACGTCGAGTCGCAGATGGTCAGGGATGCCAGTTCCTCGGTCGTGGTCATGCCGCCTCCATCCGGCTCCGGGCGCGGGCTTCGGCCAGCGCGATCCCGGCGCAGTCGATGATGTCCAGATTGCCGGCGTAGGGCGGGAGCCAGTCACCGCGGCCCTCGACCTCGACGGTCAGGAGGACACGGTCACCGGTGCGCACCGGCGGCACTACGATCCGGTAACCAGGAACGTAGGACTGGATCTCCTTCTCCGCGTCGGCGGCCGCCGTCGTCACCGCGTCGAGGTCGACCTCACCGGGAGCGGTGACGGCCACGGTGTTCCGCATGATGGAACCCGGCTCCGCCGGGTTGATGACGAGGATGGTCTTCGTGTTGCCGACCCCGGAGAACTCACGGGTGGCGCTCTCGGTGGTCATGACGTACTCATCGATGTTGGCGCGGGTGGCCGGGCCGACACTGCCCGACGCGCTGGTGGATGCGATCTCCAGGTAGGCGAGCTCCGGGATGGTTCGGGCCAGGGCGCTCGCCATCGGGACGGCTGCCTGGCCGCCGCAGGTCACCATGCTGACGTAGTCGTCGTCGAGCCGGTCGCCGAGGTTGAGTGCCGGGACGCAGAAGCGGCCCAGCTTCGCGGGCGTCAAGTCGATCATCGGCAGCCCGACCGCCTTCAGGGCGGCCCAGTGGCGCGTGGCGTCGCGGGCCGATGTCGCGTCGAACACGAGGTCGATGTCGTCGCGGGCCTGGAGGACCGCCTCCAGGCCGCGGTCGCTGACGGGCACGCCCCGCGAGCGCGCCATCTCCACGCCGGGCGAGTCGAGCCGGCGCCCCGCGAACATCGTGCATCGCAGCGACGGAGACGCGATGACCTTCAGCAGGAGGTCGGCGCCGACGTTGCCGGTGCCGACGATCGCAGCCTGCAGCTGATCGGTCGTGCCGGGTTGCTCACCGGGCGCGGCCCGGTCGTTCGCCAGGTGCAGTGTCATCAGTCCTGCTTCCTGGCCAGGACGAGAATCCCGCCCGGCATCCCGCTCGGGACGAGCTCGGTGACGGAGAACCCTGCGTCACCGAGCACCGAGGACCATTCGTCACCCGTGATCAGGTGCTGCCGCATGATCGCGTGCACGTAGCCGAACTCGGGGGTGAAGTACTGGTCGTGGCCGCCGTCCGGGCGCGGCGGCTCGATCTCCGCGATCAGCAGGCTGGCGCCGCTGGGCAACTGCTTGCCCATCGAGCGCAGGTAGTCGACGAGCACGTCGCGCCCGCCCGCCAAGATCTCGTGGAGCAGGAAGAAGGCCACCACCAGATCGATGTCCTCGAGGCCGGAGATCCGGTCGAGGGCACCGGCGTCGCCCACCTCCACCCGCACCGTGTCGGCCATGCCAGCCTCGCCGATCACCTTCTCGGCCTCGGCGCACGCCGCGGGGCTCAGGTCGACACCGACCCCGCGAGCCCCGAAGGTGCGGCAGACGTTCACGAGGAACCGCGCGTTGCCGCACCCGAGGTCCAGAACGTTGCCGAAGCCATGGCGCTCGATGAGGCCCATCGCCACCGGTACCACGTCGTCGCCCCCGATGATCGCCGACCCGTCGGCGACCCATCGGCCGTCGCGGGGGAAGTCGTCGCCGTAGCGCGCGGATCCCTCGATGAACGCGTCGGTGCGCCGCAGCGGCTCTCCGTAACCGCCGACGAGCCAGACCAGGTAGCCGATATCGCGGTCGACGTCGACTCCGAGCGCGGTGAGCCCGAAGGCCCCGTCCGACTCGGCGACCAGTCCGCGGTCGGCGAGAAAGCGGAGGCTCGCGAGCAGCAGGTTCGCGCGGTCGCCGCCGAACCTGTCGATCGCGTCGTGGGTCAGACCCTGGTCCCGAAGGGACGCAAGGACGCCTGTCATCTCCAGTGAGGCCAGCACGCTGCTGACCGCGTATCCCTCGAAGTAGCGGAAGACGGGCCGTTCGGCAGTTCCTGTCGTCGACACCTTGGGGGTCCCTCCCTCATGCACCGGGGCTCCGTGCTGAGGGACGTGCGCCGTTGCAGGTCCCGGTGGTCCAGTCTGCGACCGGGCGACCACGTCACGTGAGGATCGAAGGTCGAGTCGACGGGGAGCGCAAGGTGCCACCCGGCTACGACCTTGGTGGCAGCTCGCGTCCCGGGTCACCGGCTTCACCGGTCGGGAAGAGGCGAAGGGCCACTAACGACGCCACCAGGCCCGACGGGGTACGCGGATCCCACCCGGTGACGGCGCGCCACCGGTCGAGGCGGTACCGCATCGTGTTCGGGTGGAGGTGGGCCCCGCGGCCACCGGCCGTGACCGAGAAGCCGTGCTGCGCGTAGGCCCGGACTGCGTCCGCGAGATGCCGGTGGGCAGCCCCGAGACCCTCCGGGACCTCCAGGAGCGGGGCCAGCCGTCGCCGGTGCGGCAGCAGGGTGGCCGGCAACCACTCGTCCTCGAAACGCGCGACCGAGCCATCGAGCAGCGCCACCGCCAGCGCTCGTTCAGCGTCCACCACGGTCGACTCGGCGCCCAGGGGGCCCTGACGCGGCAGGCCGACTCCGAGGGGTGAGTCGGGGCGAGCCGCGTGCACGGCCACGACGACGTCGTCCGCCTCGAGGCCTTGGAACACCACGACGGCGTAGGCCTCCCGCGCCGCAACCGCCACCACGCCTGGTAAGCGTTCGAGTCGGCGCGCGACCGGATCGAGCAGGTCCTCGGGTCGCGCGTCCAGCGGCAGGCACACCGCCTGGAAGATGCCGTCGGCGGAGAACCCGAGCGCGCGAGCGAGGTCCACGGCGTCATCCGAGACCACCTCCCCCGCCCGCAGCGCTTCGAGGAAGCGGTGGGCGAGGGTGACGCGGGCCGTCTGCAGGGCGCGACTCGCTTCACCGTGCGCGTCCGCCGAAGCGCTCGAGATCACCCGGATCCACGTCCAGACCAGGTCGACGAGACGTACGAGGCGCAACCTGAGCGCGTCGTCGCCGTCCCCGGCACGTTCCAGCAGGACGTTCCACAGCTCCCGGTAACCGACGTGGTAGGCGGCGATCACCTCCTCCACCGGCACGCCCTGCCGCGCCCGTTCCCATCCCAGGTCCCGGGCCCGCTCGGTCTGCCGCGCGGTGGGCGGGCGACGGGCACCGAGCCCGCTGAGGAGGCCGTCGAACTGGTCGTGGACGTGGCGGACGTGATCGGCTCGCGGGACCGCGGCGTAGCGAGGGCACGTGGCGCGGATGTTCTCGACGATCACGGGCACGAGCGTCGGCAGGTCCGCCGACACCTGGCGGCAGAGCTCGCTCACCGGTGCCCAGTCGCCCTCGTCGGGACCTTCGTGCTCGTCGGCCGGCACCGCGCGCCTCTCGTGTGTTCACCCGACGGTGGCGACCGGATTTCGTCGTTCGCACCGTTCTTCCCCGCCACTCGCTCTCGGATCGTAGAGAGGCATGGACCTCGTGTCGTCGCTCGCGCAGCACCTGGGCCCCGACCAGTTCATCACCGCTCGAGACGGGGCTCACCGGCGGTCCTGGGGTTGCACCGGGTAGTGAAGACCGCGCTCGACCCGCATGCCGTCCTCACCCCGGCGAGGTGGTCGGCCCCGCCGACGGGACCGGCGACCGCAGACCACCCACGGCCGGATGAACGGCCGGTTCGTGGATCTCACCGACTACAGCGCCTGTCTTTCGTCGCCTGCGACATAGGCACGGTTGAGCATCGAATCCAGGCTGGGCACAGCGCGGGAGCCAGGTCGCGCCATCCACCCACCCCGCCCGATCGGAGCCCGATGACCGCGCCGGACCCGGCCCGTTCGACGGACACGTCCCCCGGGACGGGCGTGGTCGGCCCGACGACACGGCGCCGGCGCGCGATCGGCTTCACGGCTGTGTGCCTCGGCAACTTCGTCATCATGATGGACACGAACATCGTCAACCTGGCGCTGCCGCACATCGGCGCCTCGCTCGGCGGTGGCCTCGCGGAGCTCCTGTGGGTGATCAACGCGTACACCCTCACCGTGGCGGTGCTGATCCTGTCCGGAGGTGTGGTCGGTGACCGGCTCGGTCACGACCGTGTCTATCGCCTCGGGGTGCTCGGCTTCGCCGCCACGTCGCTCGCCTGCGCGCTCGCTCCGTCGGTGGCGCTGCTCGTCGTCGCCAGAGTGCTGCAGGGCATGACCGCCGCGGTCCTGTTGCCGTCCCTGCTCGGATTGATCCCACACCTCTATGTCGAGCGGGGCGAACGGGCCCGCGCGATCGCGGTGTGGGGCAGCACCGGCGCGGTGGCACTCGCGACCGGGCCCCTCGTGGCGGGCTTGCTCATCGACACCCTGGGCTGGGAGGCCATCTTTCTGATCAACGTTCCGATCAGCCTGGCCGTGTGGTGGATGGTGGCACGGACGATCCCCGCGATGCCGCACACCACCGGCCGGCGTTTCGACCTTCCGGGGCAGGTCCTGACCGTGCTGACGATGGGTGGCCTCGCGTTCGGGCTCATGGAGGGCGCGCACTTCGGCTGGGGATCCCTGGTGATCATCGGCGCCTTCGCGCTCGGCCTGCTGGCGGGAGCGGCGCTGGTGGCCGGGGCACGGCGCACCGAGCACCCGCTGGTGCCCCCGCGCCTGTTCGCCGACCGGTCCTTCGTCGTGGCCACCGTCAACGGCCTCGTGTTCCAGTTCGGATTCTTCGGAACGCTCTTCCTCCTCCCGCTCTACCTGCAGACGGTGCACCCGACCAGCGCACTGTCCGCGGGCGTTCAGCTCCTGCCGCTCACCGTGGCCACTGCGGCGTTGCCGCCCCTGCTCACGAGCCGGCTCATGGTTCGCCACGGGCTGCGACGCCCGGTCGCGCTCGGAGCGCTGGTCGGCGTCCCGGGGGCCGTGCTCATGCTCGCGGTCGACGGGTCGTCGCCGTACTGGATACTCGGGCTCGCCCTCGTCCTGCAGGGGACGTGGAGCGGTCTGACTCTTCCCCCGACCGCGTCGCTGGCGGTCGTCGCCACGCCCTCGGACCTCGCCGGCACCGGCAGCGGCGTCTTCAACGCGAGTCGGCAGGTCGGCGGGGTGATGGGCGTCGCCGTCCTCGGCGCGATCGCGGAGACCAGCGGGTCGATCGTCACCGGCATGCACGTCGGCATGGTCGTGGTCGGCGCAGCGATGGCGGTAATCGCCGTGACCGTGGGGCTCACCCACCGCGACGGGCCCGTCTAGGAACACGAGGACCGAGGGTGACCACGCCGCCGCCGCGTCGGCGGGGCGGTCCGACTTCGGGTGCAACTGGCGTCGATGGGTCAGTTGGTGGTTGACGGGACGATACGGCTGGGGAAGGCGATCGCGAAGGCGGTAGCGGGTGTCGAGGCTCTCGATCGCGTTGGTCGAGCAGATGACCTCGCAGTTCTCGACGTCGTAGAGCCTGGTGCGGAATTGGGGTTACGGCGTCCGCCGCGTGATGAAGGCGGAGTCTTGGTTCCGCGTAGTGATCGGCGCAGGAAAGTACGCACGTGGGATGCGGGAGGATGGCGACGTGAGATCGGGGACGGGGCTCGTGGACGACGCCGCCGTGGGCGCGCTGCTGACGAGCGTGCGGCGGGTGGCGGTGCTCGGCGTCTCCGACCGCTTCAACCGGCCCAGCTTCCGGCTCGCCGCCTACCTGCTCGACCGGACGGCCTGGACCGTCGATCTGGTCAACCCGCACGTCGTGGAGACGCTCGGACGCCTCTGCGCCCCGCGGCTCGCCGACGTCCCGACGCCCGACCTCGTCGTCGTCTGTCGGGCGCCGGCGGCCTGGGGGGCGGTGGTGGACGAGGTCGCCGCGGTCGGCGGACGGGCGGTGTGGCTCCCCACCGGGGTCGCCGACGGGAACACCACCGCCCGCACGATCGCCCGTGCGCAGCGGGCCGGCGTCGAGGCCGTCGCCGACCGCGACCTGCGCGCCGACCACCGGCGATGGTGCGCATGAGCCCGCCCGTGATCCGCGACCCGGACCGCCTCGAGGTCCGCGCCCCCCGCACCGCCCCCGTCGTCACGCTCGTGACCGGCGTGATCGGCGTCCTCGCCGGCGTCTGGCTGCTGCTCGTCGGCGGCACCGCGAACCTCGTCCTCGGCGCCGTGCTCGTCGTGTTCTTCGGGGCCGGCGCCGTGCGGGCCGCGCTGCGCCTGGCCCGGGGAAAGCCGCTGCTGGTCGCGACCCGCGAGGGGATCGACGACGGCGGGTCGATCGTCGCCGCCGGGTTCCTGCCCTGGTCGGAGCTCGGGACGATCGACGTCCTGCCCACCCGCGGGGGGTCGATGCTCGTCATCGGCGTCCGCGACCCCGAGGCCGTGCTGGCCCGGACCACCCCGGCGCGGGCGCGCGTCGGTCGTGCGCAGGCCGGGCGTCTCGGGAGCCCGGTCGTGCTGCCCCCGACGGTCCTGCCGGTGCCCGCGGACGAGCTCGCCGCGGACCTGGAACGCCTGCGACCGGACACCTGATGAGCGACCACGCGCGCCGTCGCCAGGAGATGGTCGCGAACCTGCGCGAGCAGGGGATCGTCGACGAGCGGGTCCTCGCGGTGATGGGCGAGGTGCCGCGACACCGCTTCGTGCCCGCGCACCTGGCGGACGAGGCCTACGGCACGGGTCCGCTGCCGCTGGCCTGCGGGCAGACGATCTCCGCGCCGGCGATGGTGGCCGCCATGGCCGCGCTGCTGAACCTCACGGGGCGCGAGCGCGTGCTCGAGGTCGGGGCGGGCAGCGGGTACGCCGCCGCGGTGCTCTCCCGTCTCGCGGGCGAGGTCGTCACCGTCGAGTACCACCCCTCGCTCGCCGCGTCCGCCCGTGACGCGCTGGCCGCGACGGGCCATCACGTCGACGTCCGACACGGCGACGGGCGGCTCGGCGTCCCCGACCGCGCGCCGTTCGACGCGATCTCGGTGGCCGCGATGGCCGAGGGCGAGGTGCCCGCCGCCCTGCTCGAGCAGCTCGCCGACCGCGGCGTCCTCGTCTGCCCCGTCGGCCACGGGCGCCACGGCGACCTCGTGCGGATGGGACGCGACGGGCAGTCCGAGACGATCATCCCGGTGTCGTTCGTGCCGCTGCTCTGAACCTCAGCGGTACCCGGTGACGTCGGCGGGCTTGCCCGCGTCCTGCACCTCGACGATGTAGCGCCACGCGTCGGGCCGCGAGCCGTCGAGGTCGTCGACGCCGTACGCGCGGGCCAGCTCGCCCGACGACGTCGACGCCGCGTTCCACCGCTGGCGCGCCGGGTCCGCCGCGAGCGCCGCGATGCCGCGGCCGACGAACCGTGGGCTCTCGGAGATCGCGAAGTGCGGTTCCGCCTCCAGGGCGTCGTGCCAGGTCGCCTCGGTAACCCCGAAGTGCTCGAGCATCATCTCCGAGCGCAGCCAGCCCGGCGTGACCGCGACCGCCGTGGCGCCGTGATCGGACAGCTCGTGCGCCCACGCCCGCGCCAGCCTGATCGGCGCGATCTTCGCGAGGTCGTAGTAGACGTTGAGCCGGTACTGCCCGGCGTTGTACTCCGCCGTTCCGTCGGTGACCTCGACGACGAGCCCGCCCGACCGGCGCGCGAGCAGACGCAGGGCGTGGTGGGCGGTGATGAGGTGGGTGTCGATCGCGAGGCGCAGGGTCCGCAGCCCGTTCGCGAGGTCGTGCTCCCAGACCGGGACGTCCCACTCGACCATGAGCTCGCCGCCCCAGATGTCGTTGACCAGCACGTCGAGCCGGCCCTGCTCGTGCTCGATCCGCGCCACCAGCGCGGCGACGGCGTCCGGGTCGAGGTGGTCAGTGGGCACGGCGATGCCGGTGCCGCCCGCCGCGGTGACCAGGTCGGCGGTGTCCTCGACGGTCTCGGCCCGCTGGTACTCCGAGCGCTGTGCGCGCGTGGTGCGCCCCGTCGCGTAGACGGTGGCGCCGGCGGCGCCGAGCTCCACGGCGATCCCGCGCCCCGCCCCCCGCGTGGCCCCGGCGACGAGCGCGACACGTCCGATCAGATCGGTCATACCGCCGACGCTCGCACGACCCCCCGACAATCCCTCGTGAGCACTTTCCGGGCCTCTGGGCCCGGAAAGTGCTCACATGCGGACCAGGGCGAACGACTCCGGGGCGAGGGTCAGGGAACCCTCGAGGACCTCCACCCCCGAGGGCGCGAACAGCACCTCGCGCGCCGCCACCGGCAACGTGGCCGGCGCCCCGCCCAGGTTCACCGCCAGCCGCAGCGCCCCCCGGTGCACGACCAGGGTCCGCGCCTCCTCGTCGTGCTCCACGCGGACCGGGTCGAGGTGCGGGTCGGTGAGCTCGGGGTGGGCGCGGCGCAGGGCGATCAGCTCCCGGTACACGCCGAGCAGCTCGGCGTGGGGCGACCGCGACGGCTCCGACCAGTCCAGCCGCGACGCCTCGAAGGTCGACAGCGCCGTCGGGTCCGGCACGTCGGCGGCACCCCAGCCGTGCTCCGCGAACTCCGAGCGCCGCCCCTCCCGCACCGCCGCCGACAGATCCGGATCGGAGAACCCCACGAAGAACGCCCACGGTGTCCGGGCGCCCCACTCCTCGCCCATGAAGATCATCGGGGTGTAGGGCGAGCAGAACACCAGCGCCGCCCCGCACCCGAGCAGGCCGGGGGACACCGACGCCGCCAGCCGGTCCCCGGCCGCCCGGTTGCCGACCTGGTCGTGGTCCTGCAGGTAGGCGAGGAAGCGGTGCCCGGGCGTGCGCAGGAGGTCCACCGGGCGCCCGTGGGCTCGGCCGCGGAACGTCGACCACGTGCCGGCGTGGTGGAACGGGTGGTGCAGCACGTCGGCCAGCGAGGCCAGCGCGCCGAAGTCCACGTAGTACCCCTGCGTCTCGCCGGTGAGCGTCGAGTGCAGGGCGTGGTGGACGTCGTCGCACCACTGCGCGTCGAGCCCGTACCCGCCCGCCTCCCGCGGGGTGATCAGGCGCGGGTCGTTGAGGTCGGACTCGGCGATCAGCGTCAGCGGCCGGCGCAGGTGGGCCGAGAGCGCCGCGACGTGGTCGGCCATCTCCTCGAGCAGGTGGGTCGCGCGGGTGTCACGCAGCGCGTGCACGGCGTCGAGGCGCAGGGCGTCGACGCCGTAGTCGCGCAGCCACATCGTGACGTTGTCGAGGATGTAGGCCCGCACGGTGTCCGACCCGGGGCCGTCGAGGTTCAACGACGGGCCCCACACGTTCTCGCCGAGGAAGTAGGGCCCGAACCGGTCGAGGTAGGCGCCCGACGGGCCGAGATGGTTGTAGACGACGTCGAGCACCACGCCCAGCCCGCGCGCGTGGCAGGCGTCGACGAACCGACGGAACGCGGCGGGGCCGCCGTAGTTCTCGGTGACCGCGTACCAGAGCACGCCGTCGTAGCCCCACCCGCGCGTGCCGTCGAAGGCGTTGACCGGCATGACCTCGACGAGGTCGACGCCGAGGTCGACGAGGTGGTCGAGCCGCTCCTCGGCCGACGCGAACGTCCCGCCGGGCGTGAACGTCCCGACGTGCATCTCGTAGATCACCGAGCCCGGCAGCGTCCGGCCCGTCCACGCCGCGTCGGCGGGGGAGGGCTCGACCTCGACCAGCCGCGACGGCGCGTGCACCCCGTGCGGCTGCCAGCGTGAGCGTGGGTCGGGCAGCGGCTCGCCGCCGTCGAGCGCGAACGCGTAGTCGGTCCCCGGGCCCGCCTCCGGGACGGTGACGCGCCACCAGCCCCCGGTCCCCGCGGTCATCGGAGCGGTCCGGTCGCCCAGCACCAGATCCACCGACGTGCTCTCCGGCGCCCAGACCGCGAACTCGTGTGCCACGAGGGCGATGCTTCCCGACGGGTCGCTCGCGCATGCGTGCGCCGCGCCCGCGAGGATGGGGCTGCGGATCGAGACGGGGCACCACGGCGAAGTGGGACGATCCGGTCGTCCACGGCGACAGGGGCGGTGATATGGGGACGGGAGTCTCACCCGGCACGCAGGCGCTGCTCGCGGGCGGCGGGCGGGTCGGTGCCGACATGACGACGGTCGACTGGACCGCGACCCCCCTCGGTGAGCCCGACACGTGGTCCACCCCGCTGCGCACCGTCGTGCGGATGCTGCTGACCTCGCGGTTCTCGATGTGGATGGCGTGGGGCCCCGAGCTCACCGTGCTCTACAACGACGCCTACTGGCGCGACACGCTGCGCTCCAAGCACCCCTGGGCGCTGGGCCGTCCCGCGCACGAGGTGTGGTCGGAGGTCTGGGACGCCGCGGGTCCCCGCATCGCGTCGGTGCTCGAGACCGGCGTCGCGACCTGGGACGAGGACCTGCTGCTGTTCCTGGAGCGCAGCGGCTATCCCGAGGAGACCTTCCACACCTTCTCCTACAGCCCGCTCGACGCCGACGGCGGCATCGCGGGAATGCTCTGCGTGGTCACCGAGACCACCGAGCGCGTCATCGGTGACCGGCGGCTGACGACGATGAGCGACCTCGGCACCGCGATGGGCCCGGCACGCTCGCAGGCCGACGTGCTGGACGCGGTCGAGGAGACGCTCGGCGAGAACGACCGCGACCTGCCGTTCTCGCTGGTCTACCTGTACGACTCCGATTCCGACGCCGGCGACGCGGGCGTCGCCCGGCTCGCCGCGAGCTCCGGTGTCGCCCCCGGCTCGCCGGTGGCCCCGCCGACCGTCGCGCGCGGCGAGGGGGCCTGGCCGGTCGAGCGGCTCGCCACCGGGGTGCCGGTCCTGGTGGACGACCTCGCGGAGCGCTGGGGCGACGCGGTGCCCCACGGTGCGTGGGAGCGCCCCGCGAGCCAGGCGGTCATGGTCCCGCTGGCCGCCGCGCCGGGGGAGGGTGACGCGGGCATCGCCGGGTTCCTCGTCGTCGGGGTCAACCCGCACCGTCGCTACGACGACCGGATGGCGAGCTTCTTCGAGCTGCTCGGGGGCCAGATCACGGCGGGTCTCACCAACGCCGGGGGCTTCGAGGCCGAGCGACGCCGCTCCGAGGCGCTCGCGGAGCTCGACCGCGCGAAGACCGAGTTCTTCTCCAACGTCAGCCACGAGTTCCGCACGCCGCTGACCCTGATCATGGGCCCGGTCGAGGAGCTGCGCGACGCGCCCGAGGTGGACCCGGAGCACTGGCGCCACGAGCTCGAGATCGTCTACCGCAACGGCCGCCGGCTCGGCCGGCTGGTCGACAGCCTGCTCGACTTCTCGCGCCTCGACGCCGGTCGTCGCCAGGCCCACTACGTGCCCACGGACCTCGGACGGGCCACCGAGGAGCTCGCCGGCATGTTCGGCTCGGCGATGGAGCGCGCCGGACTCGAGTACGTCGTCGACGTCGCCCCGCTGGGCCGCCCGGTCCTGCTCGACCAGGACGCCTGGGAGAAGATCGTCCTCAACCTGCTCTCCAACGCGCTGAAGTTCACCACCGCCGGGTCGGTGACGGTCCGTGTGGAGGCCACCGAGGACGCGGCCGTCCTGCACGTCGCCGACACCGGCGTCGGCGTACCCGCCGCCGAGCTGCCCCGCCTGTTCGAGCGCTTCCACCGGGTCGAGGGCCGTGCCGGGGACAAGGGCGCCCGCTCGGGCGAGGGCAGCGGCATCGGGCTCGCCCTGGTCCGCGAGCTGGTCGGTCTGCACGGCGGCGAGGTGAGCGCGGAGAGCGAGTTCGGCGTCGGCACCACGATGACCGTCACGGTGCCGTTCGGGCGGGCGCACCTGCCCCCCGAGCGCATCGTCGACGAGCCCGGGACCGCCGCGGCGCCGTCGGACGACGCGGAGTCGTTCGTCGCCGAGGCCATGCGCTGGCTGCCCGACACCGACACCGACACCGACACCGACGAGACCGACGGATCCGACGCCCCGGACGAGCGCCCCGAGGCCGCCCGCGGTCGCATCCTCGTCGCCGACGACAACGCCGACATGCGCTCCTACCTGCACCGCCTGCTCGCGCCGCGCCACGACGTGCGCCTCGTCGCCGACGGCGAGGACGCCCTCACCGAGGCGCAGGAGAACCCGCCCGAGCTCGTGATCTCGGACGTGATGATGCCCCGGCGCGACGGGCTCGCCCTGCTCGCGGCCCTGCGCGCCGACGAGCGGACCGCGCGGGTGCCGGTGCTGCTGCTCTCGGCCCGGGCCGGAGGGGAGGCGGCCGTCGAGGGACTCGCCGCGCAGGCCGACGACTACCTGGTCAAGCCGTTCACCGCGTCCGAACTACGGGCCCGCGTCGACGCGCATCTGCAGCTCGGGCGGGCGCGCCGGCGCGCGGAGGTCCGCTTCACGGCGATGGCCGACCTCGCCCCGGCGATGATCTGGGTGGCCGACGCGGACGGCGCGCGCACGTTCCACAACGCGGGCTGGCGGCGCTTCACGGGGCGGTCCGACGCCCAGGAGCGCGGCCAGGGCTGGTTCGCCGGGGTGCATCCGGAGGACCGGGAGCACTACCGCGACGTGCGGTCCCGCGCGGTGGCCGTCGGCCGCGGCTGGGAGGTCGAGTACCGGCTGCGGCGCGGCGTCGAGGGTGGTGTCGATCGGGCCTACCACCGGGTCGCCGAGCACGCCGTCCCGCTGCCCGGCGAGGGCGGGGTCTCGGGGTGGGTCGGGAGCTGCATCGACGTCCACGCGCGCTGGCTCGAGGCGGAGCGCCAGCGGCTGCTCGCCCGCGTCGGGGCCGAGCTCGACGGCGAGCCCGAGGTCGTCGACCGCCTCGGGAGCCTCGTCCGCCTGCTCGTCGAGGCGGGGCTCGCCGCCCGGGCCGCCGCGCGCTCGGTCGACGAGGACGGCGTGCCCGGCGCGGGGCGGGCGGCGTCCGTCACCGACGGGCAGGTCGGCGTCGTGCCGCTGTCCGCCGACGGCGTCGGTGCGGGCGAGCGGCGGGCCCTCGAGCATCGGTCGCCGATCACCGAGGCGGGCGTGCTGCACCTCCCGCTGACAGCCCGCGACCACCCGGTCGCCCTGCTCGCGTTGGTGCGCACCGACGCCGCGCCGGCCTGGAGCGAGGACGACCTGGACCTCGTCGAGGAGATCGCGGCCCGTGCCGCCCTCGCCTTGGACAACGCGCTGCTCCTCGCCGAGGAGCGCGCCACCGCCGCACGGCTCTCCCTGCTCCAGCGCGCGACCACCGAGCTGTCCGCCGCGGCGACGCCGGCCGAGGTCGCCGACGTCACCGTCGGTCATCTCCGCTCCCTGTTCGGGCCGTCGGCGCGTGTGGCCGTCTTCGAGTACGTCCCCCGCACCGGCGCCCTCGCCCCGCTCGCCGCCGTCAACGTCGACCCGCCGGTGGTCGCCGTCGGGCGTGAGATCCCGACCATGGTCGGCGCGGCGATCGACCGCGGGGAGCCGCTCTGGCTGGTCGGTGGGGGCCCCGAGACGCCGGACACCGACCACCTGCGGCCGCCGCTGCGGGAGGCCGGCATCCGGGGTGCGATGGCGCTGCCGCTGGTGGCGGGAGGAGTCACGGTCGGCGCCATCGGCGTCGGTCTGCCCGACCGCGTCCGTGTCCCGCACACCGAGCGCAGCGCCCTGGTCGCGCTGGCCGAGCCGTGCGCGATCGCCCTGGACCGGGCGCGGCTGTACCGCGCCGAGCACCAGATCGCCGACACCCTGCAGCGCAGTCTGCTCCCGCAGGGGCTGCCCATGCTCGACCGGCTCGGGCTCGCGGTCCGCTACCTGCCCGGCGCCACCGGGACCCAGGCCGGCGGCGACTGGTACGACGTCGTCGAGCTCGACGAGCACCGCGTCGCCATCGCCGTCGGGGACGTCGTCGGGCAGGGCACGGCGGCGGCCGCGGTGATGGGCCAGCTGCGCACGGCCCTGTCCGGCTACCTGCTCGCCGGCCACGGCCCCGCCGACTCCCTCGGTCTGCTGGACGGCCTGACCTCGCGCATCCCGGGCTCGCAGGCCTCCACGGCCATGTGCCTGACGCTGGACACGAGCACCGGGGAGCTGCGCTACGCCCGTGCCGGGCACCTCCCGGCCCTGCTGGCGCCCGCCGACGGCGGCCCGGTGCACTTCCTCGACGACCCCGCGGGCCACGGTCCGCTGCTCGGCCTGCCGCGCGGGCTGCGCGACCACGGCGAGGCCGTCCTCACCCTCGACCCGGGCAGCGTCGTGCTGCTCTACACCGACGGTCTCGTCGAGCGTCGCGGGGAGACGCTCGACGAGGGCTTCGAGCGGCTCGTGGCCTCGGCCGAGCGCCATCGCGGCGCGGCTCCCGACGCGCTGGCCGGGGCGCTGCTCGCGGACCTCGGGACGCACAGCGACGACGTCGCCCTCGTCGTGGCCCGACTCGCGCCGGCGCCGTTGGAGCTGACGTTGCCCGCACGCGCCGACGCGCTGGCGGTGCTGCGCCGCCGGACCTCGCGGTGGGCCCGCGCGGCGGGCGTCTCCGAGGTGGTCCTCGGCGACCTGCAGCTGGCGCTCGGGGAGGCCGCCACCAACGCGGTCGAGCACGGCTACCGGGACGACGACGGGTCCGGCGAGGTCGAGGTCCGGCTCGCTCGCCGGGCGGACGGCTCGACCGAGGCGAGCGTGGTCGACCACGGCACCTGGCGCGCGGCGCCCGCCGACCCCGGCTTCCGCGGCCGGGGCCTGAGGCTCCTGCGCGAGGTCAGCCGGGACGCGACCGTGACGACCTCGCCCGACGGCGGCACCCGAGTCGCGTTTCGGGTGGAGCCGGGGGAGGACGGGCCGGTCGCGGCCACGCACGAGGCCTGCGAGCAGGAGCGCGCCACGGGCAGGCCGGCCTCGGTGGAGGTGCACGCCGAGGGCTCCGGGAGTGGTGCCGTCCGCCGCATCGTGCTCGCCGGCGACCTCGACCTCGCCGGCGCGGCGGCGTGCCACGAGGCGCTGCTCCGGGCTGTGACCGGGGCGGTCGACGGGGCGGTCGACGGGGCGGTCGACGGGGCGAGGTCGGTGGAGATCGACCTGTGCGGTGTCGGCCACCTGGCCAGCGCCGGCGTCGGCCTGGTGCTGGAGGCGCTGCAGGCGACGCGCCGCCGCGGCGGGCACGCCCGGTTGACGACGGGCGCGGGGAGCCCCGCCGCGCGGGTGCTGTCGCTCGCCCTGCCCGACGAGAGGTGACTCGAGGCCCGCCCCGGTCGGGCGAGAGGAACAGGGCGAGGCGATCTGCGGGTTCCCCGCCCCACGGCGACCAGGTCGAGCCCTTCCCGCTCGCGGGCGGGGGCATGTCACGTTCCCTCCGCTCCGGTCGTGGGCAACCGATGAGCATGGAGTACCGCACTCTCGGACGGTCGGGGCTGAAGGTCTCGACGATGACGATGGGCACGATGACGTTCGGCGGGGAGGGCATGTTCTCCGCGCTCGGCGCCACCGACGTCGAGGGCGCCACCCGTCAGATCGACCTGTGCGTCGACCACGGCGTCAACCTCGTCGACACCGCGGACATGTACTCGGCGGGCACGTCGGAGGAGATCGTCGGGCAGGCGACGAAGAACCACCGCGACGACCTGCTGCTGGCCACCAAGTGCCGCTTCCCGATGGCCGGCCAGAAGGGGAGGGAACCGGGCCCCAACGACGGCGGCGCCTCGCGCCAGCACATCGAGCGCAGCGTCGAGGACAGCCTGCGCCGCCTCGGCGTCGACCACGTCGACCTCTACCAGCTCCACGGCTGGGACGGCGTGACGCCGCTGGAGGAGACGCTCGAGGCGCTGGACACGCTGGTCCGCAAGGGGAAGATCCGGTACATCGGCTGCTCGAACTACTCGGCCTGGCACATCATGAAGGCGCTGGGCGTCTCGGAGCGCGAGGAGTACCAGCGCTTCGTGTCCCAGCAGATCCACTACACGCTGCAGGCGCGCGAGGCCGAGAACGAGCTCGTCCCGGTGGCGATCGACCAGGGCCTCGGCATCCTCGTCTGGAGCCCGATCGCGGGCGGCCTGCTCTCGGGCAAGTTCCGCCGTGGCCAGGACTCCCCGGAGACCTCGCGCCACCTCGGCGAGTGGTCCGAGCCGCCGGTGCACGACCAGGAGCGGCTCTACGACATCGTCGAGGTCGCCGCGGAGATCGGCGACGCGCACGGGGTGTCGGTGGCGCAGGTGGCGAACGCGTGGCTGTTGCACAAGCCGGGCGTGACCTCGCTGGTCGTCGGCGCCCGGACCGAGGAGCAGCTGGCCGACAACCTCGCGGCCGCCGAGCTCGCCCTCACCGACGACGAGGTCGCCCGCCTCGACGAGGTCAGTGCGACGCCGCTGCTCTACCCGTACTGGCACCAGAGGAACACGATCACCGACCGCCTCTCGCCCGCGGACGCGACGCTGCTGGGCTGACATCCGGGCTCCGGAGTGTGCTGGTGGCGCTCCGGGGCGGGCGGGAGACTCCGACCATGGTCGGGCCCACGCTGCAGCACATCACCTCCGCCGACGGCACGCCGATCGCGCTGGAGCGGGTCACGGACGGGCCGCGCCCTCTCGTGACGTTCCCGGGCGCCACCGCTGGCAGGGGGAACTGGCTGGCGACGGCCGAGCGGCTCGGCGGGCGCTTCGAGGTCTGGCTGGCCGACCGGCGCGGGAAGGGCGACTCCGGTGACACGGAGCCGTACTCGTTCGAGCGCGAGCACGAGGACGTCCGTGCGGTCGCCGCCTGGTTCGGTGGTTCGGCGGTGCTCGCCGGACACTCCTCGGGCGCCGTGTGCGTCCTGGGCGCCGCGGCGTCGGGTGGTCTGCCGGCCGCGTCGCTGGTGCTCTACGAGCCGCCGTGGCCGTTGCCCGGCCGCGCGGACCTCTCGGCCGCTCTCGACGCCATGGACGCCCGGCTCGCCGACGGCGACCCGGAGGGTGTCCTGGAGACCGGACTGCTCCGGCTCGTCGAGGCGCCTCCGCCCGTGGTCGAGGCCATGAAGCAGACGCCGTCGTGGCCGCTCCGGGTCGCCCAGGCCCACACATGGCCCCGCGAGGGCCGCGAGCTCGCCCGCATGCCCGAAGGAACCTCCGTGCTGCGGTCCGTGGGACTGCGCTCGGTGATGCTGCTCGGCGAGCAGAGCGCCGGGCATCTGCACGCGTCGACCGCGGCCGTCGCCGAAGCGCTGCCCGACGCCGAGGTCGTCGACCTGCCCGGCCAGGGCCACGCGGCTCTCCAGACGGCGCCCGAGCTGGTGGCGACGGCGATCCTGGCGCACGTCTGAGCCTTCCCGTACCCGCGCCGACGCGGGATGCTCGGCCGGATCCCGCGGTGAACGCCCTGCTCGCGCAGCTCGTCGACGAGGCGCCGGCGGCTCCGTCGCGCGGCGGCGACCTCCACGACGACCTCACCGCCGCCGCGTCCGCCGACCGCGCGGGCGTTCGCCGCCGAGGCGCAGGTCCCCCTCGCGGCCGCGCGCCACGCCCGCGGCGCCCGGGCGACCGGGCCGTCGCGGCGATCGGGGACGCCGAGCGGCTCGTCGGCGCCCTCGGGATGGCGGGCCTGGAGCGCGCGGCCGGCGGCGCTCGGGGAGCGGCTGCGCCCGACACGCTCCGCCCTCAGCTCTCCGAGCGGACGGTCGAGAGCCAGGTCCAGCACGTGCTCACCAAGCTCGACCTGCGCTCCCGCAGCCAGGTCGCGGCGTGGGTGGTGCGGGGCGGGGTTCCGTAGCGCGTTCCGTGCTTCCACGGATGGCCGGCGTGCGCGTCCTTCCTTGCGTCGTCCCGGCACGGCCGGTCCGGCCGCCGAGGACGAGGAGGACGTCATGTCGTACATCCTGATCGCGACCCCGCCGGTGCAGACCGTCGAGGCGTTCGACGCGGTGACCGCGCCCGCCGGGGAGGGCGAGGTCCTCGAGGGGCGCCGGTGCGGGCAGGCGGCGGACGCCTCGCTGCGCGTGGTCACCTCGTGGGTCTCGAAGGAGCACGCCGAGCGCTTCCTCGCCGAGCGCCTCGGGCCGGCGTTCGCCCGGGTGCTCGGCCCCGACGTGGCCGGGCGTCCCGAGGCCACCGGGCTGGGGATCCTGCGAAGCTGGACGGCCGTGCCGGTCGGGTGATCATGGCGACCCCTGACCCGGATCACACTGCGCGATCGTCCATCCTGGGCACCGGGGAACGAGGAGGGAGACGCCGGTGCCCGGTCGCCGCACGGCGAAGGCCGCACAGCACGAGCAGAACAAGCGCACGATCGTCGAGCTGACCGCCTGGATCACGGTGGCGGCGGCCATGCTCGTCGTCGGACTGCACGGGGCCATCTCGGCGTCGTCGACGGCCGCGGACGTCCCGCGCGTCACCACCGCCGAGTACCGGTGATCCGTATCCCGTGATCGAGCTCTGGAACGTCTCGCGGGCGCTCGGCCTCGTCGCGCTCCTGCTCATGGGCGTGGTGCTTGCCCTCGGCGCGCTGCACAACACCTCGCTGACCAAGCTGGTCGGGCAGGCGCTGCCGCGGTTCGTGCTGGTGGCGCTGCACCGCAACCTCGCCCTGATCAGCGTCGTCTTCGTGCTGCTGCACGTCGTCACGGTGCTGGTCACGCCCTACCTGCCGCTGCGCTGGTACCACCTGTTCGTCCCCTTCACGGCCACGTTCAACCCGTGGCCGGTCGCGCTGGGGGCGATCGCGTTCGACCTGCTGCTCGCCGTGGTGATCTCGTCGGGCCTGCGCAAGTACCTGTCCAAGCGCGCCTGGCTCGTCGTGCACTGGACGACCTACGTCTGCTTCCCGGTGGCCGTCGCGCACGCGGTCGCGAACGCGTCGTTCCGCGGCGGGACGTGGTGGACGCTGCTCGTGCCGCTCCTCGCGACCGGGATGGTCGTCGCGGCCCTGCTCTACCGCCGCGCCGCCCGCCGGCGCCCGGCCCTCCCGCTCGCCGACCGCGGGCGCACCGACCCCGCCGAGGCGAAGCGCGCCGCCGACCACGCCACGGGTTCGCAACCGGTGGTGCGCGTGGAGGCGCCGGCGGTACCGCAACCGGCGGCGCCCGCCCCGCGCGCGGGCGGGCCGGAGGGAACGAGCGGCGCTGTCGCTGCCTCCGAGGCAGCGAACGGCGCGTTCGTGTCATCGGGGGAGGGCGCGCCGGGGGAGGGCGCGCCGGGGGAGGGCGCGCCGGCACGGCGGGCGGTGCGCCGGCTGCGGGTCGTCACGCGACCCGGCACCGGGGCCGCGCCGGGCGAGGACGACGCGCCCGCGGACCGCGCCGCCGCCGAGCGGCCGCGCCGGGGCCGCCACTCCGCCGACCCCGACGACGAGGCGGGCGCCGACGCCCGGACCGACACGGTGGCGGGCCCCGAGGCACCGACCGTCGCGCTCCCGCCGCGCCCCCGCCGGCGCTGACCGGGCGCTACTCCCGAGGGTTACTGGCTGGTATCGCTCCCCTGGCGAGCGATACCAGCCAGTAACCGCGAGACACAGCGAGCGGGGCCGGGGGAGCGGGGTCGGGGGAGCGGGGTCGGGGGAGCGGGGCCGGCGTGCGAGCGACACCCCGCCGCCGACCGGCACCTCCCGCGGGCCGCTGACCCCGTTGACCATGTGCGTCGTGCAGGTCGCGGCGGCGTTGGCACCTGCCCCGACCCGCGAGCGCGGACTTCGGACGCTTAGAAGCAGCGAACCGCCCGTTCGCTGCTGCCCCGAGGCGCGCCTACGGCGGGTCGGCGACCTCCTGGGTCTCGGCGCGCTGGCGTTCGAGCTCGCCGATGAGGGTCTTCGCGTCGTAGGGGCCGACGTGGCGCTGGGGGGTCGCGCCGCCGATGCCGAGATAGAAGGTCGGCGTGCCCGGGAGCTCGCTGCTGCGGGCGTCGATCTCGTCGTCCTCGACGCGGTTGGCGGCGTCGCCGTCGCGCAGGTCCTCCTCGAGGCGGTCGATGTCGAGCCCGAGGTCGACGCAGTACTCGATGAGGTCGTCACGTTCGAGGGCGTCGGCATGGGCGAAGAACGTGTCGTGGACGTCCCAGAAGCGGCCCTGCTCGGCGGCGGCCTCGGCGATCTCGCCGGCCAGCCGGGCGTGCGGGTGGTACTCGTCGAGCGGGAGGTGGCGGAACACGTAGCGCATGTCGTCGCCGAAGTGTTCGCGGACCTGGCGGATGTTGCCGGTGGCCTTACCGCAGAAGGGGCACTCGAAGTCGCCGTACTCGACGATCGTCAGCGGCGCGTCGACGGGGCCGCGGATGTGGTCGCGCCGCGGGTCGACGGGACGCAGCAGGTCGCGCGAGGGCTCCTCGGGCAGCGCCGACCGTCCCGCCCGGAACACCGCGGCGCCGAGCGCGAGCGCGAGCACGGACCCCGCGAGCACGCCGACGCGGGCGAGGTCGGCGAGAGCCTGGTCGTCGAGGGCGAGGTCGACGATGAACAGCGAGATCGTGAACCCGATCCCCGACAGCGCCGCGCCGCCCGCCACCTGCGGCATCGTCAGGCCGGGCGCGAGGCTCCCGGGGCGCAGGCGGGCCATGAGGGCGGTGGCACCGGTGATGCCGACGAACTTGCCGGCGACGAGACCGAGCACGATGCCCCAGAACAGCGGCGAGACGACGGCGGCGCGCAGCGTCTCGGCGGTCAGCGGTACGCCCGCGTTGGCCAGCGCGAACACCGGCACGATGATGAACGCGCTGTAGGGCTGCCAGAGGCGCATGAGCCGCTCGTTGACCGACACCGCGCGCTCCAGCCCGAGCCGGGCGCTGCGCGCGTACTCGGGGTTGGGCGACTGGCGGAACGCGCGGGCGAGCGCCGCCGCGCGTTCGACCTCCTTGCGCTTCGGCGGGTAGACCGGCAGCAGGAGTGCGATGAGCACCCCGGCCAGCGTCGCGTGCACGCCCGACTCGTAGAGCGCCACCCACGTCACGAGCGACACCACGAGGTAGCCGCCGCCACGCCAGACGCGCAGGCGCCGCAGCTGCCAGATGGCGAGCAGACCGAGGACCGCCACGGTCAGCGGGACGAAGTGCAGCTCGTCGGTGTAGACGAGCGCGATGATCGCCAGCGCGCCGATGTCGTCGGCGACCGCCAGCGTGAGCAGGAAGATCCTGAGCCGCTCCGCCCGCCCCGGCCCGATCACGGCGAGCGCGCCGAGCAGGAACGCCGTGTCGGTGGAGATCACCACGCCCCAGGCGGCCGCCGCCGGCCCCGAGGGGTTGAGCAGCAGGAACAGCACCGCGGGCAGGGCGAGGCCGGCGACGGCGGCGGCGAGGGGCACGGCGGCCTTCGACCGGTCGCGCAGCTCGCCCAGCGCGAACTCGCGCTTGACCTCCAGGCCGACGACGAAGAAGAACAGCGCCATGAGGCCGTCGTTGACCCAGTGCTGGAGGTCGAGGTCGATCGACGCGTCACCCAGCGAGATCGCGAGGGGCGTGTGCCAGAACGCGTCGTAGGTCGAGGCCCAGGGTGAGTTCGCCCAGAGCAGCGCGATCACGGTCGCGCCGAGCATGAACACCGCCGCGAGCGACTCGCTCGAGTCGCCCCTACGGGCCTGCGAGATCCGCTCGAGGACGCCGTGCCAGCGGGGACGGCTGTCCGTCAGGTCGGCCATGCGCCGATCCAAGCAGGATCAAGCAGGCCGGACGAGCAGGGCGACCGGGAAGCGGTCGAGCACACGCCCGAGGGCGGGCGCCGACCCCTCCACCGGCCGTCCGGTGATCACCTCGGTCCAATCGTCGGCCCCGCCGGGCAGCGGCAGCACGGTGTCGCGCCAGCCGCCGGCGGCCTCGAGGCCGACCGGCAGCCGGGTGGCGACGGCGACCAGCCGTTCGCGACCGGCCGGACCCCCGCGGGCGAACGCGACGGCGTGCTCCGCCGCGACGCCGGAGGCCGGCAGCGGCGCGTAGCCGTCGAACAGTTCGGGCCGGAAGCGGCGCAGGCGCAGGGCGGCGGAGACGACGGCGAGCTTGGTGCCCGGGATGTCGTCGGGTTCGGAGCCCCCGAACGTCGGCGTCCACCCGCCGTCCAGCCGCTCGACCAGGCGCCGCCGGAGCGCGAAGTCGACGGGACGGCGGTTGTCGGGATCGACGAGCGAGTACTCGAAGCACTCGGTGCCCTGGTAGACGTCCGGCACCCCCGGTCCGGCGAGCTGCAGCAGCTTCTGACCCAGGGAGTTCGACCGCCCCGAGGCGTCGAGCCGCGCGACGAACGCCTCGATCTCCGCGACCGCCTCGGGGTCGTCGAGCACCTGCGACGGCCATGCCGCGACCGCCTCGTCGACCTCGGGCACCGCGTCGACGTGTGCCGTGACGAGCTTGGCCTCCTTCGCCGCCTTGAGCAGGTAGCCCGACAGTCGCTCCGCCGAGATCGGCCAGGCCCCGAGCACCGACTGCCAGGCGAGGAGCTCGAGCGACGGCGAGGGGAGGGGATGGCGCGCCGACGCCGAGCGCAGGAACGCGCCCCACTCGGCGGTGAGCTCGCTGAGCACCGCGAGGCGCGCGCGGACGTCCTCGGAGCGCTTGGTGTCGTGGGTCGACAGCGTGGTCATCGTGGCCGGCGTCGCGGCGTCGCGGGCCGCGGCGCGGGTGTGGAACTCGGCGGGGGAGACGCCGAAGCGGTCCGGCGCACCGCCGACCTCGTTGAGCGCGACGAAGCGGTTCCACCGGTAGAACGTGGTGTCCTCCACGCCCTTCGCCGTGACCATCCCGCTGGTCTGCTGCACGCGCCGGGCCAGCGCCCCGTCGGGCTCGGCGGTCATCGTCGCGTGGATGCGTCGCACGATGTCGGCGAGCTCGGGTCGGGCGGTCGCCGCGGTGTCGACGGCCCGGTCGAGGTGCGCGCGGCCCTCGGGCAGGTAGGACCGGTAGACCGGGAACGAGCACAGCAGCTCGGCGACCGCGTCGCGCACCTTCTGCTCGTCGCCGTCGCCGGGCACCAGCGCGGCGATGCGGCGGACCTCGGCGACGAGGATCTCGTCGGTGACGAGACGGCGCGCCGCGTGCTCCACCGTCGACAGGCCCTCGCGCACGCCGGTGTGCTGCGCGGCGACGGCGTCGACGAGGGCCTCGCCGCGCGGGTCGAGGAACAGCCCGCCGATCTCGCGCAGCGCCTCGTAGCCCGTGGTGCCGTCGACCGGCCAGGAGCCGGGCAGTGACTCGTCGGCCCCGAGGATCTTCTCGACGAGCAGCCAGGCGTCGTCCCCGAGGCCCTCGCGCAGGCGGCGCACGTAGGCCCCGGGGTCGGTGAGCCCGTCGGGGTGGTCGATGCGCAGACCGTCGAGATCGCCGGCGGCGCGCCAGCGCAGCACCTCGGCGTGGACGGCGTCGAAGACCGCGGGATCCTCGACGCGGACGGCCGCGAGGTCGGAGACGTCGAAGAAGCGCCGGTAGGTGAGCTCGGCGTTGCCGCGGCGCCAGTGGATCAGCCGGTAGTGCTGGCGCTCGTGCACCTCCTGCGGCGTCCCGCCCTCCGTGCCGGGCGCCAGCGGGTAGCGGTGCTCGTGGTAGTGCAGCTCCCCGGCGGCGACCCGCAGCTCGGCGACGTCCTCGGGCGACCCGAGCACGGGGATGAGCAACGGCCGGGAGAGATCGGCGTCGTACCAGGACGCGTACGGCGAGTCGCGCCCGTCGCGCAGCAACGACCACCACGACGGGTTGGCCGCCGGGACCGCGACGCCCATGTGGTTGGGCACGAGGTCGACGAGCACACCGAGCCCGGCCTCGCGCAGGGCGTCGACCAGGGCGCGCCGGCCCTCCTCGCCGCCGAGTTGGTCGTTGGCGCGGGTGGGGTCGACGACGTCGTAGCCGTGCGTCGAGCCGGGCGTGGCCTGCAGGATCGGCGAGCAGTACAGCGCCCCGACCCCGAGCACGTCGAGGTAGCCGACGAGGTCGCGCGCCGCCGCGAAGTCCTGCGCTCCGGAGAGCTGGAGCCGATACGTCGACGCGGGGATCATCAGTGCTCCGTCAGGTCCGTGCGCTGTAGCAGCACCATCGAGCGGGCCGCGACCCGGAGGACATCGCCCCCCACGTGCTCCGGCCCGTCGGCGGGCAGGGCCGGGATGTTCCAGGTCCGGGCCGTGCGCACGGTGCCCACGACGACGTCGCCGCTCACCGTGTCGACCACCGGGGTCCAGCGGTGGGGGAAGCCTTCGCCGGGCAGGGTGACGTCGACGTCCTCGGCATGGGCGTTGAAGATCAGCATGAAGCTGTCGTCGACCACCTTGCGCCCGCGGGGGTCGCTCTCGAGGATGCCGTCGCCGTTGAGGAACACGGTGAGCACCGTGTTGTTCGTGCTGCCCTCGCCCCCCTCCCAGTCGGTGTCGGTCATCTCCTCCCCCGACGAGGTGAACCACGCGATGTCACGCTGCACCTCGGCGTCCGGGGCGCCGGCGGCGGGCCGGATCGGGCGCCCGTTGAAGAAGCGGCGGCGCCGGAACACCGGGTGGGCCGCGCGCAGCTCGGACACCGACGACACGAACGTCATCAGCTCCTGGTCGGCCTTCTCCGGCGACCACTCCATCCAGGAGATCTCGGAGTCCTGGCAGTAGCCGTTGTTGTTGCCGTACTGGGTGCGGCCGATCTCGTCGCCGTGCAGCAGCATCGGCACGCCCTGGGAGAGGAACAGCGTCGCGAGGAAGTTGCGCCGCTGACGTTGGCGCAGTTCCAGCACGGCCTCGTCATCGGTCGGACCCTCGACGCCGCAGTTCCAGGAGTTGTTGTCGTCGGCGCCGTCCCGGCCGCCCTCGCCGTTGGCCTCGTTGTGCTTCTCGTTGTAGGAGACGAGGTCGTTGAGGGTGAAGCCGTCGTGCGCGGTGACGAAGTTGATCGACGCGTAGGGGCGTCGGCCGTCGTCCTGGTAGAGATCCGAGGACCCCGTGATCCTCGTCCCGAACTCGCCGAGCGTGCCCGGCGTGCCGCGCCAGAAGTCGCGCACGGTGTCGCGGTACTTGCCGTTCCACTCGGTCCACCCGGGCGGGAAGTTGCCCACCTGGTAGCCGCCGGGACCGACGTCCCATGGCTCGGCGATGAGCTTGACCTGCGAGATCACCGGGTCCTGCTGGACGAGGTCGAAGAAGGTGGAGAGCCGGTCCACGTCGTAGAACTCGCGGGCCAGCGTCGCGGCGAGGTCGAAGCGGAACCCGTCGACGTGCATCTCGGTGACCCAGTACCGCAGGGAGTCCATGATGAGCTGCAGCGTGTGCGGCTGGCGGACGTTCAGGGAGTTCCCCGTGCCCGTGTAGTCCATGTAGTACTGCGGCTCGTCGTCGACCAGGCGGTAGTAGGCCTGGTTGTCGATGCCGCGCATCGACAGCGTCGGGCCCTGGTGGTTGCCCTCGGCGGTGTGGTTGTACACGACGTCGAGGATCACCTCGATGTTCGCGGCGTGCAGGTCGCGCACCATCGCCTTGAACTCCTGCACGTGCGCGCCCGGCGCCGGTGCCCCGGTGACGGACGGCGTCGCGTAGCCGTAGTGCGGCGCGAAGAAGGCGATCGTGTTGTAGCCCCAGTAGTTGCGCAGGCCGCGCTGGACGAGCGCGTCGTCGTGCACGAACTGGTGCACGGGCATGAGCTCGATGGCCGTGACGCCGAGCCGCTGCAGGTGGGCCACGACCGCCGGGTGGGCGACGCCCGCGTAGGTGCCGCGCATCTCCTCGGGCACCTCGGGATGCAGGTGGGTCAGCCCCTTGACGTGGGCCTCGTAGACGACGGTGTCGTGGTACGGCGTGCGCGGCGGACGGTCGTCGTGCCAGTCGAAGAAGGGGTTGATCACCACGGACTTCGGCACGTGCTGCGCCGAGTCGTCGTGGTTGGTCTCGTCGGCGTCGGCGAAGTGGTAGCCGAACAGCGACTCGTCCCACGCGTAGCTGCTGCCCAGCGTGCCGTCGAGCGCCTTGGCGTAGGGGTCGACGAGCAGCTTGTGACTGTTGCAGCGCAGGCCCTGCTCGGGCTCGAGCGGGCCGCGGACCCGGTAGCCGTAGCGCTGACCGGGCACGATGCCGGGCAGGTAGCCGTGCCACACGAAGCCGTCGCGCTCCGGCAGAGCGATGCGCGTCTCGGCGCCCGCCTCGTCGAACAGGCACAGCTCGACGCCCTCGGCGACCTCGCTGAAGAGCGCGAAGTTGGTGCCGGCCCCGTCGTAGGTCGCGCCCAGGGGGTAGGACGTGCCGGGCCAGGGCTGCATCGGGATTGCCTCCGCGGGGGTGGTGAGGGACGGGCTCGGACGGAGTGCCCGATCGCGCACGGCGAGAATACGGGCCGGGACCGACGGCGCGGGATCGACGCAGGACCGGGCCGCGGACCGGCGCGTCGATCGCTACCATCCCGGCTGTGGCGACGGTCTTCACCAAGATCATCAATGGCGAGATCCCGGGGCGCTTCGTCTGGTCGGACGACCAGGTGGTCGGGTTCCTCTCGATCAACCCCCTCGGCCCCGGCCACGTGCTGGTCGTGCCGCGGGAGGAGGTCGACCAGTGGATCGACGCTCCGGACGGCCTGTTCGAGCACGCCATGTCGGTGGCCAGGACCATCGGGGCGGTGATCCGTGACGTCTGGTCGCCGCCGCGCGTGGCGCTGATGATCGCCGGATTCGAGGTACCCCACCTGCACGTGCACGTTCACCCGGCCTGGGGGCTCGAGGCCTTCGACTTCACGCAGGCCGAGAGCGACCCGGACCAGGACGGCCTGGAGCGCAACGCCGAGGCGATCCGCGCCGGGCTGCGGTCGGCGGGCCACGGGGCCGCGGTCCCGTCCTCGTGACCCAGCTCCTGCTCGTCCGGCACGCGGAGCCGCTCGCGGCCACCGCCGAGCCGGGGCAGAAGGGCGCCGACCCGGCGCTCTCGGCGCGCGGCGAGGAGCAGGCCGACCGGTTCGCGAAATGGCTGGCCGGCGCGCCCGACCGCGACGGCGTCGCCGAGATCGTCACGTCCACGATGCGGCGCGCCCGCCAGTCGGCCGCGCCGGCCGTGCGGCTGCTCGGGACCCCGGAGCCGCACGCCGTCGAGGATCTCTGCGAGTTCGACGCCGGGCGGGCGAGCTACCGCCCCGTGCACCTGCGCGACGACGCCGACGACGACTGGCAGGCCATCCGCGCGGGTGTCTTCCCGTCGTACGTCGACGGCCCGGCGTTCACCGCGCGCCTCGTCGCGGCCCTCGACGCGATCGCCGCGCGGCAGGACCCGCGGGCCACCGCCGTCGTCGTCTGCCACGCCGGGGTGATCAACACCTACGTCGCCGGGATCCTCGGCATCGACCGGCCGCTGGCCTTCCCGCTGCACCACACCTCGGTGACGCGCGTGCTGATCTCGCGGTCGGGCGCCCGCCGGGTGAGCTCGGTGAACGAGACGCAGCACCTCGCCGGGATGCTGTGACGGCCTGATGGCGGACGGGACCGGCGAGGCGGGGGAGGACGACCGGGGCCGGGACCGGCTCGGCCCGGAGCGCCTGCTCGCCTTCAGCGACGGCGTCGTCGCCATCGGGCTGACGCTGCTCGTCCTCCCGCTCGCCGATCTCGTCCCGGACGCCCAGGAGCCCCACGGCTCGGGTCTCGGGATCATCACCGACAACCTCGCGCCGATCGGCAGCTTCGTGCTGAGTTTCGTGGTGATCGCGCGGTTCTGGGCGGCGCACCATCGGGTGTTCGACGACGCCCCGCGCGTCAGCCCCCTGATCGTCGCGGTCAATACGGTCTGGCTGTTCACGATCGTCGTCCTGCCGTTCCCGACCGAGATGGTGGGGGCGTTCCCGGAGGACCCGTTCACGCTGCGCTTCTACGTGGGGACGCTGTTCGTGAGCAGCGCCCTGCTCACCGTCATGACCGTCCTCGTCCGGCGCTCCCGGCCACCCGCGGAACGCGTCCCGGAGCGCGGCGGGTCCGGGGGCACGAGCACCCTGCTCCTCCTGATCTTCATCACGACGCTGGTGGCGCCGCGACTGGGCTACTGGCCGCTCCTGCTGCTGTTCCTCGGCGCGCCCGTGGAGCGCCTGCTCGCGCCCGTCGTGCAGCGTCGCCTCCAGCACCCGCGCGACTGATCCTTGTCCGCCGCGCGGGGGGTGGACCACGCTCGGCCGATGACCACGTCGGCGACCTCCCGTGGCGGGCAGCGGATGGTCCTCGCCGCCATGACCCTGGCCAACGCGATGATCCTGGTGGACCAGACCGCGGTCCCGCTCGCGCTGCCCGACATCGCGCAGGACTTCCGGGTGAGCTCGCTGCTCGTGCAGTGGGTGCTCACGGCCAGCCTGCTGCCGCTGGCGGGCCTGCTGGTGCTGGGCGGGCGTCTCGGCGACCTGCTCGGGCGCCGCCGCGTGTTCCTGCTCGGCTCGGTGGTCTTCGCGAGTGCGTCGGCCGTCGGCGGTGCGGCACCGGACTTCACCGTCCTCCTCGTCGCCCGGGTGCTGCAGGGCGCGGGGGGCGCGCTCATGCTCCCGGCGACCGTGGCGATCCTGAGCAGCGCGTTCGACTCCTCGCAGCGCGGTCGGGCCCTCGGGGCCATGGGCGGGATCGCGGCCACGGCGGGCGCGCTCGGACCCACGATCGGCGGGGTGCTCACCTCCACGCTGAGCTGGCGCGCGGTGCTGCTCGTGAACCTGCCCCTGCTCGCGGTGACGCTGTGGGCGACGCTGCGGGCGGTGCCGCCGGACGGGCCGCGGCGCCGGGGCGTGCACGTCGACCTGCCCGGCGCGGCCCTGCTCGGGCTGGTGCTCGTGGGGCTCGTGTTCGGGCTCGCGCAGACGACCGCCGAGGGCTGGACGGCTCCCGACGTCGTCGTCTCCCTCGTCGTGGCCGTCGTCGCGGGCGTGCTGTTCGTGGTCCGCGAGCGGCGCGTCGACGACCCACTGCTCGACCTGCGCCTGCTCGCGCGCAGCCGCGACTACCGCGGCGCGACGATCTCGCAGGGCCTCGCCGGCATGGCCGAGATGGGCCTCGGGCTCATCCTGCCGCTCGCGCTGGTGCTCAACCTGGAGATGGACCCCGCGGTGGCGGGGCTCGCGCTGCTGGCCACGACGGTGCCGATGGTGCTCGTCGCCCCGCTGGTCGGGCGCTGGTACGACGGCGCCGGGGGACGCCCGCCACTGGTGACCGGGTTCGTGCTGCTCGCGGTGTCGGGGGTGCTGCTCGCGCTCGGCATCCCGGCCAACGACTTCTGGTGGCTGCTGCCGGGGCTGGTCGTCTACGGCGTCGGCCTCGCGGTGGTGCTCACCGTCAACGATCCGGTCAGCCTCGACACGGTGCCCGAGCGCGACCACGGCCAGGCGTCGGGTGTGTCGGCCACCGCCGAGCAGGGCGGCGGCGCCATCGGCATCGCGCTGCTCTACGCCCTGCTCCACCTGACCTACGTCACCTCGCTGATCGACGGCGTCGCGGAGCGGGGGCTCCCGCCGCTGACGCCCGAGCGCGGCATCGAGCTGCGCGACGCCCTCGCCGACGCGCAGCAGACCGGCCTGGTGCCGAGCCGCTTCGACCCGCAGGTCGCCGAGTACCTCGACGTCGCGAGGCAGGCCTCGGACATGGGATACGTCGTCGCCTTCCTGGCGGTGACGGTCCTGGCGGTGGTCGGCGCCGTCACGTCGGCCTGGCTGGTCCGGCGCCCGGCCGACCCCGCCACCGAGGTCGCCGAGGAGGAGGTGCCGGAGACGGAATGGGGTGCTGCGGAGGAGCCGGGGTACGGCGACCCGGACTTCCGCCATCCCGTCCGGCCCGCGCGCCTCCCGTCTTCGCCGACCCGCTCACGGCCCGTGTCCGGCTGATCGGCACCGTCACCCGGTCGTGACCGGCAAGTCCGTCTGCGAGGACCTCTGCTTCTCCGGCGGCAGCCACACCTCGCACACCGGGCCGGTGCGCAACCCGTGGGACCCGAGCCGCACCACCGGCGGCTCGTCCAGCGGGAGCGCGGCCCTGCTGGCGGCGGGCGAGGTCGACCTCGCGACCGGCGGCGACCAGGGCGGGTCGGTGCGCATGCCGGCCGCGATGAGCGGGATCGTGGGCCACAAGCCCACCTGGGGCCTCGTGCCCTACACCGGCGCCTTCCCGATCGAGGCGACGATCGACCACCTCGGGCCCATGACCCGGACGGTCTCCGACGCCGCGCTGGCGCTGGGGATCATGGCCGGTCCCGACGGCCTCGACCCCCGCCAGCCCGACGCCGTCGAGCCCGTCGACTACCTCGCCGAGATCGCCCGGGGCGCCCGGGGCCTGCGCGTCGGGGTGGTCGGCGAGGGCTTCGGGATCGAGGGCCTCTCGGCGCCCGGTGTCGACGCGAGCGTGCGCGCGGCGGTCGAGGTGCTCGCCGGCGCGGGGCTCGCCGTCGAGGAGATCTCGGTGCCGTGGCACCGGCATGCGTTCGACGTGTGGACCGTCGTGGCGACCGACGGCGTCGTCGCCCAGATGATCGAGGGCAACGGCTACGGCATGAACTGGGACGGACTCTACGACCCGGACCTCGTCGCGCACTACGGGCAGCGCCGCGCCGAGGGTGGGCACCTGTTCTCGCCGACCGTGAAGATGGTGACCATGGCCGGGCGCCACGCGCTCGCCCGCGAGCACGGCCGGCACTACGCCATGGCGCGCAACCTGCTGCCCACTGCCCGCGCGGCCTACGACGCGGCGCTCGCCGACCACGACGTGCTCGTCATGCCGACCGTGCCGATCCTGCCCAGCGTGATCCCGCCGGAGGACGCCCCGCCCGCCGAGATCGTCGTGCGCGCGCTCGAGATGATCGTCAACACCGCCCCGACCGACGTCACCGGCCACCCCGCGACGTCCGTGCCCTCCGCGCCGGCGGACGGCCTTCCGGTCGGCATGATGATCATCGGGAAACGGTTCGACGACGCCACCTGCCTGCGCGTCGCCCGCGCGTTCGAGCAGGCGGTCGGGGGCTTCCCCTCGCCGCCGGTGGCCTCGCGGTCGGCGGTGCCGGCAGGCTGAGCGGTTCCGACCGAAGGGCCCCTTCGGTCGCGTAGACGGGCGAGGGGCACCCTCGGCCGGAATCGGCGGGGCATTTCCGATCATGCTGGCGTGCCGCCCGGACCGGCACGGCGCGCACGATCACCAGGGCGTGGGCTCAGGGGAGACGTGCCTCTCGTCACGACCCCGGCGGTATCCTCACGAGCTCGTCGCACCTCGGTGACCACGACCCCGACGAGTCGCCGGCGCCCCTGGTGCGGCACCCATGACGGAGACGAACCCCGACGTGACGCTCGTCCTCGCCGCCTACGCGGTCCGGGAGCGCGGACATCGAGGCCGCGGTCGCCGCGATGCACCCCGACATCGTGTGGATCGAGCCCGACGAGTTCCCGAACGGCGGCGAGCGCCGGATCCCGCGGCCGTCGCGGACCACCTACGCACCTCCCGCGAGAGCTGGCGGGAGATGCGCTCGCACCGCCGGGCGACCGTGGTCGACGGCGACGTCGAGATCGCCCACCATCTCGAGGGCGTCCTGCTCGACGGCACGCCGAACAGGGTGGACGTCGTCGACGCCTGCACCGTGCGCGACGGCCAGGTCGCGCGGACGCACGCGCACCTGCCGTCGACAGATCTGGTTCACCCCGCCCCCGACGGTGATCTTCGCGCCGAGCACGACACTGCTGCTGACGATCGCCAACGGGACGACGGTCCAGGCGATGGGCGGCGCGACCCACGACGACCTCACCCAGGTGGCCGGCGCGGCCCTGCGCCAGCGGCCCCGGCCTGGCGCCCGCGGCTCCTACTGCAGGTAGTCGTGCACCTGCTTCGCGGTGGCCTCGCCCGGGTCGCCGCCGAAGTCACGGCCGGCGCGGCGGCGGCGCAGCGCGTCCCAGCACTGGTCGAGCTGCTCCTCGATCTGCGCCAGGCGCGCCCGGTCCTCGTCGTTGATCGCCTCCCCGTGCCCCCGCAGCCGGTGCTCCTCGTCGACCAGCGCGTGGATCGTGCCCAGGGTGTCGTCGTCCGCCATGACGTCGAGCCTAGCTCCGGACGAGGGCGACGAGATCGCGCGAATCGGGGAGGTAGGCGCCCGATGCCGATCCCGACGCGCGGGAGGTCGGCCACGTCGCGGTAGACAGGAACATCGGCTCGTAGCGCGGCTGGAGCTTCGCCGTGAACGTGTGCAGCGGCGGAAGCCGTGGTGGGGCTCGAGCAGCTCGCCCATGCGGTCGAGCACGCGGTCGAGGACGTGCTCGCCTTCCACCTCGTCGCGGGCCCGGGCCAACGGGGCCCGACAGCGACACACTCCTCGGAGACGGCGTTCTCCTGGACTGTCACTCTGCGCTGTCCCGTGATCGCGCGTGACGGCTGAACGGGTGAGTCCCGGGTCGAGTGTCCGCCTCGTCGATCGCAGGGACAATCCTCTGGGTGATCGAGCGTCTCGACGCGGCGGGCCGCGACGGGCCACGATCATCGGCGTGGACGACGTCGCCGCCCGTGATCGGCGCCTGCTGCTGCTCTCGGTGTGGGCGTCCGCCGCGTTCGCCGTGGTGTGCTCGGTGTGGGGAGTGCTGAGCGGCTCCTCGATGATCGTCTTCGACGGCCTCTCGTCGTTCGCGAGCATCGGGCTCTCGATGCTGGCCGTCGTGGCGCTGCGGACGTCCCGGCGGGGACCGGACGAGCGCTACCCGTGGGGCCGCGAGGCGTGGGAGCCGCTGGTCGTGGTGATCAAGGCCGTCGCGCTCGCCGCGCTGTGCGTCTACGCGGTGGTGGGGGGGATCGCGGACCTCTTGACCGGCGGCCGGGAGGTCTCGACGGGCTGGGCGCTCGCCTACGCGGTCGTCGCGACGGTCGCGGGCGTCGTCGTCACCCTGCTCATGCGCCGCGGCGGGCGGTCGGACCTCGTGCGGGCCGAGGCGGCGGAGTGGTTCGGCGACACCCTGCTCTCGGTCGGAGTGCTCGTCGGGTTCGTCGTCGCCGCGATCCTGGCCTCCGCGGGCCGGCCGGATCTGGCCGCCTACCTCGACCCGGCCATGGTCGTCGTGGTGTCGCTGCTGTTCCTGCGCATCCCCGCGCGCCTGATCGGCGGAGGGATGCGGGAGATCCTCGCGATGTCGCCGCCCGCGGACACGCAGGCGGAGCTCGACGACGCGGTCGAGGCGGTGCGCGAGCAGTTCGGGCTCGCCGAGGCGTTCCTGCGGGCGTCGAAGGTGGGCGGCCGTGTCGACGTCGAGGTCGACTACGTGGTGGGGGAGGGATCGTCCGTGCACACGGTGGCCGACGGGGACGTCGTCCGGCAGGCCCTGCACGACCGGCTGAAGGCGCTCGGCCACGAGCGCTCGGTGGTCGTCGCGTTCACGACCGATCGGCGGTGGGCGGAGTGAGGAGGGGGAGCGACCTGGTCGTGCACCTCGGGCGGCCCGAGGACCTCGTCGAGGTCGATCCCGTCGGGCTGCTCTTCTCGACCGACTTCCTCGCCCCCGACGTCCCCGAGTTCTTCCAGGAGCTGCTCGGCAACGGCGTCTTCCTCGTCATCGCGTGGATCGGGCTGTGGTACCCGCTGGACTCGCTCTTCTCCGCCCGCCTGCCGTTGCAGCGCCAGTGCGGGGCGCTCGAGGCGCTGAGGGCGATGCCGGTCGAGGTGCGTCCGCGCAACTGGGCCGAACGAGTGGTTACCAGCGACGCTTCGGGTGACGGCGGGTAGCGACCCGGCCGCCGACCGGAGGACTCTCGCGCGCGGATGACACGGGGGACGGGGTCGGCGATGGAGACCATCCAGCGCGAGGGGGAGTGGCTGGACCTCGTCGCCGACCTCATGAGCCGCCCGCTGACGTGGTGGCCCGCCGAGCAGGTGACCGCGCTGCTGGTGGCGACGTTCGCCGCGCCGGCCGGCACCTACTACGCCGAGGATCCCGGCGGGACGATCGTGCAGCGGCAGTGGCCGGTCGACTTCCACCTCGCCCGCCGGGCCGAGATGGACCGGTGGACGCGCGAGCACGCGCCCCGCGACCACCCGCTGCTGCGCTACTACCTCGCGACCGGCCGCACCGAGGTCATGCAGGTGGCCGAGGTGCCTGAGCGGTTCGCCGACCACCGGGTGCACGAGCGCTGGCGCGCGGCGTGCGCGGACGTGCTGGACGGCGAGATCGTCTCCCAGGTCTCGCTACCGCTCTGCCTGGGCCCCGCGGGGAACCGGTCGTTCCTGATCGGACGCGTCGACCCGTACACCGGTGAGGAGATGGACCTGGCGCGGCGGCTGCTGCGCGTGTTCGTGGGGCTCGACCGTCAGATCGGCGCGCACGCGCGCTGGTCGGCGCGCGCCGGGCCGTCCGCCGTGCTCACCGCCGGCGCGGTCGGCCTGACGCCCCGGGAGAGCGTCGTGCTCGACATGCTCGCCACCGGTGCCACCGCCCGGGCTATCGCCCGCCGCCTCACGGTCGGCGAGCGGACCGTCCAGAAGCACCTGCAGCGCGTCTACGCGAAGCTCGGCGTCGCCGATCGGCTCGCCGCGGTGCAGCACGCCCAGCTCCTGGGCCTGTTGCCGCCGCCGATCGTGGGGCGTACGTAGTTCCCGCCCCTGTCGCGTTCGTGATCCTCCGTCGTGAATGGAGGGACCACCACCGCCACGAAGGGGGATCCCGATGCTCGCCACCACCGACATCCGCGCGCGCCTCGACGACTGCCGCTCCCGGACCGCCACCGCGATGCGCGACACCGAGGGCGACCCGAACGCGTCGGTCGTCACGGTCGCCGTCGTGCGCGAGTACCTCGGCAAGGCCGACAAGGCCGTGGAGGCGGCCGACGACGGCGCCCGCGACGCGGTGATCGAGCTCGAGCAGGCGGCGGACAGCGCGCGGGCGGCCGCGGCGGCGGACCCGGGTCTCGGAGGGGCGGCCCGGGAGTCCGTCGAGGCCGCCCACCTCGCGATCTGCATCCTCAAGACCGAGGTCTGAGCCGGGTGCGGTGGAGGGCTCTCACCGGTCCAGCATCGCCTCCTCGTAGTCCAGCTCGCGGAGCATGTCGCGCAGGATGTCCTCGTCGATGCGGCCCATGTCGCGGAAGCGCACGACCGTCTCGCGCTCGGCGCCGAGCATCGCGCGGCGCAGCCGGGTGAACGCGACCGAGGGCGCCTCGCCGATCTCCTCGTCGGAGCGCCCGAGGCGTTCCCACGCGCTGTTGGAACGGTGCTGGGCCCAGGTCCGCAGCTGCTCGGTGACGTGCTGCGGGGTGCTGTCGTCGGTGAGCTCGTCGAGGCGGTTCAGCGCGGCCTCGGCGGCGGCCTGCTTCGCGGCGGCCTCGTCGAGCACGTCGCGCTGGGCGCCCTTGTCCTGGACGTGGAGGCGCCGGATCAGCGCGGGCAGCGTGAGCCCCTGCAGCAGCAGGGTGCCGACCGTGACGACGAACGCCGCGAACACCACGACGTTGTAGCCGGGCATGGCCACGTCACCGCCGATCCCGTGCGGGATCGCGAACGCCGCCGCCAGCGTCACGACGCCGCGCATGCCCGCCCACGAGATGACGAACGGCGCCCGCCAGGACATCGGGGGCCCGCGCCGGCGCACGCTCGGCAGCAGGCGCGGGAGGTAGATCGTCGGGAACACCCACGCGAAGCGGGCCAGCACGGTCACCGCGAGCAGGGCGAGCGACACCAGCACGACGGTCGCCCGGTCGTCGCCGAGGCCGTCGTAGACGATCCGCAGCTGCAGCCCGATGAGCGCGAACACCAGTGCCTCGAGCAGCGTGTCGAGCGCCTTCCACACGGCCTGGTCCTGCAGGCGCGTCGTGTAGCCGGCCTCGGTGGACCTGTGCCCGAGGTAGAGCCCGGCGACGACCACCGCGAGCACGCCGGAGGTGTGCAGCTCCTCGGCCAGCAGGTAGATCGCGAACGGGACGAGCAGGCCCACCGAGCTCTCGAGCACGCCGTCGTCGAGCATCATCCGCACGCGGTGCAGCAGCCAGCCCGCGCCGGCGCCGATCACCACGCCGCCGACCGCCGCGAGCGCGAACTCGCCGAGACCGTCCAGGATCGTCGCGCCGGTGCTGACGGCGACCGGCGCGATCGCGGCCGCCAGCAGCACGCGGAACAGGGTCAGCGCGGTCGCGTCGTTGAGCAGGCTCTCGCCCTCGATGATCGTCATGACCCGGCGCTGGAGCCCCAGTCGGCGACCGATCGAGGCGGCCGCGACCGCGTCCGGGGGCGCGACCACCGCGCCCAGCACCAGCGCGCTCGCGAGCGGCAGCCCCGGCACCAGCAGCCACGCCGCGACGCCCACCACGGCCGTGGTGAAGACGACCAGCCCGACCGCGAGCTGGCTGATCCGCCGGAGGTTCTCGCGCAGCCGCAGCGTCGAGCTCTCCAGCGCCGCGGAGTACAACAGCGGCGGGAGCACGAGGAAGAGCACGAGGTCGGGGTCGAGGGGCACCGACGGCACGCCGGGCACGAACGAGATCGCGAGCCCGACGACCACGAGCACCAGCGGCGCCGAGATCGAGTAGCGCCGCGCGAGGGCCGTGACGGCGAGGGCGACGACGAAGACGACGAGCAGGGTGGGGCCGGTGTCCACCGTCACGGGGTGGTCCTGGTGTGGACACTGACCGCGTAGCCGCCGCCTTCGTAGGGCTTTGCGCCGTCCCAGTCGGCGGTGCGCCCGGTGAGGGTCAGGCCCGCGGCCGCGCACGCCGCGTCGTAGTCGTCGAGACCCGGGAACGGCACGCCCTCGGGCAGGGTGAACGGCACGTGGGCGGCATCCAGGCCGAAGCCGGCGACGAGCAGGCCGCTCGGGCGCAGGTGCCCGGCGAGCACCGCGACGACGCGCGGGTGCGTGCCGGGCGTGAGCAGTGGCCAGAGGTTCCCGGCGGCCACGACGGCGTCGACGGGGCGGTCGAGGTGGAGATCACCGAGATCGGTGAGACGCCAGTCGAGCTCCGGGGCCGCCGCGCGGGCCTCGGCGAGCATCGAGGCGTCGAGGTCGGCGCCCACGACCCGGTGCCCGAGCCGGGCGAGGTGGATCGCGACGCGCCCGGTGCCGCAGCCCGCGTCGAGAACGTCGGAGGGCCGCTCGCCGAGCAGCGCGTGGACGCGGCGGGCCTCGCCGTGCAGGTCGGCGCCCTGTTCCTCGAGGGCCGCGAAGCGCGCGGCGTAGCCCGGGCCTGCCGTGCCGCCGGTGACGGCGAGCCAGGGATTGACGTTCACCGGCACACTCTAGGACCGGTGTGTGGCGGGCGTGAGCGCGTCGGTGCGCCGTGCGCCACGCGGGTGTCGCATGCGAATACGTGCATGTATTGTCGGTGCCGTGGGACAGGGACACGGGCACGGTGGCCAGGGTCATGGTCACGGCGGTGCCGGCGACGACCGCCGGCGCCTGGGCATCGCCCTCGGTGTCACCGCCCTCGTCGCGGTCGTCGGTGCGGTCGGCGCGATCGTCACCGGATCGCTCGCCCTGCTCGCCGACCTGGGCCACGTCGGCACCGATGTCATCGCCCTGGCCACGGCCCTGATCGCGTCCGCGCTCGCCGTGCGCCCCCCGAGCCGCCGCCGGACCTTCGGGCTCGGTCGTGCCGAGGTGCTCGGCGCCGCGGTCAACGCGGTCCTGCTGCTGGGGGTGACCGGCTGGGTCGCCGTCGAGGCCGTCGAGCGCATCGCGTCGCCGACCGAGGTCCCGGGCGGCGGGCTGCTCTTCTACGGCGTCGTCGGCCTCGTCGGCAACATCGCGTCGCTGGTCGTCCTGCAGCGCGGCAGCGGCGGGATGAACGTCCGCGGCGCGGCGCTGCACGTGCTCGGTGACGCGCTGGGGTCGGTGGCCGTGCTCGCCGCCGCGGTGGTCACCCTGACCACCGGCTGGGCCTACGCAGACACCGTCGCCTCGCTGGTCATCGTCGCGATCCTGCTGCCACGCACCGTCTCGCTGCTGCGCGAGACCGGGCACGTCCTGCTCGAGGGCGCGCCGGCGGGCATCGACGTCGACGACGTGCACGCCGCGCTGCTGAGCGTGGCGGGCGTCGCCGAGGTCCACGACCTGCACGTCTGGGCCATCAACGACCGCAGCCCCGCCGTGTCGGCCCATCTCGTGATCTCCGCCGCGGGCTGCGCGACCGCCGACTGCGGGGAGCACGGCGTGCTCGACCGCGCGACCGTCGTCCTGCGCGACCGCTTCGGCCTGCACCACAGCACCCTGCAGATCGAGGCCGTCGAGCACGCCGACCACGAGGAGGCGTGCACGCCGCTGCCGCGGGGGGCGTCGGGTCCGTCGGCGGAGCCCCTCAGGGAGTGGTGACGAACGCCCGCCGGTGCTCCGAGGGCGTGCGGCCGTAGGCGTCGAGGAACGCGGTGCGCATGGTCTCGGTCGACCGGAACCCGCACCGTGACGCCACCCGGGCCAACGGCACGTCGGTGGTGGCGACGAGCGCGGCCGCCGCCTCGGTACGCGCACGGCGCACGTGCTCGGCGGGCGTGCGCCCGAGCTGGGCCCGGAACAGCCGCGTGAGGTGGCGTTCGCTGACGCCCGCACGGCCGGCCAGGGCGGCGGCGCCGAGGTCGGCGTCGAGGTGCTCCGCGACGTGGTCGACCACGCGGCGCACGACGTCGTCGGTGGGCGCCGGGGCGGCGACGTGCAGGCTCATCTGCGCCTGCGTGCCCGGCCGCTGCAGGTAGGTGACGAGCGCCCTGGCCACGCGGCGGGCGATCACCGGGCCGTGGTCCTCGTCGACGAACGACAGCGCGAGGTCCAGGGCGCTGGTCACGCCGGCGGAGGTGGCGATGCGGCCGTCGCGGACGAAGATCGGGTCGGGGTCGACGTGGACGGCGGGGTGGGCGCGCGCGAGGTCGCCGGCGAAGCGCCAGTGGGTGGTGGCGCGGCGACCGTCCAGCAGCCCGGCCGCGGCGAGCACGCTCGCGCCGGTGCAGACCGACGCCACGCGGCGGGCGTCGCGCGCGAGGCGGCGGACGTGGGCCAGCAGCACCGGGTCGGCCGCCGCCCGCTCGCTCCCGAGGCCGCCGACGACGACGAGGGTGTCGACGGCGGCGGTGTGGTGCTCGAGTGCTCCCTGCGCCTCGAGGCGCAGGCCGGGCCGGCAGGTGACGGTCCGGCCGCCGGGGGTCAGCAGCGTGACGGCGTAGGCGGGGTCGGCGCCGACGTCGCGGGCCGTGGAGAACGTCGACGTCACGCACGCGATGTCGAGCAGTTCGGCGTCCTCGTAGCCGACCACCACCGTCGGGCGTTCCACGGGCGGGAGCCTAGCACGGACAGTGTCCGTTCAGACCTGCTGCGCAGGAATTTGGACACGTCTCCGTTAATACCCCCAGGGGGTATCGGCGCCGGTCCATCGTCGTCGCCATGACGACCCTCGACGGACACACCCACCACGGTCCTGCTGCCCTCGCCCGACGCTGGCCGGTCGCGGTCGGCCTGCTCGCCGCCGCGGCGGTCGTGCTGGCCGGCTCGGCGAGCGCGGCCGACCTCGCGATGGTGACCGTGATCGCCGCGTCCTGCTATGTGGCCGCGGCGGCCTTCGCGCGCCCCTGGATGGCGTGGGTGTGGGTCGCCGTGGCCTCGGTGCTCGTGGTGGCGGCGCGGTTGCTCGCGATCTCGCCGATCCTCGTCAACGGTGTCGCGGGGGCCGCGCTGCTGGTGCTCGGGGTCGTGCGCGGCGTGGCCCGGCCGGCCCTCGCGCGGCAGACGGTAGGCTTCGTGATCTACGGCCTCCTGGCGCTCGTGGCGCTGGCGCTCCCGCCGGCGCCCGGGCTGTTCCTCGCCGCGGTGACGCTCATCGGGCACGGGGCGTGGGACCTGTGGCACCTGCGGCGGCACCGCGACCAGGTCTCGCCGTCGCTGGCCGAGGCCTGCGTGGCGCTCGACGCGCCCGCCGGCCTGGCGGTCCTGGTGCTGGCGTTCCTGGTGTGAGTGGTTCCATGGGCCGTGTGACCGTCACACACACGGTGCTCGGCAGCCCCCTCGGTCCGCTGACGCTGCGGGCGCACGACGGCGTGCTGTCCGGGCTCTACATGACCGAGCACCGTCACGGCCCTGCCGCCGAGGCCCTCGGCGCCCGTGACGACGACGGCCTGCCCGCCGCGCGCGAGCAGCTCGCCGCCTACTTCGCCTGCGAGCTCACCGACTTCGCCCTCGCGACCACGGCGGGCGGCACCGCGTTCCAGCAGCGTGTGTGGGCGGCGCTGCGCGAGATCCCCTACGGCGAGACCGTGAGCTATGGCGAGCTGGCCGCCGCGATCGGGCGGCCCACCGCCGTGCGGGCGGTGGGCCTGGCCAACGGGCGCAACCCGATCAGCATCGTCGTGCCCTGCCATCGCGTGATCGGCGCGACGGGCTCGCTGACCGGCTACGGCGGCGGCGTCGGGCGCAAGCGCGCGCTGCTCGACCTGGAGTCGCGGACCGCCGCGTCCGCTCGAACAGGTCAGCGGCGCTCGGGCGCAGCGGTGCTCCGGGCGGCCTCGCCGTCCGGGTCGAACCAGGGGTGGCCGCCGGAGCTCGCCGCGCCCTGATCGTCCGGAGCGGCCTCGGCGTCCCCGGTGGTCTCGGTGGTCTCGGTGGTCTCGGTGGTGTCGGTGGTCCCGGTGTCCGCCGGCTCCTCGTCGACCTCCTCGCCAGGGGGCGCTTCGTCTCCTGAAGCGTTCTCGTCGGGACGCTCGACGCCTTCGACGTCGCCGGGGTCCTCGGTGGTCTCCGTGGCGGTGGCCGCCTCGGCTCCCTCCGGGGCCGCGTCGTCCGCGGCATCCGCGGCGTCCGCGGCGGCGGACTGCCCGTCGGGCTCCTCGGACCCCGGCTCGCGGTAGGCCTGGATGGTCTCGGTGTCGGCGGTCTGCGGGGTCTTCGGAGGATCGGGCGTCTCGACGGCCTCGGCGGCCTCCTCCTCGGGCTCCTCCTCGGGCTCCTCCGGCGTCGGCGCGTCGGCGCCGGGGATCGGGATCGAGGGCAGGGGCGAGCCCGCGGGGGACGAGACGGGCGAGGCGGGGCCGGTGCCCGGCGGAGGGCCCGGGCGCGCCCCCGGGGGTGTCACCGTCGTCGCGCGGTACGGCGGACCGGGCGGCGGACCCGGGGGCACTCCGTGCGGGGGCCCGGCCGGCGGTCCGGGCACCGGGCGGGGCCCCGTGCCCGGCCCCGTGCCCGGGCCGCCCTCGGTCCCGCCGCCGACCGGAAGGAACGTGGTGCCCGCCTCCGCGACGACCTGGTCCCCGCGGTCGTCGACCAGGGCGTGGCGCCCGGTCGGGGTGCGGTCCTCGCTCGGCGGCGCCGTGCCCGGCAGGCGCCGGAACAGCGCGATGAGCAGGAGCGTCCAGGACACGACCTGCAGCAGGATCACGACGAAGCCGAGCACGCTCGAGAGCGGCAGCAGGGTCTCGGGCGACAGGCTGAACGCGTCGAACGAGGTGGCGGCCACGAGGAACGTCGAGATGAGGACCACCACGAGCTGCACGGCCAGCCCGGCGACCGCCGGAGTCGACACCGCGGGGAGTTCCCGCCGGCGCAGCACGGCCACCACGAGACCCACGATCACGGGGACACCGACGGGGAGCGAGGCTGCGGCGAGACGAACGCCGGAGTCGAGCATGGCGTCGAACCTAACCGAACGGGGCCGAACGGCCGAGGACCGACCTCCCCGATCCCGGCGGATCGGACCCCGCCGGACCCGACCCCGAGCGGCCCCACGTGCTCCCGACGGTCATGTCCGCCAGCATGGTGGGCGGTGAGCAGCGACACGACCGGCCGACGGGGCAACATCACCGGGCCGGATGCTGCCCCGAACGCCGATGTCGATCGGGTCCGGACGGTTCTCGCCGAGTCGGACGCCGTCGACGGGTTCTTCGCGATCTCCACCCGCGCGGCCGAGGGCGCCGACCCGTCCTGGCGCCCGCTCGCGTCGCTCCTGGGGGTCCCCGCGAGTGGCCCGGACCCGATCGGGGAGCGGCTCGCCGCGGTGGCCGACGGCCTCGGCGCCCACCGGCGGATCGCCGCGTCCCTCCTCGGCCAGTCCCTGGTCTCACGCCCGGTGTCGGTGCTGCTCGCCTGCGCCGCGGCCGGCGTGCTGCCCGACCTCTCGCCCGCGTCGGTGCTGCACGCGCGTCCGTGGGCGGGCGGCCCGATCCCGCTGTGGGCCGACCCCGAGCGGCTCGCCGGGGTGGAGCTCGCGTCGCCGGACGACCCGGCCGCCGCCGCGGTGCTCGCCCGCGTCCTCGCCGAGGATCACGTCGCCCCGATCGTCGCCGGCCTGCGGGCCCGGGCGTCGGTGTCGGAGCGCGTGCTGTGGGGCAACGCGGTCGGGGCGCTCGGCGGCGCCGTGCGGGTGCTCGGCGCGGCGCGGCCGGACCGGCACGCCGCCGCGCTCGCGCTCGCCCGCGGCCTGCTCACCCACGAGCCCTTCGCGGGCCTCGGGCGCTTCGTCGCCGAGCCCGGGCACCCCAGCGGCCTCGGGTTCCGGCGGACGACCTGCTGCCTGTACTACCGCGTGCCCGGCGGTGGGACGTGCGGCGACTGCGTGCTGCAGCGCCGGTAGCTCAGACCGGCGGCCACACGACGAGCAGGCGCCCGGCGCCGAGCAGCGAGAACACGCCGACCAGCAGGAACAGCGCCACCCAGAGGCCCGCGGGCAGACCGGTGAGGCGCTCGAGCTGGTCGGCGTCGGAGTCGGGTGCGCGGCGGCGGGCGCGCTTGCGCTGCACCTCGAGCACCGTGCGCAGCCCGCCGATGATGAGGAACCAGGTCACGAAGCACGCGAACCCGTACTGGACCCCTGCCGACCCGTAGACCGCGACGACCACGAACACGGCGCCGGTGAGCACCACCGAGAACACGCCGTAGGCGTTGCGGATCAGGATGAGCGTCGCGAGCAGCAGCACGACCGCGATCACCAGCATCGCCGAGATGGCGTCCGCCGCGACGAGCGCCGCCGCGCCGATCCCGAGGATCGGCGGGGTCACGTAGCCCGCGGCGGCCGTCGCGACCATGCCCGGGCCGTCGCGCCGGCCCTTCGACACCGTGACGCCGGAGGTGTCGGAGTGCAGCAGGATCTTGGTCAGCGTGCGCCCGGAGCAGATCGCGACCAGGGCGTGGCCGCCCTCGTGGGCGATGGTGACGACGTTGCGGGCGAGCCGCCAGGAGCCGTGGACGCCGACGACGAGCAGGGCCACCAGACCACCGAGGATCACCAGGGTGGCCTGCGTCTGCCCCGTGCTGAGCTGGTCGAGGTCGTCGAAGGGTAGCGGGAGCGAGGTCGTCACGATGGGTGCACGGTAGCCTGGGATGCGCGCGGCCCCGGGTCCGCGGTGCTCCTGCGGCCCCAGCAGCGACCGGCCCCGTGCCCCCGTGACCGACGCCTCCGGCGGGTCTCAGGCCAGCGCCTCGAGCACCGTGTCGGCGTCGGCCTCGGTGTTGTGCAGGTGGAACCCCAGGCGTGCGGCGCCGCCTCGCACCGCGCAGCGCACGCCGGCCGCGGCGAGGCGGTCGGCGGCCCCGTGGTGGCGGACCGCGACGATCGCCGACTCGCCCGCGGGCAGGTCGAGGCCGCGGCGGACGCGATTGGCGAGGCCCACGGCGTGGTCACGGACCGCCTCGGCGTCGAGCGACGCGATCCAGGGCAGTGCGACCGCTGCGCCGACCTGGGCGAGCCAGACGGGGGAGAGGTCGAAACGCCGGGCGTCGGGGTGCAGGCGCAGCGGGAGGCCGTAGATCGCGTCCCACCCGCCCGCGTACCAGCCGGACTGCACGGGTGCGACGCGCTCGGCCAGCCGGTCCGAGAGCGCCATCCACGCCGCGCCGCGGGGGGCGAGCAGCCACTTGTAGCAGCCCGCGACGATGACGTCGGCCCACGCGACGTCGGCCGGCAACCAGCCCAGCGACTGGGTCGCGTCGAGGACGACGAGGGTGTCGGCACCGACCTCGGCGCGCAGGGCCGCGAGGTCGACCAGGCCGCCGTCGGCCGAGGCCACGACGCTGACCGCGACGACGTCCGCGGCGCCGGTGCGCTCGGGCAGCTCGTCGAGCGCCACCTCGACCACCTCGTGCCCGGCCGACACGAACGGGAACGTCACGCTGGTGAACTCGCGGTCGGCGGTGAGCACCCGCGAGCCCGGCGGCAGCGACGCCGCGACCAGCCCGAGCAGGCCCGACACCGTGCTACCGAGCGCGACCGAGGGCACCGGGACGCCGGCGAGCTGCGCGAACGCCCCGCGCGCGGTGGACACGGCGCCGTCGAACTGCGGCGCGCTGGTCTCCGCGCGCCCCCACGCGGCGACCGCGTCGGACACCGCGTCGACCACGGGTCGCGGCGGGAGGCCGATGGACGGGGTGTTCAGGTAGACGCCGTCGACGTCGAAGGTGGTGCCGAACGCGTGCCGCACGCCGTCGAGGCTAGATCACCCCATGATCACTGGGACGGCGTGAACCGCCGCAGGCGCAGGCTGTTGGCGACGACGAAGACGCTCGAGAACGCCATCGTCGCCCCGGCGATCATGGGGTTGAGCAGGCCCAGGGCCGCCAGCGCCAGCGCGGCGACGTTGTAGGCGAAGGCCCAGAACAGATGGCCCTCGATCGTCCGCAGCGTGTGGCGGGCGAGGCGCAGGGCGTTCGGGACGAGGCGCAGGTCGCCGCCCATCGCGAGCCCGCGGTCGGCGCGGGCCAGCGCGGCGGCGTCGCTGACGCCGTCGACGTTGACGTCCGCGTGGACACCATCCAGCTTGTGGAGGCGCCGCTCGATGCGGCCGGCGCACGAGGCGCACGTCATCCCGGTGATCGCGAGCTCGACACGCGCGGGGTCCGGCGCCGGGGCGGTGTCCCGGGCGGGTGCGCTCGACGTCGCCGGTGCGCTGATCGGGCCTCCGTCCTCACGGCCTCGTTGGTACCCCTGGCGGGTATCGCTGTCGACCCGCAGCACCGCATCGGTCGGGGGGCCGTCGATCACGGCGACCGAAAGTGGTGTGATGGAACCGTGACCTCCCACCGGCCGCCGCCGCGGCCGGGGCCGGATGGACCACCGGGACACCCCCGTCCGCCCGGCCCCCGCGGGCCCGTCGACGCGCCGGCGCGCCATCGCGCGCCGGTCGAGTCGTCCGGGCCGGCGACCGGTGTGGCCGTGCTCACGGCCCCGCCGCCGGCACGTCGGGTGCCCGCTGCGACGGCCAACGCCGGCCACGTGGCACCGCCACGCCGCAGGCCCGAGCCGGCCCCCGCGGGCCCGCCGCCGTGGTCGCCGCCGACGCCGCAGGTCTCATCCCCCCGGGTACCCACCGGGCCGCCCGCCGACCGTCCGGGACCTCGGCACGGTGGCCGTCACGCGGGCGGACCGGTCCCGCCATCCCCGCCC
>NZ_JBXUHE010000039.1:0-64972 GCF_057180585.1 Actinomycetospora sp. 2LY8.5
CCTGGCTGCGCGAGCGCTGCCCCGACCTCGTCGACCAGGCCGGCTGGCAGGCCATCGACGCCCACGAGCGCGGCCGTGGCGAGCCCGACGGCCGACCCCGCGTCAAGGTCGTCGACCGCGACGAGCTCCTCAAGCTCTCCCGCCCGTAGACATGTGCGCGGAGTTCCCGGCGACAGCCGGGAACTCCGCTCACACGGGTCGCGTGACAGCCGCCTCCGTGACCGCAGCCACACCCGGTTCCGGCCGGACATGCTGTTACCGCTACCTTGGGTATCGCATACTACAGGTAACAGTGACCCGAGGTCCGGCCAGGAGGAATCATGACGACCGCGGAGCAGAGCACGACGCACCGGGCGGACGTCGCGAATCGGCTGCTCGACTCGTCCGACCAGCTCTCGTACGACCCGCTGCGCGAGGTCGACTGGGACGGCGAGGTCGACCCGCGCCACCACGGCACCTCGCCGGAGTGGAGCACCCTCTTCGGCACCGCCTACTGGGACGAGATGACCGAGGAGCAGCGCGCGGCCCTGACCCGCCAGGAGGCGGCGTCGGTCGCGAGCACCGGCATCTGGTTCGAGATGATCCTCCAGCAGATGATGATCCGGGACTTCTACGCGAAGGACCCGACCGATCCGGCCTTCCAGTGGGCGCTCACCGAGATCGCCGACGAGTGCCGGCACTCGATCATGTTCGCGCGCGGCGCCAAGAAGCTCGGGGCGCCCGCGTACCGGCCGCCGCGCCACGTCATCGAGGGCGGGCGCGTCTTCAAGACCCTCGCGAAGGGCGAGGCCGCCTACGCCGCGATCCTCGTGGCGGAGGAGGTTCTCGACGTCATGCAGCGCGACTGGATGCGTGACGAGCGCGTCGCCCCGTTCGCGCGCACGATCAACAACATCCACGTGGTGGAAGAGGCGCGGCACATGCGCTTCGCCCGCGAGGAGACCCTCGAGCGCCTGCAGGGCGCGAGCGCCGCGCGCCGGCAGTTCAACGCCCTCGTCGTCGCCTTCGCCGGGTACTTCATCGTCACGAGCATGTGGAGCGGCAAGGTCTACGAGAACGCGGGCCTCGACCCGAAGCGCGCCCGGCGCGAGGCGCGGCGCAACCAGAACCATCGGGCTCTGCTGCGCTCGAGCTGCGCCGGGCTCATGGAGTTCCTCGACTCCGCCGGGCTGCTGACCCGCCCGGCCAAGGCGCTCTACCGCGCCGCGCACGTCCTGTAGAGGGCGCGGGCCGCCATGCCCTACGCGATCACCCAGCTGTGCTGCACCGACGCCTCGTGCGTGGCGGCCTGCCCGGTCAACTGCATCCACCCGACGCCCGACGAGCCCGACTTCGGGACGACGGACATGCTCTACGTCGACCCGCGGACGTGCATCGACTGCGGGGCGTGCGCGGAGGCGTGCCCGGTCGACGCCGTGTTCCCGGTCGAGGAGCTCACCGGCCCGCTCGCCGACTACCCGGCGATCAACGCCGAGCACTTCGCCGGCACCGAGCCCGCCGCGCCCGACGAGGGCTCACCGTTGTTCCACGATTGGGGCCCGGTGCGGTTCGACCGGGTCCTGCCGGCTGACTTCCCGCGCCTCGACGTCGCGGTGGTCGGCAGCGGGCCCGCCGGGATGTACACGGTGCAGGACCTGCTGCTGCACACCACGGCGCGGGTGACGCTCTACGACCGGCTCCCGGTCACCGGGGGCCTGGTGCAGTTCGGTGTCGCGCCCGACCATCTCGACACCAAGCGCATCGGTGAATCCTTCGGCCGCTACCTCGATCACCACCGCCTGCGGCTGCGCCTCGGCACCGAGGTCGGCCGCGACGTGGACGCCGACGAGCTGGCGGCGCGTCACGACGCCGTCGTCTACGCGGTGGGGGCGCCGACCTCGCGCCCGCTGGACGTGCACGGCGAGGAGCTCGAGGGGCACCTGCCCTCGACCACCGTGGTCGGTTGGTACAACGGTCACCCCGAGATCGCCGCCGACGCCGTGCCGACGGACGCCGAGCGCGCCGTGATCGTCGGGACCGGCAACGTCGCGCTCGATATCGCCCGCATCCTCGCCGCCGACCCGGACCGCCTGGTCGGGTCGGCGATAGCCCCCGGCGCGCTGGCGCGCCTGCGGGCGAGCCGGCTGCGCGAGGTGACGCTGCTGGGGCGGCGAGGTCCGGAGCACGCCGCGTGGACGCGTGGCGAGCTGCTCGCGCTGCTGCGTCGCGACGACCTCGAGGTCGTCGTCGACGACCGCGACCCGCGCGTGGCCGAGACGATCGACGCGGCGGCGCCCGCCGACCACGCCGCGCTGCTCTGCGACGTGCCACGGCTCTCCGAGGTCCCCGAGATCCCCGAGGCCGGTGGCCGGCGTCGCGTCGTGCTCCGCTTCCACGCGCCGGTCGAGGCCCTGCTGGGCGACGACCGCGTGGCGGGGGTGCGCGCCGGCGGGACCGACCTGCCCGCCGGGCTCGTGGTGCGCGCCATCGGCCACCGCGGGCGACCGACACCCGGCCTGCCGTTCGACGAGGGCACCGGCACGATCCCGAACGACGCCGGGCGGGTGGACGGGCACCCGGGCACCTACGTCGTCGGCTGGATCAAGCGCGGTCCCGGCGGCGGCATCGGCCGCAACCGTCGGGACGCCGCCGAGACCGTGGGGTCGCTGATCGAGGACGGCAAGGACCACGTCATCGGCGCCCGACCCCGCGGCAGGCGCTTCCTCCGCCGCCTGACCCGCATGTGAGCACTTTCCGGGCCTATAGGCCCGGAAAGTGCTCACATAGGACGATCAGGCCACCGCGATCCGGCACTCGGCGGCGGCCTCGGGCGTCGCGAGCACCGCCGAGACGTAGACGCCGACGTGGTGCCGGATCTCCGCGTCGAGGTCGCCGAGGCGGCGCAGGAACACCCCGCCGACACCGCGGGTGCGGATGTCCGCGTCGATGTCCCCAGGCCGCACGGGGTCGACGTCGATCTCCACAGCGCCCGCCGCCGCGCGCCCGGCGAGCCCGACGCGCACCTGGAGGTCGACCTCCGCCGGGATCCGCCGGGTCCCGATCTCGACCACGACGTCGAGGGCCACCGGGATGCACACGACGACGCGGGTCACGCCGTCGCGCCAGGCCCGCAGCTTGCCGACCGAGCCGGTCGCCGACGCCGTCGCCATGTCGTGCGGCCCCGCCGGGACCGGGCCGAACGTCACCGTCGGGCCGATCAGCCCGGCGATGACGTCGACCGCGCGCCGGGGAGTGGCGACCGACAGCACCGTGTCGAGGTCGAGCCCGTGCGCCGCCGCCTCACGCTCGGCGATCTCACGCCCCTCCTCGCCGAGGGCCGCCATCACCCGGCCGTCTCGAGCTCGCCCGCGGACTCCACCGCGAACGGCGGCGTCGACGTCCCCGCGAGCCGGTAGCGGCCCCACGGGTCGACGTCGGAGAGCTCGCCGTCGGCCGCGCCGACCGGGGTCGTGACGCGCGCCGGGCGCTTCTTCCCGCCCAGCGCGGCGTGCAGCTCGTCGTGCACCGCGACGCGCCCGTACCAGTGGTACCGGCCGTCGAGGGGCTCGAAGTGCCCGACGAGGGTGACCTCGACGGCGTACTCGGCGTCGTCGACCGCCAAGGTCGCCGGGCCCGTGTAGCCGTCCTCGTCGTGCTCCCGATCGTGGGAGCTGTCATGGGTGCCGTCGTGCTCGGGTGCTGCCGCTGGCGTCATCGCTCCGGGCTCCTCACTGCTCGATCGGTACTCGACCTGCTGTCCCCCGCTCGCAGCTGGACCACCTTGTTGATCTCGAGCGGGACGTTGGGATCGATCGTGACGCCCTGCTGGCGGGCGAAGCCGTCGATGGCCGCCCAGACCAGCATCGTCAGGTACTCGGTGACGCTCTCCCGGCTCATCGACTGCCGCTCGAGCCACCACTCCGCGGTGTTCTGGACGAAGCCGACGACGCCGTAGGCCCACGGCTCGGCGGGCCCGGAGTCGAGCCCGAAGGCGCGCAGGTAGTCGCCGAGCATCGCCGACAGCGCGGTCGCGATGATCTCCTTGTCCTCGCGCACGACGTCCGGGCCGCGGCCGTCGATCGGGGTGTGGCGGGCGAGGACCCAGTACAGGTTGGGGTAGTCGTCCAGCGTCCCGAAGAAGGCGTCGATCGACTTGCGGATGCGAGGGAGCGGCGCCTCCTCGCTGTTCAGCGCCGGGATCAGCCGGTCGAGGAGGATCTCCGTCGCCCGCTCACCCATCGCCTCGACGAGGTCGGCCTTGTCGGAGAAGTGCCGGTAGAGCACCGGCTTGGTGACGCCGGCCTCGACTGCGACCTGCTCGATCCCGAAGTCCGGCCCGACGTCGGCGAGCACGCGCATCGCGGCCTCGACGAACTCCGCGCGACGCTGCGCCCGGTGCTTCTCCCAGCGCGTGCGACGCCCGTCACGCGAGGGGGCGTTCCCGGGGCGGTTCGGCTTGACATCGTCCGGCACAGGTCCGCACGCTACCACTGGTTACAGTTACCAACGGTAAGACGTACACCAGGTGCGGGTTACCGGATGTTCGGGCCAGACACCGGCGATCGGGAGGACACCCAGCCATGAGCGCGCCCACGGCGGAGAAGACCGGCCCGCGAGACGACGGGCAGCAGAGCTCGACCCCGAAGGCCGACCGCCACGCGACGGCCGAGCGTCTCCTCAAGTCGTCCGCGAAGAAGTCCTACGACCCGTCCGTCGACATCGACTGGGACGCCCCCCTGCCCGCGGACAAGATCTGGATGCCGGAGCACCGGGTGTCGCTCTACGGCACCGAGCTCTGGGAGCGGATGACACCCGAGCAGCGCGTCGAGCTCGGCAAGCACGAGGCGTGCAGCGTCGCCTCGGTCGGCCTGTGGTTCGAGGTGCTGCTCATGCAGCGCCTGCTCAAGGACTTCTACGCCGAGGACCCGACGACGCCGCGGGCGCAGTTCGCGCTCACCGAGGTCGCCGACGAGTGCCGGCACTCGCAGATGTTCGCGCGCATGGTCCACACCGCGGGCGTCGAGCCGTACGGGCCGCAAGAGAAAATCCGCCAGCTCGGCAAGCTGTTCTCGCTGGTCAGCTGGGGACCTGCGGCCTACGGCGCGATCCTCGTCGCCGAGGAGGTGCTCGACCGCCTCCAGCGCGAGCAGGCCGGAGACGACCGCATCCAGCCGCTGATGCGCCAGGTCAACCGCATCCACATCATGGAGGAGGCGCGTCACGTCTCCTTCGCCCGCGACGAGGTCACCCGCGGGATGGCGACCCTCTCGCGCGCCGAGAAGGCCTACCAGCGCTTCATCATCGCCTACATCTCGATGTTCGTGGTCCGCAGCCTGATCAATCCGAAGGTCTACGAGGCGGTCGGCATCGACCCCGCCGTGGGCCGGCGCGCCGCACTGGGCAACCCCCATCACCGGGAGATGATCCGCTGGGCCGGGGAGAAGATCATGCCGTTCCTCGACGAGGCCGGACTCGTCGGTCGTCCGGGCATGACCTGGTGGCGCCGGTCGTTCCTCCTCGGGGACGACTGAGGGACCGGGACGAGAGGAGCACGGCGGTGTCGGAGAAGGTCGACCGGTTCATCACCCCCGACGGCACGCGGTTACGTGTCGCCGAGTCCGGTGATGCTCCCGGACCGACCCTCGTGCTGGTGCACGGGTGGTCACAGGACCTGCGGACCTGGGACCGGGTGCTCGACGACCTGCGCCGCGCAGGCGTGACGTCACGTGTGATCCGGTACGACCACCGCGGCCACGGCGGCTCGGACAACGCCCCCGAGGGCACGGCGACCATCGGCACCGCCGCCGACGACCTCGCGGCGCTCCTGCGCGAGCGCGTCCCGGACGGCCCGATCGTGCTCGCCGGCCACTCCATGGGCGGCATGTCGATCATGGCGCTGGCTGAGCGCCACCCCGCGCTGGTCGCCGAGCGCATCGCCGGGGTCGCGTTCGTCGCCACGGCGAGCGACGACATGGACCGCCTCGACCTCGGCCTGCCGGGGCGGCGCGGACGGCTCGTCGCGCGCGGCGAGCACGTGCTCATCCCGCTGACCGCCCGACTCGGCCACCGCGCGCCGGCCGGGGAGATCGGCGACGTCGGACGTGCCGGGCATGCCCGCCCCCGTGCCCGCGCCACCGCGATCTCCGGCGTGGTGCGCGCGCTCGTCTTCGGTCGCCGGCCCCGGCGCGCCGACGTCCTCTCGGTCGCCGAGCAGGCGCTGGCCGCGCACCCGCCGAGCGTCGCGGCGTTCCGTCTGTCGATCGGCGAGCACCGGCGCCGCGAGTCCCTCGCCGCACTGCGGGGGACGCCGACCGTCGTCCTCGTCGGCGACCACGACCGGCTCTGCCCGCAGCGCCACGCGCGCGCGATCGCGTCGTCGCTGCCCGACGCGCGGATCGTGCTGCTGCCCGGGGCCGGCCACATGATCAACCTGGAGCGTGCGGACGAGGTCGCCGCGCACGTCGGGGGACTGCTCGCCGTGCCCGCGACCCTCACCGACGTGATCCCGCAGGAGGCCGCCCGTGTCGGGGCATGAACGGGTGCACGAGGTCGTCGTCGTCGGCTCCGGCTTCGCCGGGCTCGGGCAGCTCCTGGCTCTACGGAAAGCCGGGATCACCGACGTCGTGCTGCTCGAGAAGGCCGAGTCGCTCGGCGGCACCTGGCGCGACAACACCTATCCCGGCTGCGCGTGCGACATCCCGTCGCACATGTACTCGCTCTCCACCGATCCCAACCCGGACTGGTCGCGGTCGTACTCACCGCAGCCGGAGATCCGGGACTACCTCGAGCGGGTCGCCGACGACCACGACCTGCGCGGGCACCTGCGCTTCGGCCAGGAGATGACCGGCGCGACGTGGGACGAGGAGCGCCGCACCTGGACCGTGCACACCCGCGCCGGGCGCGACTGGACCGCGCGGTTCCTCGTCTCCGGGGTCGGCGCGTTGCACCTGCCGAAGACCCCCGACCTGCCCGGCGCCGCGTCGTTCGCGGGGCCGTCGTTCCACTCCGCGCGGTGGGACCACGACGTCGACCTGCGCGGCAAGAAGGTCGCGGTGATCGGCACCGGGGCCAGCGCCATCCAGTTCGTCCCGCAGATCGCCGGGGTCGCCGCCGAGGTCCAGCTCTACCAGCGCACGCCGGCGTGGGTGCTGCCGAAGGGCGACAAGCCGCTGTCGTCGCGGCGCCGCGAGTTCCTCGCCCGGCACCCGAGGGCGCACCGCGCCTACCGGGCGGCGGTGTACGCCGCACTCGAGTCGCGGGCGGTCGGCTTCAACACCAACCCCGCGCTGCTCAAGCCGGTCGAGTGGCTGGCGACCCAGCACATCAAGGCCTCGATCGACGATCCCGACCTCGTCGCCAAGCTGACGCCCGACTACTCGATCGGCTGCAAGCGCATCCTCGTCTCCAACGACTACTACCCGGCGCTCGCGCGGCCCGACGTCGACGTCATCACCGGCGGCGTGCACGAGGTGCGCGGCGCGTCGATCGTGGACGGCGACGGGGTGGAGCGGGACGCCGACGTGATGATCTACGGCACCGGGTTCCACGTCACCGACGCGTTCGACGGTCTCGAGATCACCGGTCGCGGTGGGCGGACGCTGCGCGAGACCTGGGCCGCCGAGGGCATGGCGACGCACCTGGGGATCACGGTCACCGACTTCCCCAACCTGTTCTTCCTGCTCGGTCCCAACACGGGGCTCGGGCACAACTCGGTGGTGTTCATGATCGAGTGCCAGACGCGCTACGTCGCGCAGGCGATCTCGACGGTGCACGCCACCGGGATGGGCGGGCTGGACGTGCGCGCCGCGGTGCAGCAGCGCTCCAACACCGCGGTGCAGCGCCGCCTGGACAAGGGCATCTGGACGCGGGGCGGGTGCACGAGCTGGTACCTGGACGCGGCAGGCGTGAACCGGACGATCTGGCCGGGGTTCACGGTGCGGTACTGGTGGGAGACGCGGCACTTCGACCCGACCGACTTCGAGTTCTTCGGACGCGCGGCCGACGCGGCCGACGCGACCCCTCCCCTCGCAGCGGAACCCGTCCCCGTGCCCGTGGCCTGACAGGCGCGTCGGCGCGCCGTGCACCCCGTTCTCGGCGTGTCGTGCCGCGAGCGTGTGGCGATCCTGGCGTCAGAGGCCAGCGATGCCGCATCGCTCGCACCGAGGCCCCTAGAGTCTCGAGGCGTGCCGTACCCGCCGCCCGGTGCCGCCCGTCCGCTGGTCGCCGCCGGGGCGGTGTTCCGCGACGACGGCGGGCGGGTGCTGCTCGTGCACCCCGTCTACAAGCCGGGCTGGGACGTGCCGGGCGGGGTCGTCGAGGCCGGCGAGTCGCCGGCCGTCGCGTGCCGCCGCGAGATCGCCGAGGAACTCGGGCTGGACCGGCTCCCGGGGCCACTGCTCTCGGTGGACTGGACCCACGGCGACGGCTGGGACAAGCTCCTGTTCCTCTTCGACGGCGGCCGTCTCGGCGACGACGAGCGTCTCATCGTCCTGCAGGCCGACGAGCTCGACCGCTGGGCCTGGGTCGCGACGGGCGATCTCGCCGACTTCCTGCCCCCGCCGCTCGCCCGGCGCGTCGGCAGCACGGCCGCCGGCGACGGGCCGTACCTGGAGCACGGACTCGCGGTCAGCCCCGACCTTGCCGGATGAGCCCCTCCTGCGCCACGGACGCGACGAGCACCCCGTCCTGTGTGTAGAAGCGCCCGCTCGCGAACCCGCGCCCGGCGCCGGCGCTGGGCGACTTCTGCACGTAGAGCAGCCACTCGTCGGCGCGGAACGGGCGATGGAACCAGACGGCGTGGTCGAGGCTCGCGAGCCTGACCTCCTCGGACGCCGCGCCGTCGACCACGTGCGGGAACACCGCCGCCTCGAGCAGGGTCAGGTCGCTGGCGTAGGTGAGGACGCAGACGTGCAGCAGCCGCCCGGCCGCCGACGACGGGTCGGGGAGCTCGCCGTCGGCGCGAACCCAGACGCGGTTGCACGGGTCGCGGTCCTCGGTCTCGTCCCAGGGCGAGTGGTCGACGTAGCGGATGTCCAGTGGCCAGGTCAGGCGACGACCCGTGGTGGTGTGCGCCGGCCGGTCCCCCGGGATCGGGGCCATGTCGCGGCGCTGGAACCCGTCCGGTCCGGGCGTCGCGGGCATCGGCGCCTGGTGCTCGACGCCCTCCTCCGCGCGCTGGAACGACGCCGACATCGTGAAGATCGTTTCGCCGTGCTGGACGGCCGTGACGCGCCGCGTGGTGAAGGAACGCCCGTCGCGGGTGCGGTCGACCTCGTAGACGATGGGGGCGAACGGGTCGCCGGGCCGCAGGAAGTACCCGTGGAGCGAGTGCACGTCGCGGTCCTCGTCGACGGTGCGCCCCGCGGCCACCATCGCCTGCCCGGCCACCTGGCCCCCGAACACGCGCAGCAGCGACTCCCTGGGGCTCCGACCTCGGAAGATGTCGCGCTCGATGCGCTCGAGGTCGAGTACGTCGTCGACGAGCTCCCGCAGCGCCTGACCCACGTCACCCTCCCCCTCCGGCCCGGAACCGGGACATCGTCGCGCACCGCGGACCCCGCCCGTGCACGGGAGCGCGGCCGCCACTCACGAGCGTGGTGCTCGCGACATCGCGACCCCCGAACGAGGGGCGTGATCGGATCACACCTCGACGCGCCGAACATTCACTACGCCGTTCGGGTCCCGTAACCCCCTCTTTCGGGGTGCAGCGCGGTGGACCGAGTCGGCCTCCGTGACGACCGAGAGTCACTGATTCCGACCGCTCCGATTCCCTGCGTAACCGCCCTGTGACCCCCTCGTTGAGAATCGTGATGTCGCCCCGGGACCGATCCGGTCCGAGCGGTGACATCTCGAGGACACGCCGTCCGCGTCCTTGCCCGCCGTGGCGGGCGGACCCATCCGGCGGTCCCGCTCCCCCGACGAAGCTCTTCGAGGAGTTCATGTGATCAAGAAGTTTGGCGTCGTGACGGTCGGCGTGGCCGCCGGCCTCATGGTTGCCGCGCCGTTCGCATCCGCCACCGAGGGTGGCCACGACAGTGACCACAAGAGCTCGGGCTCCTGCAACGTGACCGGCGGCAGCTCCGAGGCGAACGGCGGCATCGACGGCGACTCGTTCGCCGGCAACGTCCTCGCCCAGGTCCCGGTGGGCGGTGCCAACGCCGCCAACATCGTCTGCAACGACATCCTCAACGACAACCTGAGCGACAACGACGTCGACGTCGACGTGGCCAGCGGCCTGCTGTAGCGGCCCGTCCGAGGCGACACGCCGCGACCGGCCGTGCCGGTACCGACGTGACCGTGGGCCCCCGCCGAGGCGGCTCACCCTTTCGGCGGTCGGGCCCGAAGTGCTCTCCCGCCTGTTCGATCACCACGCGACATCGTCCCCAGGGGGAACAGTGTTCAAGAAGCTCGGGATGGTCACGGTCGGCGTCACCGCGGGTCTCCTCGCGGCGGCTCCGCTCGCGTCGGCCGGCGAGGCCCCGCACGACGGCGGTCATTCGCACAGCCACGGCGACCACGACGGCCACAAGAAGAAGCACCACGGCAGCTCGGACTGCAACGTGACCGGCGGCTCGGCCGAGGCCAACGGCGGGATCAGCGGCGACGCGGTGCTGGGCAACGCGCTCGCCCAGCTACCGCTCGGCGGGGCCAACGTCGCCAACATCGTCTGCAACGACATCCTCAACGACAACCTGAGCGGCAACAACGTGTCGGTCAGCGTTCTCGGGAGCGACGACGAGACCCCCGTCACCATCGACGACGAGGACATCGACGAGGACGGCACCGCCGACGCGGCTGCCTGATCGACCCTTGCTCCACCCGACGAGAGCCCGGCCATCCGATCGGTGGCCGGGCTCTCGTCTATCGGCGGTACGGAGACCACCGGCCTGCGTCCGAAGGTGGCCGGGTCCCGGGCGACCGCTGCTCCATGTCGGGCCGTACCCGGACGTGGCGCCCGCCGCCCGTTCGGGGGCTCCAGCGCCGACCGGAGTACCACGCCCATGACGGCTTCGTTGAGTGGTGCGGGCGTGGCCGCGCTGTTCGTTGTCCTTCGGTCCACGCCGCTCCCCGACAGACCATCAGGAGTTCTCGTGTTCAAGAAGCTGGGCGTCGTCACCGTCGGCGTCACCGCCGGCCTGCTGGCCGCCGCACCGTTCGCGTCCGCCCACGAGTCGGGCCACGACCACCACGGCAAGCACCACGGCAGCTCGGACTGCAACGTGACCGGCGGATCGGCCGAGGCCGACGGCGGGATCAGCGGCGACGCGGTGCTGGGCGACGTGCTCGCCCAGGCGCCGGTCGGCGGGGCCAACGCCGCCAACATCGTCTGCAACGACATCCTCAACGGGAACCTCAGTGGCAATAACGTCGCCGTGAGCGTGCTCGGCGAGGAGGCGGCCATCCCGACCCCGGATGTCGCGGTCCCCGAGACCCCCGAGGCCGAGACCCCCGAGGCCGAGAGCTCGCTCCCGATCTGAGGCTCCCCACCACGGACGACGGCCCGGCCATCCTTCGGTGGCCGGGCCGACGTGTTCCTCAGGACGACCGACCTGTCGTCCCCCTTTCGGGGCCGAAACCACCCCTGAGGTCACGAGCACATCACAGACTCGTTGACCTGTCCGAGGCGTCGCGCTCCTCAGCCGTTCGGCCGCCGGCGCCTGATCCCCCGACCATCACAGGGAGTTCTCGTGCTGAAGAAACTGGGCGTCGTCACCGTCGGCGTCACCGCCGGCCTGCTGGCCGCTGCACCGTTCGCGTCCGCCGAGTCGCATGTCGACGAGAACAACAACGTCACGTCCGAGGGCAGCAACGTCGGCGTCGACGCCGGCAACGTCATCGGCCAGGGCAACGGCCAGGGCAACACGTTCAACGGCGAGGAGCTGCCCGGCCTGCCGGACGCCCCCGCGCTGCCGCAGCTGCCCGCGGTGTCCGACTTCCTTCCCGAGCTGCCGAGCCAGTTCGAGATTCCGGGCGTTCCCGCCTGACGCCGCACCCACGACGAACGGGCCCGGTCCACCCCTCGCGGTGGGCCGGGCCCGTTCGTGTGTCCGGGGGTTCAGCGGGGTCAGCGCCCGACGGGCTCCGGGGCGCCGGTCGCGGTCAGCACGACGTCGTGCACGACCTCACCGTCCAGCGCCACCGGGACGACCGTGGGCTCGGCGTGACCGTGGGCGTCGTCGCGGCCCCGCGCGAGCAGCAGGCCCGCGCCGGAACGCACGCGCCCCACGTCGAGCCGGTAGCTCCCGTCGACGCCGGCCTCGGCGCGAGCGAGCTGGTGCCCGTCGGGGTCGATGAGGGTGACGACGGCGCGCCGCGGCCGCCCCTCGCCGTCCCGCACCTGCCCCCGCACCGAGGCTCCCGAAGTGTCAGCGGCGTGGCGCCGCTGACGTTGAGTGTCCGTATCGCCACGTCGATCACCGGCGCCGTCGGGCACGACGAGGATCGGACAGGGGCCCTCGGTCCAGAGCGCACGGTCGGCGCTCGGCGAGGCCAGGCCGGCGAGCGCACCACCCCGCGGGCGTCCCACCACGACCACACGGGCGTCGAGGCGCCGGGCCGCCGCCACGAGCTCGCTGCCCACGTCGTCGTGGCTCCCGGCCGGCGCGAGGGTCTCGGTCGTCACCGACGCCTCCGCACCGAGCGCCTCGCGCGCCGCGGCCGCCGACCGGTCGAGACCCAGCCCGGCGTCGGCGTCGGAGGCGGCCGCCGCGTCGACGACCGCGCTCTCGGGCACGTGCACCACGACCAGCGGGGCGTCGAGCAGCCTCGCCAACCGCCCGCCGGCGGCCGCGACCGCCGGGGCGTGCGGCGCGGCGTCCACCGCGACGAGGACCGGGCGGGCGACCGGCTCGTCCGGCTCCGACGACGACGACGCCACCGACGAGACCTCGACCTCACCCGTCTCCACCCGCCTCAGCAGCCGGTGGGCGGTCGCGAGGACGAGGATGCCGACGGCCACCACGACCGCGCCGACCCAGAACGGCGTGTCCGGCAGGAACGCCTCGGCGAGCAGGCCCGCGATCCACGGGGCGAGCCCGCCACCCAGGAACCGCACGAAGCTGTAGGACGCCGACGCGACCGGCCTCTCGACCGGCGCCACGGACATGACGGCCTGCGTGACCAGGGTGTTGTTCAGCCCGATCATCGCGCCGGCGACGATCACGGCGCCGATGACGACGCCGGGGGTGTCGTTCCAGAAGGCGATGACGGCCAGGTCGACCGCGAGCAGCCCGAGCACGAAGTACAGCACCCGGACCGTGCCGAACCGCCGCTCGAGCGCCGGCGCGACGAACACCGCGAAGATCGCGACGAGCACGCCCCACGCGGTGAACACGGCGCCGAGCTGGAGCTCGTCGAGCCCGCCCATCGAGTACGGCGAGTACGCGAGCAGCGTGAAGAAGCCCCAGTTGTAGGCGAAGGCGGTCAGCGCGATCGTCGCGAGGCTGCGGTGGCGCAGCGCCTTGATCGGGTCGAGCAGGCTGATCTTCTTCGCGGGCTTCGGTGTCTTGTCGAGCAGGACCAGCGTCGCGATCAGGGCGATCGCCATGAGCACGGCGACGCCGAAGAACGGGGCACGCCAGCTCACCGAGCCGAGCAGGCCGCCGACCAGCGGCCCGAGCGCGATCCCGACGCCCAGTGCGGTCTCGTAGAGGATGATCGCGCCCGCGAAGCCGCCGCTGGCCGACGCGACGATCACCGCCAGCGAGGTCGCGATGAACAGCGCGTTCCCCAGCCCCCAGCCGGCCCGGAAGCCGACGATCTCGCCGATCGATCCGGACGCCCCCGCGAGGGCCGCGAACACGACGATGATCGTCAGCCCGGTGAGCAGCGTGGCCTTCGCGCCGATGCGGCTGGAGACCCACCCGGTCACGAGCATCATGACCGCGGTGATCAGCAGGTAGCTGGTGAACAGCAGCGAGACCTGGGCCGGCGACGCCTGCAGCTGCGTGGCCAGGGCGGGCAGGATCGGATCGACCAACCCGATGCCCATGAAGCTGATGACGCAGGCGAACGCCACCGCCCAGACGGCCTTCGGCTGACGGAACGGGCTCGCCGGAGCGCTGCCGTGTGGTCCCGCTCGCCTGTCGGCGCGCTCCGTTGGACGCTTCGTGTCCGTACTCACGACTCTCCTCGAGAGGGGTCGACAGGGGTCAGGGTCAGGCGGGCCAGGGCACCGGCGGCGGCCTCGACCGCCTCCCGGTCCTCCGGGCCGAGGTGGTCGAGGAGCGCGGCGAGCCGCGTGGCCCGCCGGGTCCGGCGGCTCAGGAGCACGTCGCGACCCGCGTCGGTCAGCGTGACGATCACGGCACGCCGGTCGGTGGGATCGTCGCCGCGGGTGGCGAAACCGTCGCGCTCGAGGCGCGTGACCAGCGCGGTCATACTCGGTTGCGTGACGCCCTCGCTCGCCGCGAGGTCGGAGAGCCGCTGCGGTCCGCTCCGATCGAGGGTGGCGAGCGTCGACGCCGTGGTCAGGCTCAGCTCACGGTCGGCGGTGGAGCGGATCGCCCACGCCGCGAAGGCGTCGAGGGCGGCCGCGGTCGCCAGGCGCGTGTCGGGCCGTGCGGTCACCAGACCGTTGTATCACCTAACTATATTTCCGGTCGATGTGGTGACCGCCGCAGGCCCGCGGTGGGCGTCGTCAGTCGAAGGAGAGCACGCTCGGGGACGACTCACCGAACGAGAGCAGGGACGTCGTCCCCGAGACGGTGTCGGACAGGCCACCGACGACTCCGCCGAGCAGGCCCCCGTTCGCGCCGCCGGAGCCACCCGAGCTCCCGGATCCTCCGGGCTCGCCCGAGCCGCCGGAGCCCCCGCCGCCGCCGCTGTCGGCGCTCCCGCCGCCGCTGTCGGTGCTCCCGCCGCCACCGCCGGTGCTCCCGCCGCCGCTGCCGGTGCTCCCGCCGCCACCGCCGGCGGAGTTGCCGCCGTAGGAACCGCCGTCCGAGGACGACGTGCCGGTCGCCCGAGCGGTCGTGCCACGCGCGGGGGCGTCGTCGTCGGCGCTCGCCCGGGTAGCGCGACGGGTCGGCGCGGTGTCGCCCCCGCCGGAACGGGCGGTGCCGATCGTGCCGCCGGAGGTGTCCCGGTCGGCCGTGACGGAGCCACCGGTCGAGGCGAGGTCGAGCACCTGGGCCGGGGCCGGAGCGACGCCGGGCCCGAGCGGCCGGGAGGCCGGCGCTGCCGCGGCGAACCCGCCGCCGAAGCTGCCGGCACCGACGTTCGGGGGCTCCAGGGGCGCGTCGGAGCTGACGGGGCTCAACACCACGGACCCGATGCCGATGGCGCCGACGGTGGCGACCAGCGGGAGCGCCCCGAGCGCGACCCGAGCGCGCCGTGAGGACGCCGCCATCTGGTGCCTGCCCATGCGGTGGCTCTCCGTCCGTTCGTCCGGCCAGGTGGTCCGGTTCGGGAAGGCACCACCGATCGGGTGAGCAGCCCTCCGGAACGCTCAACGGTCGTGACGACGGGAGGTTACGGACATCGGCCATCCGAGCTTGAGTCCATCGATGAGGTGAACGTGGGATCGTCCGGCCGTAGCGCGGTCAGGTGGCCGCGCCGACCGTCCGGCCTCAGACTCGACGGTCGTCACCGGCGTCGGCGAGGAGGCCACCGGAGTGAAGCAGCTGTCGGGCCTGGACTCGGTGTTCCTGGACGCCGAGGACGAGCACCAGTTCACCCACATCAGCCAGCTGCTGATCCTCGAACGGCCGGATCCCGACGTCGAGCCCTTCCCGGCCTGGCGTCGTCAGCTCGCCGACCGCATCCACCAGCTCGAGCCGCTGCGCCGGCGCCTGGTGCCGGTGCCGTTCGGGCTCGACCACCCGTACTGGATCGCGGACCCCGACTTCGACCTCGACTTCCACGTCCGCCGCAGCGCGGTGCCGCCGCCCGGCGGGGACGCGGAGCTCGACGAGCTGGTCGGCCGGCTCGTCGCGGCGCCGATGGACCGTGACCACCCGCTGTGGGTCTCGCACGTCATCGAGGGCCTCGCCGGCGACCGCTTCGCGATCCTCACGATGATCCACCACAGCGCCGTCGACGGGGCCGCGGGCGCGGAGCTGCTCGAGCTCATGCTCGAGGACACCCCGGACGCCGAGCGTCCCGCCGAGGCAGGACGGTGGCGTGGCGAGACCCCGCCGTCGACCACCGAGGTGCTCGCCCGCGCCGCGGTCAACGGCGTCCGGCGACCGGGTCGCGGCCTGCTCCTCGCCGCCCGCGCCGGTCAGAAGCTCGCCCGTGCCACCCGCAACCCGGCGGTGATCGACCTGGCCGACGCGGTCCGGGGGACGTTGCGTGGGCCGCTGGGCTCGCTGCTCAACACCGGCCGCGCCCGCGAGGACGACGACCGGCTGCCGCGGCTGCCCCCGCTCACGTCGCCGCCGACACCGTTCAACCATCCGATCAGCCGGTACCGGCGCTTCGCCCACCGGTCGGTGCCGCTGGCCGAGGTCAAGGCGCTCGGCCAGGCGTCCGGCGCGACGATCAACGACGTCGTCGTGGCCCTCTGCGGCGGCGGGCTGCGCCGATGGCTGCTCGACCGCGGCGAGCTGCCCGACCAGCCGCTCACGGCGATGATCCCCGTGTCGCTGCGCAGTGGCGACGAAGAGGAGCGCTGGACCAACCGCGTCTCGGGGACGATCGCGGCGCTGCCGACCGACGTCGACGGGCCGTTGGAGCGGGTGCGCGCCGCGCACGCGGCGCTGGATCTCGCCAAGCAGGTGTTCAAGGCGTTGCCCGGCGAGCTCACGCCGGAGGCCGCCGACCTGGGCGCACCCCTGATGACCACGGCGTTCAGCCGCGCGGTGACCCGCTGGTCCACCGTCGGGCGCGCACCGTTCAACCTCATCGTCTCCAACGTCCCCGGCCCGACCGAGCCGCTGTACGTCGGGCCCGCCGCGATGACCCACTACGTGCCGGTCTCCGCGGTGGCCGACGGCGTCGGGCTCAACGTCACGGTGCAGAGCTACGTCGACCAGCTGGACTTCGGCCTGCTGGCCTGCGCCGAGCTCCTGCCGGACCTCGACGATCTCGCCGACGCGATGACCGCCGAGTTCGCGGCGCTGCGGTCGGCGGTGGAGGCGAGCGCGTGACCGCCGCCGAGCGCCTCGCCCCGCTGCTCGACGTCGCCCTGCCCGACGACCCGGCGGCCCCGTGGTTCGACCTCGTCGAAGGCCTGCCGGGCTCGCGTGGGCGCATCCAGGACCTGTGGGAGTCCGGGGGCGGCGCCGGGTTCTACGACCGGCTGGTCGGCGCCGGCGACCGCGTCCGCAACAGTGTCCCGGACCTCGCGTTCGGCGGGCTGTTCCGCGACTTCTACGGCGTCGTGCCGCGCCTCGACCTCGTCGGCGGCGAGACCGTGCTCGACCTCGCGTGCGGACCCGGGACCCTCACGCGTCACCTCGCCGACGCCGTCGGACCGGACGGGCTGGTGATCGGCGCCGACCTCTCGCCCGCGATGCTCACCCGTGCCGCGAGGACGATCACGGCGCCGAACACGGTGTTCGTGCGCGCCGACGCGATGGCGCTGCCGTTGCGGGGCGCGTGCCTCGACGCGGTCTGCTGCTCGCTGCTCCTGCAGCTCGTCCCCGATCTCGACACCGCGCTCGCGCAGATCCGCCGGGTCCTGCGCCCCGGTGGCCGGATCGCCGTCGCCGTGCCCGCCCACGGCCGCGGGCCGTTCCGGGTGCTCACCGAGGCGCTGGCGCGCGGCGGACAGGCGCGGCTGTTCCGTCGCGGCGAGCTCGCCGACGCCCTCGTGCGGCACGGGTTCGTGCGGGTCGGGACGCGGTGGGACTCGGTCATGCAGGTCGTGGACGCTGTCGCCCCCGGAGCAGCGCCCCCGCGAGGGTGACGACGCCACCGGTCGCGACGACGACGCCGACCGCGGCGAGCACGTCGCTGGGCCGGTGCCAGCCCGCGACCATCGTGGCGACGCCGGCGACCCCGGTGACGACCACGGCGGCCGGGCCCGCGAGCGGGCGCATCGCGCGGGGCACCACGAGCACGAGCGCCAGACCCAGCGAGGCCACCAGCGTCACATGCCCGCTCGGCAGCGAGTTGCCCTCGAGCGAGTCGGGGCGGACGAGCCCGGCCTTGAGCACCTGGGTCACCAGCTGCGCCCCGAGCACCAACGCCACGACCTCCACGGCGCGATCACCCCGCCCGCGGGCGAGCGCCACGCCGGCCAGCACGACCACCGCCAGCGCGACCGTCGGGATGCCGACGAGATCGAGGACGTCGAGGCCCTCACCGCGCAGGCCCACACCGGTGGCCGCGTCCATGACGGCGTCGTCGAGCGCCCGGCCGGTCGGGTCGAGCACGGCGAGGGCGTAGGAGCCGATCACGGTGGCGGTCCCGAGGACGATCGCGAGCACCGCAGCGATCCGCCCTCGCGACCCGGTGCGCCGGGGCGGCGCCTCGAGGAGCGGGACCGTGGGCCCGGTCTTCACCGCCGCGAGGGGGATCATGCGATCCACGCTGCGCGCGGGCGGTGTGGGCGGGCTGACGGCCGCCTGTGGGGAGGCTGAGAACCCCCGTCAACGACGACGGCCGGACCCCGCACCGTGCGGAGTCCGGCCGTTCTCGGGAGCCGGGAGGCTACGCGCGGTAGGCCTCCACGGCGTGGCCGTACACGACGACGTTGTCCTCGTAGCTCCGGACGTCGCTGTTGAACTCGCCGCCGCAGGTGATCAGCCGCAGCTCCGGGCCCGTGGTCGGGCCGTAGACCTGCACCGTCGGGAAGGCGTCCTTCGAGACGGTGTCGACCCGGTCGACCGCGTAGACCACGGTGACGCCGTCGGTGCGCTCGATCACCACCTGGTCGCCGGCCTCGACGTCCGCGAGGCGGGCGAAGCCGCCCTCGACACCGTGGTAGTTCACGTGGGAGGCGTAGACGGCCGGGCCGGTCTCGCCGGGCGCCGCGCCGCCGCGGTAGTGGCCGACGGTCGTGGCGTCCTGCGGGACCTCCAGCCGGCGGTCCTCCGTCTGCCCGAGCTCGGTCAGCTGCCGGGTGTCGACGCCGATCGAGGGGATCCGCAGGTTCGCGGTCCCGGCCGCGTCGAGCGGCATCGCGACCTCGGTGCGCCCGGCCGGCCGCTCGGCGACTGCCGGGCCGGTGCGCTGCGAGAAGTCGCCGGAGAGGTAGGCCGCCGCCGCGAGCAGGGCGAGGACGACGAGGACACCGATGGTCGCGCGGGTGGTGGTGCTCGTGCCGGGCTTCTTGTCGTTCGTGACGGCCATGGTGATCAGCTCTGCTTCGCGTAGCGGCGGACGACGACCAGGCCGGTGGCGCCGAGGCCACCGAGCGCACCCGCGGCGAGAGCGATCTCGGCGGGCGAGGCACCGGTGGACGTGCTGCCGTCGCCGGTCGAGACACCACCCTCGGGGTAGCTGGCGTAGTCGACCTCCTCGTCGTGGGCGTTCCGCTCGCAGGCCTCGCCGTCGTCGTCACGGTCGAGACGGAACGGGTCCGAGCGGTCCCAGTCGAGGATGGCGTTGGCCTCGTCGTAGGTGAGCTCGTCGCAGTCCACGTCGTAGCGGTTGTGCCAGTAGGCGCCCCACCACTCGTCGGGGACGTTCCAGTTGACGATGTTGACCGTGGTGTTGTGCTCGATGATCGTCGGGCAGAGGTGCTTCAGGACGTCACGCAGGTGGTCGAAGCAGACGCGGACGTCGGTCGTGTTCAGGCCGGCGCAGAAGCTCTGCAGCTCGCCGCTGATGTTCTGGAGGACGGCCTCGTCGGTGCCGGCGGGGAACTCCAGCTGCGAGAGCGCGTTGAGGCAGGCGTCGTTGACGCTCTCGAACTTCCCGTCCGCACCGGGCTGCGGGATGTTGACCGGCAGACCCGGGAGCTTGACCGGGTTCGCACCGGCGGCGGGGACGATCTTGTCGATCTCCTTCTGGAGGCCGTCGAGCTTTTCGTCGACGTCGGCGGCGGTGGGTGCCGGGGTCTGCTCGGTGTTGCCCTCCGGCGCGACGTGGCCGGTGTCACCGGGCCGACCGGCGTTCGGGTCGACGACCGCGTCGTCGTTGCCCTGCTGGCGGCCGGTCTGCTCGCCGCCGGTCTGCTCGCCGCCGCCGACATCGGGAGTCGATCCGCCCGGGGTGACCGCGGGAATCGACGGCGTGACGGCCGGCGCGCCGGTGTCACCCGAGGCGGTGTCACCCGAGCCGGAGTCACCCGAGCCGGAGTCACCCGAGTCGGAGCCGGACGAGCCGGAGTCACCCGAGTCGGAGTCACCCGAGCCGGAGCCGGAGGAGCCGCCCGAGGTGTCCGTGTCGGTGTCACCGACGGTCGGGTTCGAGCTCGAGCCGTCATCGCAGACGCCGTTGGCCCAGGTGTAGGTGGAGCCGAGCGCCTCGCACTCGGCCTCCGTCGTCGGCCCGGGGATCGGAGCCGCGAGCGCGAGTCCCGGAGCGATCACCGCCAGTCCCACGCAGCCGGCCAACACGACCGCGGCGCTGCGGCTGCTCCGTCGACCCCTCATCGGTACTCCCCTTCGAGCGTGTGCGGCCGAGTGCGTTCGACCGTTCGCTCCACACGTCGCACGGAGAGTCACTGCCGTTACCCGCCCTCGGAGATCCCGCGCCCACGAGCCGCGAGACCACTCGAACGGTGGACGCGCTGCGGTCGCGGAACCCCGAACGCCATGAGCACGTTGTGTTATTCGGCTGTGACCTCGAAGAACACGGGCACTCGGCGCGGACCCGCATCGCGCCGCGCGGTTTCGGGAGGATCTCCAGGCGACCCGCCTGCTCGAACGCGGCGTGCAGACCTCGCCACCGGATCGAGGTGGTCGATCACGGTGCGTCTCCGACCGGAGTGCGTTGCCAGCGTCGGCCTGCGCGACGACAACTCCCTCGACGTGACCGCTCGCCCGATCTCGCCCGTCCCCCGCGCGCCGAGGTGAACTCGGCCCGGTCCCCGGGGCATCCTCGATCGGGTGACCGGCCGCCTGACCGCCTTCGTCCTCGCCGTGCTGGCGATCGGCGTGCTCGTCGCGGTCGTCGGCGGCGAGAGCGACGCCGCCCCGCCGGCTCCGGCGCTGGCGCCGGGCCAACGGGTGGAGGTGCCCGGGCCGCTCCCGCCCGCCGACATCACCGGCGTCGACATCCCGTCGATCGGCCTGTCGACCGAGGACACCACCGACCTCGGTCTGCGCGCCGACAACTCCCTCGACGTCCCCCGCCGCGCCTCGACGGTGGGCTGGTACGAGGACAGCGCGAGCCCCGGGGCGATCGGCCCGGCGGTGCTCGCGGCGCACGTCAACCTCCGTGGCGAGTACGGCGCGTTCGCCCGGATCGGGCTGATGGCGCCCGGTGAGACGGTGGCGGTGCACCGCGACGACGAGACCACCGCGGTCTTCACGGTCGACCGCGTCGAACAGGTCGCGAAGGACGCCTTCCCCACCGAGGCCGTCTACTCCCCCACTCCGGACAGCCAGATCCGCCTGATCACCTGCGGCGGCGTCTTCGACCACCGCATGATCACCTATGAGGACAACATCGTCGTGTACGGCCACCTCACGAGCGCCTACCGCGAGGGTCGTGCCGACTGACGCCGCAGGTGCCGGTCGAAGAACCGGTTCCCGGGCGACCAGCCGTTGCGGCGCGTAGGTCCGGGCGAACAGCAGGGCGGCCGCGATGCGAGGCTCGACCACCGCCGGCCGGAGGGCGATGGAGATCACCCCTCCCGCGAGACCGACCAGGCCTTCGATCACGGCGGGTGGCGCCGACAGGCGAAGGCCGCGCGAACTCGGGGGGAGAGTCCGCGCGGCCCTCGCGCGCACCGGCGGAGCCGGTCGTGGCGCAGCGCTCAGGGACGTGGAGCGCTCAGGTCGTACACGGTGCGCCCTCCGACGTCGATCGGCGTGAAGTTCGACTCGATCCAGGTACGAATCTCACCGCTCGCCCCCCGTGCGAACGGACCGCCGTCACGACCAGTGTCGCCGCCCGGCATGCCCCCGGGACCGCCGGCACCGCCGGGACCGTTGCCCTCGACGTAGTAACGGACCTGTCCGGACGCGACGTACGCCTGGAACTCGGCGAGGGTCGGCGCCGGGTCGCTGCCCATGAAGCCGCCCATCGCCATCACCGGCACGCCGCTGTAGAGCTGCAGCGACGCCTGGTTCATGGCGCCGTCGGTCGCCGCGGCCCAGCGCGTCCCCGCGTTCTGCAGGAGCGCGACGAGCTGGGGCGACGGCGTCTGTTCTTCGGGACCGCCCATCCCGCCCCGCGCGCCGCCGCCGTCGCGGGCTCCGTCGCCGTCACGACGTCCGCCGGGCATCCCGCCGGGACCCATGCTGCCGCCGGGGCCGGCGCTGACGATCGAGCCCTGGTGCGGCGTCACCACCGTCTGGGCGGCGAACGCCGTGGACCCACCGAGGACGGCGACGAGCGCCGCGACGGTCCCGACCGTCGCCGCCCGACCCCAGCGAGCCGGCGGGGTGAGCACCGCGACCGTGCCGAGCACACCGACGACGAGCAGCACCCAGCGTGCCCACGGCAACCAGTCGTTCTGGGTGAGCACCACCGCGCTCCACGCGGCGGTGCCGGCCACGACGACCGCGAGCACGATCCGCGACCACAGCTGGTCCCGGCGCCGCCAGAGGACCGAGGCGCCGACGGCGGTGGTGATCGCGATCCCGGGCACGAGGGCGACCGTGTAGTACTCGTGGATGATCCCGCTCATGTAGCTGAACACGAGGACGTGCGCGAGCGTCCAACCGCCGGCAAGGATCAGCAGGGCCCGCGTGCGGTCGGTGCGCGGGGCACGGCGCAGCGCCCAGAGCGCGGCGACGAGCAGGACGAGCGCGGCCGGGAGCAGCCACGACGCCTGGCCGGCGAACTGGCCGGTGAACAGCCGATGGAGCCCGGCGGAGCCTCCGAAGCCGCCCGGACCGCCCATCCCGCCGGGGCCCACCCCGGCCGGCATCCCGCCGCCGGGGAAGCCACCTCCCGGCATCCCGCCGCCGGGCCCGCCCGAACCCGTACCGCCCCCGCCGCGTCCCTGACCCTCGCCGAAGATGCGGCCGAGCCCGTTGTAGCCGAGCGCGAGCTCGAGCAGCGAGTTGTTCGTCGACCCACCGATATAGGGCCGCGACGACGCCGGCCAGAGCTCGACGAGCGCGACGTACCAGCCCGCCGAGACGACCATGGCGGCGCCGCCGGCGAGCAGGTCACCGATCCGGCGCCACGGACGCGACCGCGCGGCGACGAGCACCGCGAGCGCGAGCGCCGGCACGACGAGCAGCACCTGCAGCTGCTTGGTGAGGAAGCCCAGCCCGACGAGCGCGCCCGTCACGACCAGCCACCCCGTGCCGGCCCGGCGACCCGCGGCGTCGATCGCGCGGGTCGTCGACCAGGTCGCGGCCACCATGATCAGCACGAGCATCGCGTCAGGGTTGTTGAAGCGGAACATCAGCACCGCGACCGGCGTCGCCGCGAGCAGCGCCCCGGCGGCGAGCGCCGTGCGCGGGCCCGACCAGCGCCGCACCGTGAGGTAGACGAGGCCGACCGAGGCGACACCCATCAGCGCCTGTGGCGCGAGCATCGACCAGCTGCTGAACCCGAAGATCCGCCCGGACAGCACCATGACCCACAGCGAGGCCGGCGGCTTGTCCACCGTGATCAGACCGGGGGCGTCCAGCGCGCCGAAGAGCCATGCCTTCCACGACTGCGTGCCCGCCTGCACCGCCGCTGCGTAGAACGAGTTCGCGTACCCCGACGCGCCGAGGTTCCACAGGTAGGCGACGGCGGTCGCGACGAGCAGGCCGAGCAGCGCCGGGCGCACCCACCGCGGGTCCTCGGCCCGGCCGCGCCAGAACCGCCGGACCCGCGAGCCGCCAGGGGCCGGGCTCGGCGGATCGGTCGGGGCCGCGCCGACGGGTGGGTCGACGTCGGGGTCGGTCGCGGTGGTCATCGGTGCTCCGAGTTCATGATCGACGGAAGATTTCGGACACTGGGTGTCAGCGACGCCACGTCGCTGACATCTCCGGTCACCTCCGCTGGCGGCGCGGGTGGAAGACCCAGGCGCGGTAGGCGACGAAGCGCAGGAGGGTCGCGACGAGGTTGGCCACGACCAGCACGGCGAGCTCCACCCCGTGGGAGGCTGCCGGCGCGAGCACGCCGAGCAGGGCCAGCGAGCCCGAGGTCAGCGCCAGCCCGAGCCCGAAGACCGCGAGGCCCTCGATCTGGCTGCGCCCGGCGTGGCGGCGCCCGCGGATGCCGAAGGTCAGCCGCCGGTTGGCCGCGGTGTTCGCCACCGCGGTGATCACCAGCGCGAGCAGGTTCGACGGCTGCGGCCCGAGCACGCCCCGGAAGAGCGTGTAGAGCAGCAGGAACGCGAGGGTGGAGACCACGCCGATCGCGGCGAAGCGCACCATCTGCCCGGTCAGGCCCGGGGTGACGCCGGCCATCTCGTCCGGCGACGGCTCCGCCGAGAGGGGCTCGCGACCGAACTCCTCGCGCAGCCGGGCCACCGGCAGCGCGCCGGTGGCCAGCGCGTGCCCGACGCGGGCCACACCCTTGAGGTCGGCGATCGCGGTCGACATGACGTCCACGCGCGAGTCGGGGTCGTCGACCCAGTCGACGGGCACCTCGTGGATCCGCAGCCCCGAGCGCTCGGCGAGCACCAGCAGCTCGGTGTCGAAGAACCAGCCGGTGTCCTCGACCAGCGGCAGCAGCCGGCGGGCCACGTCGGCGCGGATCGCCTTGAACCCGCACTGCGCGTCGGAGAACCGCGCCCGCAGCGTGCCGCGCAGCAGCACGTTGTAGCAGCGCGAGATCACCTCCCGCTTCACCCCGCGCACGACCCGCGAGGCCGGGGCGAGCCGGGAGCCGATCGCGAGGCCGGAGTGTCCGGAGATCAGCGGGGCGACCAGCGGGAGCAGGGCGTTGAGGTCGGTCGAGAGGTCGACGTCCATGTAGGCCAGCACCGGCGCGTCCGAGGCCGACCACACCGTGCGCAGAGCCCGCCCCCGGCCCTTCTCGTCGAGGTGCACGACGGTGACCTCGGCGAACTCGTCGGCCAGCGCCTCGGCGACCGCCAGCGTGGTGTCGGTGCTGGCGTTGTCCGCGACGGTGATCCGGAACGGGTAGGGGAAGTCGGCGCTCAGGTGCCGGTGCAGAGCCCGCACCGACGGGGCGAGGTCACGCTCCTCGTTGTGGACGGGGACGACGACGTCGAGCACGGCGCCTCCGGTCGCCTCGACGGGTTCGCGGGCGGCGGAGGGGGAGGAGCGGAGCGGGGTCGCTGCGGTCATGATCGCAGCGTCGGAGCCGTTCGTGGACGGGCCGTGTGCCGAACCTGTGGCGGCGCTGTGCGGGCGGCCCTCGCCCGGGTGACGTCGGTCATCGCTCATGAGGCCGCCACCGGCGCGGTGAGGTCGTAGACGGTGGTCCCGCCGACGGTCGTGGCCCGGTAGTTCGCCGCGACCCACGCGGCGATCCGCGCCGCGTCGTCGCTGCCGCCGCTGTCGGTCGTCGAGATCGACGCCGAGCTCTCGTCGCCGACGAAGTAGTGCACGGCCCCGGCCGCGACGTGGCTCTGGAACTGGGCGAGCGTCGGCGCCGGGTCGGTGCCGTTGAACCCGCCGAGCGCCATCACCGGCGCCCCCGACGCGAGCTGGTAGCCCGCGGCCGCGTTCGACCCGACCGCCGCAGCGACCCATGTGTACCCGGCCGCGCCGTCGCGCAGGAGCGCGGTCAGCTCCTCCGACGGCCGGCTGGCCTGCAGCAACGTCATCATGCCGCCGGCCCGACCTCCGCCGGGACCACCGCGGTCACGAGCGGGCGCAACGCCGGGCGGTGCGCCACCGGGACCACCGTCCGGCCCGCCGTCCGGGACGCCCGGGCCGTCCGGGACGCCCGGGCCGTCCGCGCCGCGGCCCGGGCCGCCGCCGGGCCCCCCACCGAAGCCGCCCGGCCCGCGCCCGCTCTCCGGGCCCGCGGTCGGGACAGCACCCTCGTGGGTCGTCGCGGCCGTCACGACCGACGACGCGGCCGGCCCGGCGACTCCGACCAGCACCGCCCCGGCGAGCAGCGCCGTGACGAGCGCACGGCCCGCCCGCGCCGCCGGCACCAGCAGCCCGGCCGCGACGACCAGCCCGCACACCAGCACCACTGTCCGGAGCCACGGCACGAACGTCGGCGTCTCCCGCAGCAGCGCCCACGACCACACGGCCGTGACGGCGACGGCCACGGCCAGCAGCACGTGGCCGAGACGGTCGCGGCGGCGCGCCAGCGTCACGGCACCGATGCCGACGAGCGCGGCGATCGGCGGGGCGAGCGCGACCGCGTAGTAGCTGTGGATGATCCCGCGCGACAGCGTGAACACCGCCGCGGTGACGAGCAGGGTGCCGCCCCAGAGGATCGTCGCGGCTCGGGTGCGGTCGGTCCGCGGCGCGCGCGCGGTGAGCACGAGGACCGCGACGAGCAGCAGGAGCGCCGCCGGCAGCAGCCAGCTGACCTGGCTCGCCATCTCCCCGGTGACCAGCTGCAGCATCGAACCGCTCGACCGTCCCCCGCCGCCTCCCCCGCCGCCGGGACCGACGCTGCCCGTCTCGTCGCCGGTCAGGCGCCCGAGGCCGTTGTAGCCGAGCACGAGCTCGAGCGCGGAGTTCGTCTGCGACCCGCCGACGTAGGGCCGCGAGGTGGCCGGCCACAGCTCGACGACCGCCACCCACCAGCCGGACGCGACCGCGAGCGCCGCCGCCGTCGGGAGCAGCGCCAGCAGCCGCCCGCGCACCCGCCCCGGGCCGGCGAAGAGCCAGACCGCGGCGAACCCCGGCAGCACGAGGAACGCCTGCAGCGACTTGGTGAGGAAACCGGTGCCGACGAGCACCGCGGCGAGCGCGAGCCACCGCCACGCCCCGCGCGGCGTGCCGGCGTCGACGGCCCGGGTCAGCGCCCAGGCCGCCGCGACCAGCAGAAGAACGAGCAGCGCGTCCGGGTTGTTGAACCGGAACATCAGCGTCGCCACCGGCGTCAGCGCGAGCACGAGCCCGGCGAGCAGGCCCGCGGCGGGACCGGCCCATCGGCGCACGGTCGCGTGCAGCAGCCCGACCGATGCGACGCCCATGAGCGCCTGCGGGACGAGGATCGCCCAGGCGTTCACCCCGAACAGCCGGGCCGAGAGCCCCATGACCCAGACGGACACCGGCGGCTTGTCGATCATGATCAGGCCCGGCGCGTCCGAGGCCCCGAAGAACCACGCCTTCCAGCTCGTCGCGCCCGCCTGGGCGGCCGCCGAGTAGTACGCGTTCGCCCACCCCGACGCCCCGAGCCCCCAGAGGTAGAGCACCGCGGTCCCGGCGAGCAGCGCGAGCAGGCACCACCGAGCCCACCCCGGACCGCGATCGGCCTGGGCAAGCGCCCGGGTCGGTGTCGGGGGCGCGGCGGGAACGGACGGGCGCAGCGGGGAGCGCAACGCGGCGAGGTTGGGGGGCGCCATGATCGAACACGTTCGTCCGTCCGGCTGTCCCGAGGCTGGAGGCGACCTGTGCGCGAACTGTGCAGGAGAACCGGTTGCACTTGACAATCACTCGGTTCGCCCGCTTCGCTCCAGGTTCGAGAACGCCACCGGAAGGGGTCCGCCGTGCTGGTCGACGTGGACGGGGAGGTGCGGCTCGGCGTCGAGTCGCTCGGTGACGCGAACGCCCCGGCGCTGCTGCTCGTCGCCGGCGGGGGCTGGTCGATGGACTGGTGGGACGACGACCTGTGCGCTCAGCTCGTCGACCGCGGGCTGCGGGTGATCCGGTACGACCACCGCGACACCGGGGTCTCGACGTCGTGGCCCGCCGGGTCACCCGGCTACACGGGCCACGACCTGATGACCGACGCCGTCGCCGTGCTCGACGCGTGCGGCGTCGAGCGCGCCCACGTCGCCGGGCTGTCGATGGGCGGCGGGCTCGCCCAGCGGCTCGCGCTTGCCCACCCCGACCGCGTCGCCGCCCTGACCCTGATCGCGACCTCGCCGATCGACCCCGCCGTCGGCGACCTTCCCGAGCCGACCCCCGCGATCGCGGGGGTCTTCGCCGACGAGGGCCCGGGCCCTGCCGACCCCGTCGAGGCGCTCGTCGAGGGTGAGCGTCCCTTCGCCGGGCCGGATGCCTTCGACGAGGCGCGCGTGCGCGCGATCGCCACACGGGTCGTCGCCCGCAGCAGGGATGTCGCGGCCGCGGCCAATCACTTCATGATCGAGACCGGACCGATGGGGCCGACCGATCTCGGCGCGCTCGCCGGCCTGCCGACGCTCGTCGTGCACGGTGGTGCCGACCCGCTCTTCCCGCCCGAGCACGGCCGCGCCCTGGCCGCCGCGATCCCGGGCGCCCACCTGCTCGAGATCCCGGCGATGGGCCATCAGCTTCCGCCGCGGGACTCGTGGGACGCACTGGTCGACGGGCTGCTCGACCTGCACGCGCGCCCCTGAGGAAGGCGCGCCGACCTGTTCGTCCGGTTCCGATCGGAGTTCAGAGCGGTCTCTCAGGAACCACGTAGACATGCCGCAGGCTCAGCACAGGGGACGGCCCGACCCTTGTTCGCGTGAGCGACAACAGCCCCACCTCCCCGTCCCACGCCGCGGACCCGACGGCGCGTCCCGCGGGCGGATCGTCCGGCACAGGCACGCTGCCCGTCGCAGACGCAGCGCAGCGGCGCTCGACCGTCGGGCATCCGGCCGGGGAGCGTCCCGGCGGCTACCCCACCGCGCCGTACGGCTCGGGCCTCCCCGCCGGCGGCCACCCCGCCGGCCCGAACGCCCCCTGGAGCCGGCACGACGTCCCGGGCTCCCCACCCGGTCCCCCTCCCACGCCACCCAGCCACGCGGCCCCGCCGACCGGTCCGCCGCCCGGTCCGCCGCGCCGCCGCCGGTCGGCCACCCTGGTCGCCGGAGCACTCGCCGCGGTGCTCGTCGCCGGCGGTGTCGGCGGAGTGGTCGGCTACGAGGCCGCGTCGTCGAACGACGGCGGGAGCTCCGTGCTCTCTTCGGCCCCCGGCAACTCGGGCTCCGCGCCCGCCGAGGCCGCGCCGGCCGGGTCGGTCGAGCAGGTCGCCAACACGGTGCTCCCGAGCGTCGTCCAGCTCGAGGGCCCGTCGGGCGAGGGTTCCGGCGTGGTGATCTCGGCCGACGGCCTCATCCTCACCAACGCCCACGTGCTCGAGGCGGGCCGGTCCGCGCAGCAGCAGTCGCCGCTCGGCGGTCTCGAGCAGTCCCCCGAGGGAGGCGCGACCACCGGGCAGGCGCAGGGTCTCACCGCGGTGTTCCAGAACGGCAACCGCGCGCCCGTGGAGGTCGTCGGCACCGACACGAGCGCCGACCTCGCGGTCGTCCGCGCGCAGGGTGTCGGCGGTCTCCAGCCGGCCACGCTCGGCGACTCCTCGCAGCTGCAGGTCGGCCAGGACGTCGTCGCCGTCGGGTCGCCGCTGGGCCTGTCGGGCACGGTCACCACCGGCATCGTCAGCGCGCTCCAGCGTCCCGTCGCGAGCGGCGGCGCCCAGGGCGGACAGGCGACGGTGCTCGACGCGATCCAGACCGACGCCGCGATCAACCCCGGTAACTCCGGCGGCGCACTGGTCGACATGCAGGGCCGGGTCGTCGGCATCACCTCGGCGATCGCCTCGCTCGGAGGCCAGTCCTCCGGCGGCCAGCAGTCCCAGTCCGGCTCGATCGGCCTGGGCTTCGCGATCCCGATCGACCAGGCCGCCCGCATCGGCAACGAGCTGGTGACGCAGGGCTTCGCCACCCGGGCGGTGCTCGGCGTGAGCGTGGCCGACGGACAGGACGGCGCGACGCTCGGCCAGATCGCCCCGGGCGGGGCGGCCGCCTCCGCCGGCCTGAACGAGGGCGACGTCGTCACCCGGGTCAACGACCGCGTGATCCAGGACGCCGACAGCCTCGTCGCCGCGATCCGCTCGCAGCAGCCCGGCGCGCAGGTGACGCTGACCGTCGCCTCGCCCGGCGGCCAGCCCCGCGAGGTCCCGGTGACGCTGGGCTCTGAGCGCTCGAGCTGAGCCACCCGGGTGCGCGGGTGCGCGGGTGCCGGCCCGGTGCGCAGAGTGGACGAACGGCGTCTTCGCTGCTTGCGCGATGCAGCGAAGGCGCCGTTCGTCGGTTCGGGGTGCCGGAGTACCGGGGTGCCGCCGTGCGTGGGCGGCTCGTCAGTTGACACAGCCGGGCGCGGCGGCGGTGATCGGCGGAGTCGGCGAGACCGGAGGGGTGCTGCTCGGCGAGCCGGCCCGCTGGCCACTGCTCGAGGAGCTTCCCCCGTCGTCCGACGAGGATTCGTCGTCGGAGGACGCGTACTCGTCGTCCGAGGAGCTCGCGTCGTCCTCGTCGCGTGCGGACGAGGACGCGTCGAGGCGGTCGAGCCCCGCGCTGACCGAGGCGTCGGTGGCCCCGACCGGGGGCGGCGGGGCGAGCGCGGCCACGGCCGCGGGGTTGCCGGCGTCGGCGGCGATGGCCGTCGCGACGAACGAGCGCACCTCGCCCGCGTCGATCTGGACCGCCGTCCCGTCGTACGGGGTGCTGAGCTCGGTGGAGCCGGTGGGGATCGTGCGGAACGTGACCGCACCGGCGGAGAGCCCCTGCATCTGTCGCGCGAAGCCGAGCACGTCCCAACCGGCGTCGAGCGTCACCGACCGCGACACCGCCTCGGTGATGCGCCCGACCGCGAACGGGTCGGTGAGCGTGTTCGCCGACAGCAGGGTCTCGGTCGCGCCGGCGAGGAACACCTGCTGGCGGGCGATCCGATCGAGGTCGCCGCCCGGCAGGCCGTGGCGCTGCCGCACGAACGCGAGCGCCTGGGCGCCGCTGACCTCCTGCGGGCCGGCGGACAGCGAGAGCCCGGAGTAGGGGTCCTGCACCGGCCCCCGCACGCACACCGGCACCCCACCGATCGCGGTGCTGAGGTCGGCGAAGCCGGCGAGGTTGACCGCGGCGAAGTGCGAGATCGGCAGCCCGGTGAGCTGCTGGACCGCGCCGATCGTGGCCCGGGCGCCCGCGGCGCCGGCGGCGCGCACGACGGCGGGGTCGTTCGGTGACGGCGGGCCGGGGGACTCGGCGGCGAAGAGACTCGTGGTGCCGGTCGGGCCGGAGCCGGTCATGGCCTCGGTGGCCTGGGCCGCCGCGCGCGACCAAGCCGAATTGATCTTGTGGCGCCCCAGGCCCGACCCCAGGTCGACGTAGGCGTCGCGCGGCACCGAGATCGCCGTGGCGCGGCCGCCGCCCGCGGGGACGTGCACGACGGTCAGCGAGTCGGCCGTGCCGCCGCCGGACTCGCTGTCGCCCGCGTTGAGCGCGGCGAGGACGTTCTCGGGCAGCGGGTTGCCCTGGGCGTCGGTCCGATTGTCGAGACCGACGAGCAGGATGTTCTGCTCGCCGGTCGGCGCGGGCTCGGGGCCGTCGATCACCGCCGCCGCGGGCGTGGATCGATCCAGTGCACGCAGCTGAGTCCAGCCGACCGCCGAAAGGACCAAGATCCCTACCGACACGGCGCTCACGGCGAGGCGCGCGATGAAGCGCAGACGCCGCGAACGCAGCACGGGACCGATCACGTGAATAGCGTTCCCGGTTCCGAGGCGCCCGTCACCTACACGTGCAGGGCGTCTCAGTGATCGTTACCCGTCCGGGGCTTTCGAGGTCGTCTCCGGAGCCGAATGTGCCGGCTGAGTGAGATCTCGGCTCGCGTTCACAGCTCGCTCACAATCGTCGCCCACCGGACGGACACGGTGCGGCCGGACAGTCGGCACCATGACGGTCCACGACGGTTTGACGACCGAGCTGCGGGTGCCCCGACGCGCACCCGCCCCCGCCCCCACTCGCGGCACCGCGCGTCACGCCGCCGCCCGCCGGCTGCCGACCTTGCTCACCGGACGCCCCGACGACCCGCGCTGGGCGCGCCCGTCGCTGATCGCCCTGCTCGTCGCGACGGCCGTGCTCTACCTGTGGAACCTCGGCGCCTCGGGCTTCGCCAACACCTACTACGCGGCCGCGGTGCAGGCCGGGACGCAGTCGTGGAAGGCATGGCTGTTCGGGTCGATGGACTCGTCGAACTTCATCACCGTCGACAAACCCCCCGCCTCGCTCTGGGTGATGGGCCTGTCCGGGCGAATCTTCGGGTTCAGCTCCTGGTCGATGCTCGCGCCGCAGGCACTCATGGGCGTCGCGGCGGTCGGGCTGCTCTACCTGACCGTGCGGCGCTGGTCCGGGCCCGGCGCCGGCCTGCTCGCCGGAGCGGCGCTCGCGCTGACGCCGGTGGCGGTGCTGATGTTCCGCTTCAACAACCCGGACGCGCTGCTCGTTCTCTGTCTGGTGGCGGCGGCCTACACGATCGTGCGGGCGGTGGACGCCGCGGCGACGCGTGCCGGCACGTGGTGGACGGTCGCGGCCGGCGCGCTGATCGGGCTGGGCTTCCTCACGAAGATGATGCAGGCGTTCCTCGTGCTGCCCGCGCTGGCCGCGGTGCTCCTGCTCGCCTCGGCGGCGCCGCTGCGCCGGCGGCTGGTTCTGCTCGGCGCCGGCACGCTGGCGCTGGTCGCGTCGGTGGCCTGGTACGTGCTGCTCGTGGACCTGTGGCCCACCGTCTCCCGCCCCTACGTCGGCGGCTCGACCGACAACACGCTGCTCGACCTCGTCCTCGGCTACAACGGCCTCGGTCGCCTCCTCGGCGGCGAGGGCAACGGGGGCGGCGGTGGTGGTGGCGGCGGTGGTGGTGGCGGCGGCGGTGGTGGTGGGGGCGGGGGCATCGGGTTCGGCGGCTCCACCGGCATCACGCGCCTGTTCAACAGCTCCTTCGGCGGCCAGATCAGCTGGCTGCTCCCCGCCGCGCTCGTGGCGCTGGTCGCCGGGCTCTGGCTGACCAGCCGGGCCCCGCGCACCGACCGCGCCCGCGCCGCGCTCGTGCTCTGGGGCGGCTGGATGCTCGTCACCGGCCTGGTGTTCAGCTTCATGAGCGGCACGATCCACGCCTACTACGCCGTGGCCCTGGCGCCCGGGCTGGTCGGCACGCTCGTCGTCGGCGGCCGCGAGGTGTGGCGACGCCGCGGCGTGCTGGCGGCCGACGCGACCCTCGCACTGATGGTCGCCCTGACCGCTGCCTGGAGCGTCGTGCTCCTGCGCCGCACGCCGGAGTTCCTGCCCTGGCTGCGCTGGGTCGTGGCGATCGCCGGGATCGTGGCCGCGATCGCGCTGGTCGTCCCGGCCTCCGTGTGGCAGCGGATCGGGCGTGACACCGGCCGGCGGGTCCTGCCGGTCGCGCTGCTCGGGGCGCTGCTGGCGGGTGCCGGCGGGGCGACGGCCTACGCGGTGCAGACGGCGGCCACCGCGCACCAGGGCTCGATCGTCAGCGCCGGGCCGTCCACCGGTCAGGAGGCGGGTGGCGGGCCCGGTGGCGGACAGGGCGGTCCTCCCGGTGGCGGGCAGATGCCGACCGGGCAGGCGCCGCCGGACGGTGGGCAGGGTGGCCCGGGTGGCGGCCAGGGTGGCGGTCCGGGTGGCGGTCCGGGTGAGGTGACGACGTCCGCCGAGCTCACCGCACTGCTGACGGCGACGGACACCCGGTGGTCGGCGGCCACCGTCTCGGCGCAGGGCGCGTCGGATCTCGAGCTCGCCAGCGGCACCGCGGTGATGGCGATCGGCGGATTCTCCGGCTCGGACGCGGCGCCGAGCCTCGCCCAGTTCCAGGCCTACGTGGCCGCAGGCGACATCCACTACTTCGTCGCATCGGGCGGCCAGGGTGGCCAGGGCGGCCGCCCCGCGGGCGGCGAGGACAGCGTGGGTACCCAGATCAGCGAGTGGGTCGCCGCGCACTACACGGCGACGACGGTCGGCGGCACCACGGTCTACGACCTCACCCAGCCCACGAGCTGAGCCCGGTGCCTGTGGGCATGTGAGCACTTTCCCGTGCTTCAGCACGGGAAAGTGCTCACATGCGCCGGAGGCGCACCTCACGCCGCCCGCGGTGCACCGCTGGCGGCGTCGTCGTCCGTCGCCGGGACGTCGAGCGGGTGCGCGATCTCGTCCGGGCCCAGCCGGCCCGCGATCAGCGCCAGCGCCCCGAAGGCGAGCGGCGCGAGCCCCGCGGCGAGGAACACCGGCGTCAGACCGGCCACCTCGCTGACCGGTCCCGCGAGGCTCATCGACACGGGCATGAAGGCGAGCGAGACGAAGAAGTCGAGGCTCGTCACGCGCCCGAGCAGGGCCGGCGGGACGCGGCGCTGGAGCAGGGTTCCCCAGATGACCTGCGGCGCGCTGAACAGGCCGCCGACGACGAACCCCGCGACGATCATGGGCCACAGCGTGTCGGCGAGCCCGAAGACGACCATCGGGACGCAGGCCGCCGTCCACATCACGATCATGACCGTGAGGTACCGGCGCGGGAGGCGCAGCGAGGCGACGAGGATCGACGCGATCGCCCCGCCGGCGCCGTGCGCGAGGAGCACGAGCGAGTGCCCGCCGGGTCCGCCGCCGGCGCGCTCGATGATCGCGAACGGGACGAGCACCTCGAGCGGCCCGAGCACCATGAGGACCATCAGCGACGCGAACACCAGCGTCACGAGCAGCCACCGCGTCGCGACCATGTAGCGGAACCCCTCGACGAGGTCGCGGACCACCGCGGACACGCCCTTGCTCCCCCCGTCGAGCTCGCGGCGCAGCGCCCGCCGGGGCAGCGACAGCGCCGCGACGAGCCCCGCGACGCACGCCACCGCCGTGGCCCCGAGCGCCGCGGCCGGCGAGTACGCGGCGACCAGCGCGCCCGCGAGCGCCGGACCGGCGCCCTGCAGCAGTACCGGGCGCACGACGCCCTCGAGCCCGTTGACCGCGAGCAGCTCGTCGTCGTCGACCATCGCCGGCACGAGCGCCGAGTACGCCGGGAAGAACAGGCCCATCGACAAGCCGATCGCCACCGCCACGACCACCAGCAGCGCCACCGTCAGCGCGCCCAGCGCCGAGAGCCCCGCGACGAGGCCGATCGACACCGCGAGCACCGACATGACGCCGACGAGGATCCGCTTCTGCGGCACCCGGTCGGCCAGCACGCCGCCGAGCAGCGCGGTGACGATCAGGCCCAGCGCGAGCGCGCCCGACACCAGCGAGAGCTCCAGCGGGCCGCCGCCGAGCTCGATCACCTGCCAGACCACGGCCAGGGTCCACAGGCCCTCGGCGAGCACCGAGAGCGCGAGCGCGGCGGCCAGGCGCCGGTAGGCGGACCGGCGCAGCGGGCGCAGGGCGCGCATGGGACTCGACCTCCTGACGATGTTGAGTGGCAGCCGCGACGGTAGGTCCTCGACCGGGGTGGAGGTCCACCCGATTCCTTGCCGCTTCCTTGCCGTGCGCGCGAGAGACCGAGTAGACCCACACCCGTGCGCAAGCAGCAGTGGGTCGCCGAGGTCGGACCGGAGAACGCCGCGTTCCTCGCGACGCGCAGCCGCACCGCCGTCCTCGCCTCGGAGTACCGGCCGCGCGACCTCGGCCACGGACGCGTCGGCTACGACGAACGCTCGCTCGGCGCGGCCCGCGAGCTCTCCGAGGAAGAGGAGGGCGCGATCACCGACGACGGCGACGGCCTGCGGGTCTGGGTCGGCGACGACGCTTTCGACCTCGAGGAGCAGGGGTAGGACACCTACGCGACGGGGCGCACGGGCCGGTGTGCGACCGGCCGCGTCGGACGCGCGACCACGGGGCCACTCCGCGGCGCCGCGCGCGGGATCCGCGGCGGCCCGGCCCGGCCCACCGCGGCGACCGGGCGCCCCGACAGGACGGCGGCGAGGACGGCCACGACCTCGCCCAGCGAGTGGTAGCGGCGTTCCGGGAGGCGCTCGAGCATCGTGCGCGTGACCGTGTCGACCCCGTACATCTCCGCGGTGGTGAGCACCTGCCAGCGGTGAGCCGGGAGGGACAGGTCGCCGAGCACCGCGGCGAGCCGGTCGGGGAGGCCCGAGGCCCCGGGAGAGGACGGGACGGGCCGTCCGGACTGAGCGGTCATCGGTTCCTCCGAGCAGGAGCGCCTGGTCGCGCAGACCCACGGATTCCCCGAACGCCCGTTCGTGAATCCGCTACGTCACCCCTGCGTCGGTGATCGTCCGCTCCCGGAGGGACGACGAGCCCGCTACCGCCCGGTAACGTACCTGCCATGAGCACCCCGAGCGTGCTGGGCACGTGGCGCCGCTTCTCCGGCTCGTGGCCGGGCCGCCTGCTGGTCAGCGCGGCCGTGTGGCTGCGCGCGCCGTACTTCCTGACCGCCGCGCCGATGATCCGGACCCTGGAGCCGGGGCGGGCCGAGGTGTCGCTGCGCAACTGGTGGCTCGTGCACAACCACCTCGGCACCGTCCACGCCATCGCGTCGTGCACCCTCGCCGAGTACGCGATGGGTGTGCTCGCCGAGGCGACGACGCCCTCGACGCACCGCTGGATCCCGCGCGGCATGACCGTGCAGTACCTCGCGAAGGCCGACACCGACCTCCTCGCCGTCGCGACGTTCCCGGCGCCGCCCGCGTTCTCCGACGAGCGCGAGGACGTCGACGCCGACATCACGATCACCGACGCCCGCGGGCAGGAGGTCGTGCGCGCGACGATCACCCTGCGGATCTCCCCGCGCCCCGCGCGGGTGCCCGTGGCCGCCTGACCGGAACGCGTCACCGGCGGCGCCGCGACGTGCCACGATCCGCGGCGAGATGCCTCCCCCGACGACGACCTCCGACCAGGTCCACGCGTACCGCTTCGGGCTGCGCCGCCTGCAGTCGGCGCTGGTCCGGCGGCAGGCCGTGCCGGCCGCCGATCCGCTGCGCTCGCAGCACCGGGCCACCGTCGCCGGGGTGCTGATCGCCGCGCTCGCCCTCGGCGTCGCGGCGGTGTGGGGGCTGCTGGACAAGCCGGCCGACTGGCGCGGCGCCGACATCGTCGTGGCCGAGGGCACCGGGGCGCTCTACGTCGTCGTGCACCAGCCCGACCGCCTGGTGCCGGTGGCCAACCTCGCCTCGGCGCGCCTCGTGCTCGCCGGGCTGGCGGCCGCGGGCGGGCAGCCCGGCGGGCGGGCGGGCGACGCACAGCCCGTCGAGGTCGCCGACGCCGACATCGCCACGGCACCCCGCGAGCGCGGCGTGGGCATCGTCGACGCGCCGCCCCTGCCCCCGGCGGGCACGCCCGTCCCGCCGGTGTGGTCGGTGTGCGACACCGGGAGCCCGCAGCCCGGGGCCGCCCGTCCGTGGGAGCAGCCGCGCGTCTGGACCACCGTGCTCGCGGGTCCGGCGCCGCCCGCCCGGCCGCTCGACCCGGGCCGCGGGCTGCTGCTGCGCGACCGTTTCGACGGCACCTGGCTCGTGCACGACGGCGTCCGCTCGCGCCTCGACCTGGGCGACCGGGCGGTGGTCCTCGCCTTCGACCTCGCGGGCCAGATCCCGCGCCCGGTGAGCACGAGCCTGCTCAACACGCTCACCGAGGGACCGCCGATCGTCGCGCCGGAGATCGCCGGACGGGGCGAGGTGCCACCGGCGGGGCTGCTCGCGGGCGAGCCGGTCGGCGGCGTCGTGCGCCTCGTCGGACCCGGGACCCCGGACCGCTGGTACGTCGTGCAGCGCGAGGGCGTGCAGGAGGTGCCCGAGGTCGTCGCCCGGCTCGTCCGCCTCGACGACCCGGCGCGCGCCGACGCTCCGGTGCCGATCGTCTCGCCGGGCCAGCTGCGCGCGCTCGCGACCGCCCGCGGGATCGCGGTCGCCGCCTACCCCGACCCGGTGCCTCGCGCCGTACCCATGGCCGAGGCGCCCACCACCTGCGCCAGCGCGCAGGGCGGCGGCCCGGTCGTGCTCACCGTCGGCGTGGACCCGCCGGCCACCGGCACACCGCCGACGACCCTCGCCCAGGCCGACGGCTCCGGCGACCGGGTGGACGCCGTCGCCGTGCCCGGCGGCGGCGTCGCCGTCCGCGCGGTCCCGATCGGCCGCGACGACGCGCTCGGCAGCCCCACGGTGATCTCGGGGTCCGGCCTCGCGTCCGCGGTGCCCGACCCGGAGACGGCGGCGGCGCTGGGGCTGGGCGAGGCGTTCCCGCCCGCGCCCGGCGCGGTGGTGGGCCTGCTGCCCGCCGGGCCGGTGCTCTCGGTGGCCGCCGCGCTCAACCCGCTGCCGGGCGGCGGCTGACCGCTACTGGGCGTTGGGCACGGGCTGCCCGGGCGGGGGCGCCTCGGTCGTGGTCGTCGTTTCGGGCTCCTCGACCACCGGCGGCGGGACGACCACGCGCGGGCGCACGGTCGTGGTGGTGGTCGTCGTGGTCGTGGTGGTGGTCGTCGTGCGGCGCGGGGTGGTGGTGCGCCGGGTGCGCGGCGCCGTGGCCGCCTCGGTCTCGTCGGTGGTGGTGACCTGCGGGGCGACGGGCAGTGGCGGCGGGGGCGGCGCGAGGGTCGCGGCCGGCACCGGCGGCAGCGGCTGCTCGTCGGAGAGCACCGCGTACGCCACCGCGGAGCCCGCGACGAGCAGCGTCGCGGCCGCGGCGGCCACGGCGGCGGCGAGGCGGCGGCGCCGGCGAGGCTCGGGCCGCGCCAGCGACGAGGCTCCCGTCGGCTCGGGCTCGGGGGCCGGCCCGACGGCGTACGCGCCCGGGCCGACGACGCTGGTGGGCGCGGTCATGAGCACCGGCGACAGCACGGTCTCGGCGTCCATCCCGACCTCGCGGGAGACGCCGCGCAGCCCGGCGACGACCTCCTCGGCCGTCGGCCGGTCGGCCGCGTCGTCCGCGGTCATGGCGGTGAGCAGCGCCTCGAGGCCGGGTGAGAGGCCGGTGGGCACGACGGGGCGGCGGTGCAGGCGGGCGACGGCCGCCTCGAGCGCGTTGCCCGGGTACTCGCGGCGTCCGGTGAGGCACTCGATGAGCACGAGGCCCAGGGCGTAGATGTCGACGGCGCCGTCGATCGGCTCGCCGCGCACCTGCTCGGGGCTGAGGTACGACGCCGTCCCGATGACCATGCCGGCCGCCGTGACGGGCGCGGCGTCGTGGACCGCGGCGATGCCGAAGTCCGACAGGTGGGCGCGACCCTCGGTGTCGAGCAGGACGTTGCCGGGCTTGACGTCGCGGTGCACGACGCCCCGGCGGTGCACGTAGGCCAGCGCGTCGGCGAGCGCGGCGCCCAGCGCGACGACGTCGACGACCGGGAGCGGGCCCGCGCGCACCCGCTGCGCGAGCGTGTCGCCCTCGATGAGCTGCATGACGAAGTAGGCGCGGCCGTCCTCGTCGCCGACGTCGTAGACGGTGACGAGCCCGGGGTGGGACAGGCCGGCGAGGGTGAGCACCTCGCGGCGGTGGCGGGCCTCCTGGCCCTCCTCGATGTCGCCGATCTTCTCGGCCGGGTCGGCGGGGTCGCCCGGCTCGACGTCGGAGGACACCACGGAGCCGGCCGCGTTGAACATCTTGATCGCCACGTCGCGGCCGAGCAGCTCGTCACGCGCCCGGAAGACGTCGGCGGCGCCGCCGCGCCCGATGAGGTCGCCGAGGGTGTATCGCCCGCCCACCATCGCGGGCGGACCGGTCTCGGTGCTCACTGCCCGCCCTCCTCCCGGTGCGCGGTCGACCCGATCATCCCGTACGACGGGGTCCCTCGTCTGCGTGACGTCCCGGGCGGCGCGTCGCCCGAACGGCGGGTTGCCCGCCGCGAGCGGCCGGTGGTCGACGACGCCCACGGCCGATTCCACGGACGGCCCCTGCCCGGTGGTTCGATGCCGGGCGTGCCCGCGTTACCCGAGCAGGCGACCGAGAACGGGCGGTACGACGTCCGGGTGCACGACCACCAACGACCGGGTGGCACGGGTGAGGGCGACATAGAGGTCGTTGAGCCCGCGGGGTGAGGCGCTCACCACGCCCTCGGGGTCGACGAGCACGACGGCGTCGAACTCGAGGCCCTTGGCGTCGGCGACCTCGGACACGACGATCTCAGCGCCGAGGTCGACCGTCGGATCGCCCGACCGCCCGCCGTCGGCGGCCCCGGTCGGCCCGGCCGCGACGCCCAGGGCGGCGGCGAGCTCGTCGACCCGCGCCCCCGGCGCGAGCACCGCGACGCGCCCGGCGCCCTCCGCGTCGACGACCGCCTCGCGCGCCCGCCGGGCCTGCTCGACAGCCGCCGCGACCAGCCCGGACTCGTCGGTGGGCACCGCGCGCGGCGCCACCCCGGACGCGCGCACCGACTCCGGCGGCGTCGCCGTGGGGTCGATCGCGGCGAGCACGTCGGCCGCCACCGCCATGATCTCGGCGGGCGTGCGGTAGTTGACCGTGAGGACCTCGCGGCGCCAGCGCGCCTTCACGTACGGCGCGAGCACCTCGCCCCACGACGAGGCCCCGCCCCGCGCGCCGGTCTGCGCGACGTCGCCGACCAACGTCATCGAACGGCTGGGGCAGCGGCGCATCAGGACGCGCCACGCCATCGGCGAGAGCTCCTGGGCCTCGTCGACGATGACGTGCCCGAAGGTCCAGGTCCGGTCGTCGGCGGCCCGCTCGGCGGCCGAGGCGTAGGTGGCCTCGCGGGTGCGGTCGGCGAGCACGCTGGCGTCGACGACGTCGGTGGGGCGCAGGAGCTCGGGGTCCCAGTCCTCCTCCATCGCGAGGATCTCCAGCACGCCGGCGGCGTAGGCCTCGTCGGCCTCGCGCTTGCGCTCCTCGGCCTCGCGGGCGGCGGTGTCGTCCTCGCCGAGCAGCTCGGCGACCTCGTCGAGCAACACGGCGTCGGCGGGGCTCCACCAGGCGCCGTCGAGCAGGTCGGTCGGCGGGGCGTCGCGGGCCAGCAGGGCGCGGTCGGCGTCGGACCAGCCGCGCGTGGCCGCCCGGAGGCGCGCCGGGGTCGTCCAGAGGTCGGCGAGCAGCTGCGGGGGCGTCAGCGTGGGCCAGAGCTCGTCGAGCACGGCGCGCAGGTCGGGGTCGGCGCGCAGGCCGGCCCGGACGTCGGCGCGGTCGCCGCGGTCGAGCAGGTTGCCCTGCCCGTCGAGGTCGCGGCCCACTCGGTCGACCTCGCGGCGGGCGAGCTGGTCGACGACCTCGCGCACGAAGGTCCGCTTGGCGTCGTTGTGGGGCCGGCGGGTGCGCCGGGCGCGCGTGCGGGCCTGGGCGACGGTGTCGCGGTCGACCACGACGGGTTCGCCGTCGACGTGCAGCCGGATCGGGCGCCGCGGCAGCTCCTGGCGGTCACGGACGGCCGTGGCGAGCATCTTGCTCATGTCGACGTGGCCCTTGAGCGCGGCGGCGGTCGCCGGCTCGGGCCGATGCGCGGCGAGGCCCGGGTACAGCTCCCCGACCGTGGAGAGCAGCACGCTGGTCTCACCGAGCGAGGGCAGGACCTGCTCGATGTAGCGCAGGAACGTCGGGTTGGGCCCGACGACGAGCACGCCGCGGCGGGCCAGCTGGCGCCGGTGGGTGTAGAGCAGGTACGCCGCGCGGTGCAGCGCCACGGCCGTCTTGCCCGTCCCGGGCCCGCCCTCGACGACGACCACGCCGTTGGCGCTGGAGCGGATGACCCGGTCCTGCTCGCTCTGGATGGTCGCGACGATGTCGCCCATGCGCCCCGTGCGCCCGGCCGAGAGCGCGGCGAGAAGCACCGCCTCGCCGGTGAGCCCGGTGCGCTGGGTGGCGCGTGTCGAGGCGGCCGCTGCTGCTTCATCGAGGTCGAGGATCTCGTCGTCGACGGCCGTGACGCGCCGGCTGCGCGAGCGGATGTGCCGGCGGCGGCGCACGCCGTCGGGCGAGGCGGCCGTCGCGGTGTAGTACGGGCGGGCCGCGGGCGCGCGCCAGTCGACGAGCAGCGGCTCGTAGTCGTGGTGGTCGTCGAGCAGCCCGAGGCGCCCCACGTAGAGCACGTCCTGATCCCTGCCGTCGCCGCCCTCGACCGGCTCCGGGTCGCCGTCGATCGGCGGGGGCGGCGGACGGTCCGGGTCGAGGTCGAGGCGCCCGAAGCACAGGCCGTTCTCGACCGCGGAGAGCGTGGCCAGCTGCTCGGAGTACATCTGGGCGGCGGCGTCGCGCTCGGAGACCGCCTGCGGGGTGCCGGTGGTCTCGTCGCGCAGCACGCGGGCGAGCAGCGCCGCGGTCTCGGCCCGGCGCTCGTCGAGCTTGCCGTAGAGCATGCTCACGTAGGGCTGCTCGGCCGCGACGGGGTCGACGGCCCCGGGATCGCCGTCGGGGTCGTGCGCGCCGCGCGCGGTGTCGGCGGCGGACGGGGACGTACGGGTCACGCGGGCCTTCTCCAGCGGACGGTCCGGCGCCTGGTGTGCCGGGACGACCCTCCACGGTAGCCCGGCACACCGACCGCGCGCCGCCGGCAGGGGCGATCCTGGGCGCACGGGAGGTGTCCGTCCCGGGTCGGCCGGGTGGTCAGGCGGGCGTGCTCCGGACGACGCCGTCCTCGCCGGACGTGCGCGTCACCCGCCCCTGCGCGGCGAGGACCTCCAGGTGCGCGTCGGTCTCGAGCACCGCGAGCATCCGGTTGAAGGTCTCCATGTCCTCGAGGCGGTGCTCACGGCGCGTCCACCGCAGCGCGCCCGCGATCTCGGCCGCGGTCGACAGGCCCTTCCCGGCCGCCGTGGCGATCTCCTCGAGGCGATGGTCGTGATGGGCGATCAGCTCGTCGACGCGCTCGTGCACGCTCGGCGCGACCGGCCCGTGCGCGGGCAGCAGCAGCCGGTCGGGCTCGGCGCGCAGGGCCGCGAGCGACGTCAGGTAGCGGATCAGCGCCCCCGGCCGCGCCGCCGGCTCGAAGCCGATCGAGGGCGTGATGTGCGGCAGGACGTGGTCGCCGGCGTAGAGCATCGGGCCGTCGGGGCCGGACTCGTCGACGAACACGAGGTGCCCGCGCGTGTGGCCCGGCGTCTCCCGGGCGACGAGCGAGCGCCCGCCCGCCCGCAGCTCCTGCCCATCGGCGAGCCACTCGTCGGGGTCGGCGAAGTCGTCGACCGGCGGCGCCTCCTCCGCGCCCAGCCAGGCGCGGATCTCGCCGGCGAGCTCCGGGGCCCCGGCGCGCTCGAGGCCGACCACCTGGGCCTGCAGGCCGGTGTCGCGACCGCGCACGGCCTCGAGCGACTCGGCCTCACCCGCGCCGAGGGCCACCCGCGCGCCGTGGGCGCGGCGCAGCGCGATCGCCTGGCTGTAGTGGTCGCGGTGGACGTGGGTGACGAGGAAGCGGCGGATGTCGCCGATCTCCGCGCCGATGCCGGCGAGCAGCCGCGCCAGGACGTCACGCGACTCGTCGATCGCCCAGCCGCCGTCGACGAGCGTGAGCTCGCCGTCGTCTCCCTCGGGGCTCAGCGCGTAGACGTTGACCGCGCGCAGGGAGTCGTTCGGCAGGGGCAGCGGCAGGCGGTGGACGCCGGGAGCGACGGTCTCGAGCTCGGGTCTGGTCCACGCATGCCGGTCGGAGATCACTCTCCGGAGGATGCCCCTGCCCCCGCGTGTTCCGCCGCCCGGGGGTCCCTCGCGGGGGTGTCGGCTCGCTCACGCGCCTCGGCGCGTCGGGCCCCGGCGACGCCGAAGTGGTCGCCGCCCTTGCGCTTGACGTCGTCGGTGCCCCAGGAGCGGCTGCGGTCGACGGGCACCATCCGCGGGATGTGCTTACGGCAGTGGATGTAGGCCTCCTCGACGGTGACCTCCACCCACAGGTCGGCCCGCCGCCCCGGCGCGGTCTCCTCCGGGATCTCGGGGTGCTCCGCGCGCAGCACCGCGTCGTCGACGATGCGCGCCGCCCCGTTGACGTGCAGCCCGATGAGCTCGTCGGTGAAGTCGATCATCATCAGGCCGACGTGCGGGTTCTCGGTGATGTTGCCGAGGCTCGCCATCACCCCGTTGCCCCGGTACTCCGGCCACGCCACGTGCCGGTCGTCGAGGACCTGCAGGAACCCGGGCGGCCCGGCTCGCAGCGTCGAGTCGCACTCGCCGTGGGCGTCCGCCGTCGCCACGAACGCCATGGTCATCCGCGCCATGAAGTCCTGCATGGCGGGCACGAGGCGGTCGCACATCTGGTCGCCGTAGAAGCGCTCGGCCCGTGCGGACGTCCCGAGGGCGTCCTGCAGGGCGCGCTCGCCGTCGGAGCCGGGACGGTGGGGGTCGGGCTGATCGGGCTGGGGGGTGACCCGGTCGCTCATCGACGCCTCTCCGCGGCCCGCTCGGGGCCGCCGTGTCGGGGCGGTGGACCGGGCGGGTCGCCGGGGCAGCACCCGCCCCCGGAGCCGCTGCGGTCGGGGACCGCCCCGATGGAACCCTTTCGTCCGGGTGCTGTCGACCCGCTGGGTAGCGCAACCCTCGCTCGGCGCAACCGGGATGAGCGGCCCGCGAACAGGGAGTGGGCCGAACAGCCGCACTTGTCTGTGATGTACATCACTTCGTGATGAACCCGAGACCCGGCCGCGGCGCGGTCGTGACCGGACATCCGCGGCCTGAGCAGCCGCGACGCGCGTGGACACCCAGCGTCCGGGCCTCGCTCCGTCCGGTGACGGGTCTTCCCCCGCGACCTAGTCTCGGGGATGTCCGGTCACCCGTGGCAGCTGGTGCCGGACCCGCGCTCGTCCCGCCCGGGCCTGTCCGGCGGGCGCGGCCCCCGACCCCTGCGGTGACAGGCCGAACGCCACGCGCCGGGCTCCCCAACCGGCGACGCGGCACCTGGCTCGCTCCCCTTCGCGCCAGGTCGACCGGCGGCGCGACGGAGACCTCGCATGGCACGACACCGTGCGGCGCCTGCCCGAGCGGCAGCAGCGCCTCCCCCGGCCGCACCCACCGGCACCGCTGTGATGACGGGCGGGCAGCGCGCCATCGACCTCGCCGCCGCCCTGCCCCGCCAGGGCCCCACCGAGGCACACCCGTCGGGGCCGATGCCCCGCGCGGCCCGCAGCGCCTCCCGCGACAGCACCTCCCGCGACAGCACCTCCCGCGACAGCACCTCCCGCGACAGCACCTCCCGCGACAGCACCTCCCGCGACCGGGCCCTCGACGCCGACACCGCCGCGCTCGACCTCGCGGCGATCGCGCTCGCGGCGGCGAGCGCGGGCCCGGCCGGTCCCTCCACCGGCTCCACGGCGCTCCCGGGCGGCCCCACGACCGGCGGGACGCCGCGCCCGGCCTTCCCCGCGGCCGTCCCGAGCGCCCTGGCGCCGGTGACGCCGTCGCACGCGGTCCCGGCCGTCGGGCGCCGCGACCCCGGTCGGCGCGTGCCGCTACCGACCCGCACGGCCGGGGCGCTCGCCCTGGTCGGCGCGCTCGCGGGCGGCGGTGTCGCCGTGGTCGGCGGGAACGCCGTCCTCACGGCCGACCCCACGCCCACCACGGGCGAGCTCCGCGTCGGCGACGTGGCGAACGCCGCCGAGAGCGCGGCGGCGGCCGCGACGGTGCCCCAGGCCGATCAGCAGCAGGGCGAGCGGCAGAACGGCCAGAACGACCAGGGCGGACGCCACCGCGCCGATGACGGCGCCGCGGCGTACGGCGGCGGCTACTGACCCTTCCGGTCACCCCGACACACGACGGGGCGGTCGGTGGTCCGGGGAACCGGACCACCGACCGCCCCGTCGTCGTACGTGCCGGGTGCGGCGCGCGGACTCAGCCGAGCGCGCTGACCAGTGCCTCACGCTGGCGGGAGCCGAGGCCGGCGACGCGTCGGTCCTCGGGGATCCCGGCCTGCTCGAGGACCGCGGAGGCCTTCGCCGGGCCGTAGCCGGGCAGGGCCCGGACGAGCTGCGAGACCTTGGTCTTGCCGGCGATCGGGTCGCTCTTGCCGCGGTCGAGCACGGCGGGGATCGACTCCTCGCCGCTCTTGATTCCGGCCAGGAGGGCCGAGCGGGCCTGGCGGGCCTCGCGCGACTTGGCCTGGGCGGCCTCGCGCTGCTCGGGGGTCAACGTCGGGAGGGCCATCGCGGTGTCTCCCCTCTCTGTGGTGCGGGTTCGTCGCGGAGGGACCACGACGCGGTCGGACCGGTCACAACAGACGGTCACACGGACGGTCGGTCGACACGGAACGCCACGCCGCGACAGTGCCGCGATCCGGACGTCCGGGCCGATGGTTGCGGGACCGTACACCCTCCCGACGGGCGCCCTGCCCCTGACCTGGGCGGATCACCGCACCGCCCTCCGCAGCACCCGTCGTGGTGACACCCGGGCGTCCGTGATCACCCACGTGCGCCCCTTGGGCACCGCCGAGGGGAGGAGCCGTCAACGCCGCGGTGACGACGCGCGGTAGACGACGGCCGGGGGCAGGTTGCGCCAGACCACCGGGGACGTCTCGACCTCGGCGAAGCACTCGCCGAGCTCCGTGCGCAGGGCCCGCGCCGGGCCGGCCCAGGCCGTCCACCGGTACGCGAACTGCACGAACACGCCGTCGTCGGCCAGGGCGCGCGCCACGACCGGGACCAGGGAGTCGTCCCGACCCGGGCGGGTCGCCGACCAGCCCAGGCCGCTGACGACGGCCTGCGCCCCGCGGATGCCCCGCAGCGCGAGGAGGGCCCCGAGCTCGGCGACGTCGGCGGGCACCACCTCGACGGTGGGAAAGCGCTCGGTGAGGCGGTGGGCGAGCACCGGGTTGATCTCGACGGCGAGCTGGCGGCCGCGGCCGGCGAGCCGGTGCGCGAGCAGCCCGGTGAACGCGCCGCTGCCGGCGCCGAGCTCGACCACCGCGGGATGCGGGTGGTCGCCGCTCAGCGCGGCGTCGGCCATGGCGCGGGCGAGCGCCGTGCTGCTGGGCCACACCGAGGCCGTGGCCACCGGCGCGCGGACGAACTGCGCGGCGAACACCGCCCGGTCGGCGAGGGAGGCCTCGGAGGGGGGCTCGGGCGGCAGGGGCTCGGGCGACAGGGGCTCGGGCGACAGGGGCTCAGGCGGCATGGTCGAGCTCCCGGACGGTGGGCAGCGAGCTCGGCACGGCGGGGTGCCGCTCGCGCCCCGGCAGGGCGGCGGCGATCGCCCGGGCGGTGCGCGCCGCGAGGGCTCGCCGGGCGGTCGCGCGCGCCGGTCCGGCGGGGACCGTGCGGGGGTCGATCACCGGGCACGCGGTGACGTCGACGTCGACCCCGCGCGCGGTGAGCACGCGCAGCAGCGAGGCCGCGAGGGTGTCGTCGCCGACGAACGCCGCGGTGGGGTCGACGGGAGCCGCGCTCGGGTCCTCCCGGCGCCGGTAGCGCAGGGCCACCGGGACCACGGGCGCACCCGCGTCGTGGGCGGCCTGGAAGGCGGCGGGCCGGAACCGGCCGAGGTCGCGGCCGCAGCGCGTGGTGCCCTCGGCGAACACGCCGACCGGGACACCGGCGCGCAGCGCGTCGGCGAGGCCGCCGACCGCACCGGGCAGGTCGCGCAGCCGGTCGCGGTCGAGGAACAGGGTGCCCGCGCACGCCGCCATGAGGCCCAGCAGCGGCCACCGGCGCACCTCGGTCTTGGCGAGCATCCGGACCGGCGCCACGGCGTGCAGCGCGACCACGTCGAGCCACGACACGTGGTTGGCGACGACGAGCGCACCGGGCGGGGCGGCGGGGCCGGTCCGGCGCACCCGCACCCCGCAGGCCGACAGCACCGCGGCCGCCCAGAGCCGCTGCACCCAGGCCGTCGCGGCGGGCCCGAGCAGCGGCACCACCAGCGCCGCGAGCAGGCCCCCGAGGAGCACGGCGGCGAGCGCCGCGCCCCGCACGGTCAGGCGCAGCGCGCGCAGCACCCGGGCTCGCGCGTCCGCCGACGGCGGCCCCGGCAGGCAGCCGGGGTCGCACGGGGAGGTCGGCGACCAGGCGTTCACGCCTCCTCCCCGAAGAGGTGGCGGCGCCAGCGCGGGTCGATCGCGGTGTGGTCGAGGAGGACGAACAGGTCGGCGACGCCGAAGTCGGGGTCGAGCGCCGGCACGCCGCCGATCTCGGCGCCGAGGCGCAGGTAGCCGCGCAGCAGCGCCGGCAGAACCGCGCGGGCGGCCTTGTTCGCGCCGGGGACCTCGGGGTCGTGCGCGGCGATCGGGGCCTCGTGCCACGGGCGGACCCGCCGCGCGACCGGGGCGAGGTGCTTCGAGGCGACGAGCGACCACACCGCGCCCGGCATCGCGCCGTCGCCCGTCAGCGGCACGCTCGCGCAGCCGACGACCCATCGGTGCCCGGTGAGCATCATGTAGCGGCCGATCCCGGCCCAGACCAGCGAGAGCACGACGCCGTGGCGGTGGTCGGGGTGCACGCAGGAGCGCCCGACCTCGACGATCTCGTCGCGCAGGTCGTCGAGGGCCGAGAGGTCGAACTCGGTGTCGGAGTAGAGGCCGCCGGCGGCGCGGGCGCCCGCCGGAGTGAGCATCCGGTACGTGCCGACGACCGCCCCGGTGGCGTCCTCGCGCACGACGAGGTGGTCGCAGTGGGCGTCGAACGCGTCGGCGTCGCGTCCCTCGGCTGCCGCCGCGAGGGCGATCTCGTCGTCGGGGGCGGGGCGGGCGCCCTGCTCGCCGGCGAACACCCGGTGGCGCAGCCGCTGCGCGGCCGCGACGTGCTCGGGCTCGCGGGTGAGCAGCAGGCTGTAGCCGGCGGTGTCGGCGGTCTCGGCGGAGGTGTCGACGACCGGGACGGGCCCGGTGGGCGGCACCGCGGCCACCGCCTCCTGCTCGTCCTGGCTCGCGGAGGCGGGTCCGGCGGACCTCGCCAGCACCTGGGATGTGGCCATGGGGCGCTGTCTACGGGCCGAGATCGCCCGGGGGCCCACCCCGGCGTGACGGACGGGTGTGGTCCGGGTGAACTCACGTGCGCGCGGTGCACCTCACGCGGCGGGGGGCGACGCGACGTCGGGCGTGATCGAGCCGGTCTGGTCGCCGGCGATGACGGCGGCGTAGTGACCGAGGAGCTCCTCGCACACCGAGGGCCACGTGCGCCCGGCGACACGACGGCGCCCCGCCGCGCCGACGGCCCGCCGCGACGCCGGGTCGTCGCGCCAGGCGGCGATCCTGCCGACGATCTCCGCGCCGGCGATCGGCGAGGCCGGGTCGTAGAGCCAGCCGGTGCGGCCCGGGTCGACGAGGTCGGCGACACCGCCCGCGTCGGGAGCGATCACCGGCAACCCGGAGGACTGGGCCTCCTGGACGGCCTGGCAGAAGGTCTCGTGCGGGCCGGTGTGCACGAAGGCGTCGAACGACGCGTACGCCTGCGCGAGCTCGGTGCCGCCGCGGAAGCCCAGGAAGTGGGCCGAGGGCAGCAGCTCGCCCAGCCGCGCCCGCGCGGGCCCGTCGCCGACCACGACGACGCGCACGCCGGGCAGCCCCTCGAGCGCCGCGAGCCGCTCCACCTGCTTCTCCGGGGCGAGGCGGCCGACGTAGCCGACGAGCATCTCCCCGTGCGGGGCGAGCTCGGCACGCAGGTCGTCGTCGCGGCGGTCGGGGTGGAAGCGGTCGGTGTCGACGCCACGGCCCCAGCGGTGCACGCGGGGCACGCCGTGCGTCTCCAGCGCGTCCACCGCCCACCGCGACGGCGCGAGGGTGCGCGAGGCCCCGCTGTGCAGCCGACGGATCCATCGCCACGCGGCCCGCGCGGTGAGCCCGACGCCGTACGAGGCCGCGAAGCCGGCGACGTCGGTCTGGTACACGGCGACGGCCGGGACCCCCAGGCGCCGCGCGACGGTGAGGGCACGCGCCCCGAGCACGAACGGCGAGGCGAGGTGCACCACGTCGGGCCGGTACTCCTCGAGCGCCGCGCGGACCGCCGGGGTCGGGACGCCGACGGGCAGCGAGTCGACGCCCGGCACGTCGACGGCGGGCACCCGGACCACCGGCACGTGCGGCGCACCCGGCACCTCGTCCGGCCCCGCCCCGGGGGCGATGACCATCGCGGAGTGGCCGCGGCGCTGCAGGTGGGCGACGACCTGGAGCACGGAGTTGGTGACGCCGTTGACGGCGGGCAGGAACGACTCGGTCACGACGGCGACGCGCACGTCCGCACGGTGGCCGTCTCGGGGGCCCTTTCCGCCGACAAGGACGTGTCCCTCGTCCTAACACCGACCCAACACTGCGTTCGGCCGGCTCCTGAAGATCCCTTCAAAGATCACCCACGGTCAGAACGCACCCGCGCGACGCGCGTGTTCCGGCGTGTCACGACCGTCTTCATCGGCGTGTCGGACACGGACGGTGGAGAAGGGTCGCTCCGCTGCGCGTGTCGGGGGATTCCTTCGTGTTGACAGCGCCGTGGTGCTGTCGGCTACTGGACAGCAGGTGTGACGGACCTGCGGCAACCCCGGTCATCCGGCGAACGGAGGGAGGACGCGTGGTCGACGACGTCCGCTGGCCGCTCGGGCCTCCCGGCGCCGCCAACTTCGACCTCCCGAGCTCCGCGCGCGTCTACGACTTCCTGCTCGGCGGCACGTCCCACGGTGCCGTCGACCGCGTGATGGGCCGGGACATGGCCCGCGCCGAGCCGCTGGTCGCGTCGATCGTGCGCGAGAACCGCTCGTTCCTGCGCCGCGCCGTCACGTTCCTCGCGCACGCGGGGATCGACCAGTTCCTCGACCTCGGCTCGGGCATCCCCACGATGGGCAACACCCACGAGATCGCCCGCCGCGTGAACCCCGACGCCCGGGTCGCGTACGTCGACATCGACCCGGTCGCGGTGGCCCACGGCGAGCTGCTGCTCGGCGCGGCCGCCCGGGGTGTCTCGGTCACCCACGCCGACATGCGGGACCCCGAGAAGGTCCTCGCAGCGCCGGCGGTCACCGACGTCATCGACTTCGCCCGACCGGTCGGGGTGCTGATGTTCTCCGTGCTCCAGCACGTGTCCGCCGCCGACGACCCGGCCGCGGTGGTCGCGGGGTTCGTCACGCATGTCGCGCCCGGCAGCGCGCTGGCCGTCTCCCACCTCACCGCCGACGACCCGCGCATCGACATGGACGCGATCTGCGGCCCGACCCGCGCCTATCCGAGCGGCCGGGCCACCCCGCGCTCGGCCGGTGAGCTCGCGGCGCTGGTCGAGGGCCTGGACCTCGTCGAGCCGGGCCTCGTCTACGCCGCGCAGTGGCGACCCGAGCCGCGGCGGCACCGCGGCCCGCTGGCCGAACCGTGCTGCGGGCACCGCGCCGCCGTCGGGTTCCTCCCCGCCTGACCGGTTCGCGACCGCCACGTGCGCGACGCAAACCCCGCTCGCCTCGATCCTCGCCCGCACGGTCGCACCGAAAGGACCAACGCGCATCGGGTTATCACTACTCCGTTCGCCGCCCAACGCGAGGTGACGACCACTCACCGCGACAGGCGATGAGGTAGCGATCACCGGTTGTCACAAAAGGTCTCAGTTCGGTTACGGTCCCTGACCGCGCCGTTCCGCTCCCCAGCACCACCCCCCGGGCGGCGCCCACCCACCGAGACGAACCGACGAACCGGAGCCCCGATGTCTGGTCGCCATCACCTGCCGTCCGCCCCGTCCCGTCCGCTGCTCAAGGCCGGTGTGGTCGCCGCGGCCGCCGTCACCGGTCCGCTGGCCGTCACCGGCACCGCGATGGCCGCGCCGTCGGTCTCGCCGGACTCGAACGCCACCTGGGACCGCCTCGCGATGTGCGAGAGCACCCAGAACTGGGAGGCCGACACCGGCAACGGCTTCAAGGGCGGCCTGCAGTTCACGGACTCGACCTGGAGCGAGTTCGGCGGCGAGCAGTACGCCTCCTCGCCCGACGAGGCCAGCCGCGAGCAGCAGATCAAGGTCGCCAAGAAGGTGCAGGACGAGCAGGGCTGGAACGCCTGGCCGACCTGCTCGGAGAAGCTCGGCCTGCAGTAACCCACCGGGCGAGCGCTCCTGCCACGATGCCCGGTATGCCCGACGCCGACGTCATCGTGGTGGGGGCCGGTCTCGCCGGTCTCGTCGCCACCGCCGAGCTCGCCGACGCGGGACGCCGGGTGGTCCTGCTCGATCAGGAGCCCGAGGCGTCGCTCGGCGGGCAGGCGTGGTGGTCGTTCGGCGGCCTGTTCCTCGTGGACAGTCCCGAGCAACGCCGCCTCCGCGTCCACGACTCGTTCGATCTCGCCTGGTCCGACTGGACCTCCAGCGCCGGCTTCGACCGCGCCGACGAGGACCGGTGGGGCCGCGAGTGGGCCCGCGCCTACGTCGAGTGGGCGGCGGGTGAGAAGCGCCCGTGGCTGCACGCGATGGGCGTGCGCTTCTTCCCCGTGGTCGGCTGGGCCGAGCGCGGCGGCGCATCGGCCACCGGCCACGGCAACTCCGTGCCGCGCTTCCACATCGTCTGGGGCACCGGCCCCGGCATCCTCGAGCCGTTCCTGCGGCGGGTCCACGCCGCGGTCGCCGACGGGCGCGTCACCATCCGCTGCCGGCACCGGGTCGACACCCTGGAGATCACCGCGGGCACCGTGACCGGCGTGTCAGGCACCGTGCTCCAGCCCTCCGAGGTCGCCCGCGGGGAGTCGAGCTCGCGGGAGGGCGTCGGTACCTTCACCCTCGCGGCCGACAGCGTCGTGGTCACCTCCGGGGGCATCGGCGGGAACCACGACGCCGTGCGCGCCGCCTGGCCGGAGCGCCTCGGCCCCCCGCCGCGCGAGATGATCTCCGGGGTGCCCGCCCACGTCGACGGGCGGATGATCGGCATCAGCGAGGCCGTCGGCGCGCGCGTCGTGAACCGCGACCGGATGTGGCATTACACCGAGGGGATCGTCAACCACTCGCCGGTCTGGCCGCTGCACGGCATCCGCATCCTGCCCGGCCCGTCGTCGCTGTGGTTCGACGCCGAGGGCGGCCGTCTGCCCCCTCCCCTGTGGCCCGGGTTCGACACCCTCGCGACGCTCGAGCACATCGGCCGCACCGGCCACGACCACACCTGGTTCGTGCTCAACCAGCGGATCCTCGAGAAGGAGTTCGCGCTCTCGGGGTCCGAGCAGAACCCCGACTTCACCGGCCGCGACATCCGCCTCGCCCTCCAGCGCGTCCGTCCGGGGCCGACCGAGCCGGTGGCCGCCTTCCAGCGCTCGGGCCAGGACTTCGTGCAGGCCGACTCGCTCGGCGAGCTGGTCGGCCGGATGAACGCCCTCACCCCCGAACCGCTGCTGGACGCGGCGGCCGTCGAGCGCGAGGTGCTGGCCCGCGACGCGGAGCTGGCGAACCCCTACGGCAAGGACGGCCAGCTCGCCGCCATCCGCTCGGCACGCGGCTACCTCGGCGACCGCCTGGTGCGCGTCGCCCCGCCGCACCGCATCCTCGACCCCGCCGCCGGCCCGCTGGTCGGCGTCAAGCTGCACGTCCTCACGCGCAAGACCCTCGGCGGGCTCTGGACCGACCTCGACGGGCGCGTCCTGGGCGCCGACGGGTCCCCCCTGCCCGGGCTCTACGCCGCCGGCGAGGCCGCGGGCTTCGGCGGCGGCGGCGTGCACGGCTACCGCTCGCTGGAGGGCACGTTCCTCGGCGGCTGCCTGTTCTCGGGCCGGCAGGTGGGCCGCGCGCTGGGGTAGGACCGCACGCTGCGCGTGCGAGCGATGCGGCATCGCTGGCGTCACACGCCAGGATCGCCACACGCTCGGTGTCGCGACACGCCGAGGGCGGGACCGGATCCGGGGCTCGCCGTCCACGGCGCGCTGCCCGCACGCCGCCGAGCCCGTGCGGGTGCTCCGGGGCGCGGTCGCGAGCAGGGCTCCCTCCCCGAGGACGAGTGCCGGCGACCTCTCACCCCGACGCGACTCCGTTGCGGTAGGCCCAGACGACGGTCTGCACGCGGTCCCGCGTCCCGATCTTGGTCATCGCGCGCCCCAGGTGCGACTTCACCGTGCTGACCTCGACGACGAGCTCCGCCGCGATCTCCGCGTTCGACAACCCGTCCGCGAGCAGCCGGACGATCTCGGTCTCGCGCGCGGTGAGTCCCTCCGCGACCTCCGAAGCCGACGACGCGACCGGCCGCCGACGGGCGAACTCGGCGATCACCCGCCGGGTGACCGTCTGGTCCACGAGCCCCTCCCCGGCGGCGAGGTGCCGCACGGCGTCGACGAGGTCGTCGGGCTCGGTGTCCTTGAGCACGAAGCCGCTGGCCCCGGCCTCGAGCGCGCCGAAGACGTACTCGTCGAGGTCGAACGTGGTCACCACCAGCACCGCCGGCACCGGCGCCTGCCCGCCGACGATCTCCCGGGTGGCCGCGAGCCCGTCGCCGCCGGGCATCCGTACGTCCATGCAGACGACGTCGGGGGCGAGGAGCCGGGTCAGGCGCACCGCCTCGGGGCCGTTCGTCGCCTCGCCGACGACCTCGATGTCGCCGGCCGACTCGAGGAACATCCGGAACCCGGCGCGCACGACGCCCTGGTCGTCGGCCAGCACGACACGGATCACGACTCACCCCGCGGCAGCTCCAGGCGCACACGCCACCCGCCGCCGGACCGCGGACCGACCTCGAGGTCGGCGCCGATCAGCTCGGCGCGCTCGCGCATGCCGAGCAACCCGAGACCGCGACCGGGGCCCGGCTCGGCGGCGGGCGGCTCGGCGGCGGGCGGCTCGGCCGCCGGCCCGTTGCTGATCTCCAGCACGGTCGCAGTCTCCCCGTGCTCCACGCGGACGGTCACGCGGGCGCCGGGAGCGTGGTCCCGGGCGTTCGACAGGGCCTCCTGCGCCACCCGGTAGGCGCTGACGTCGGCGACCGGCGAGAGCTCGCGCGGCGTGCCGACCACCTCCAGGTCGGCCGATGCCGTCCTCGCCACCAGCCGGTCGAGCACCGCCAGCCCGGGAACGGGCTCCCCCTCGTCGCCCACCCCGTCGGACCGCTCCCGCAACGCACTCACGACCGACCGCAGGTCGTGCAACGTGGAGCGGCCCTGGCTGCGGACCTCGGCGATCGTGCGGCGCGCGGCCTCCGGGTCGCGGTCGATCAGGCGTTCCGCCATCGAGGCCTGGACGACCATCGCCGCGAGGTGGTGGGCCGCGATGTCGTGGAGCTCGCGCGCCACGCGGGTGCGCTCGGCGCCGACCGCGGCATCGGCGCGGGCCCGCTGCGCCTCGACGGCCTCGGCGGCCCGGAGCCGGGCCATCTCCCCGAAGTGGCGACGGGTGCGGACGTAGCCGCCGAGGACCGTGAGCGCGACGTAGGTCAGGACGGACGACAGGAGCTGCGCGAGCACCTGGCCGACGGTGGTCTCTCCCGCCGCGAACACGACGAATCCGGCCGTCTCCACCAGTGCGGCGGCCCCGGCGAGGACCAGCGCGCGCCGCACCGGCAGCCACGCCCCGCAGGTGTAGACCGCGACCACCGGCGCCGGGCCGCGCAGGTAGCCCGCGGGTGCCAGCAGCCCGGCCAGCACCACCTGCAGGGCGATCGTCACCACCAGGCAGAGCACAGGGCGGGTCCGGCGCACCACGAGCACGCCGGCCTGGACCACGAGCACGATCAGCACCGAGGGGGCGGTGACGGGGTCGACGGCCAGCGCTCCGCCGAGCGCCGGGTCGACGCGAGCGACCAGCACCAGCACGACCGCCACCAGCGCCATCCCGAGGGCGAGCGCGGCATCGCGGCGCCCGGGCGTGGTCAGGCCGAGACGGGTGAGCAGCGCGTCGACCCGGGTCTCGACCCCGTCGGCGCTCGCGGTGTCGCCGGGGTGCGACGGATCGCCGGGCGGGGTCATCAGGGTCACCGGGCCTTCGTGATCGCCGAGCAGGGGGATCGTAGGACTCAGTAGCTCAGGTCGGGGGAGATCAGCCCATAGGTCGCCGCGACACCCGCCACGGCCACCAGGGCCAGCAGGACCAGCACCCGCCCGGTCGTCCCGAAGGCCCCGACGCGGCGTCGCAGGCCCGTCACGACCGCCGCCGCGGCCGGCACCACGGCCACGACGCCGAGGGCCTGCAGCCCGACGAGCACGGCGAGCACGGCCGTCGGGACCTGACCGAGGCCCGTGAGCGTGAGGACGACCAGGACCCACCCCCCGAGCGCGGCGACCGCGGCCGCGGCGCCCGCACGGGTGGAGGCGACGGCCACGCGGTCGGCCCGCGGGACCACATCGGCCACGACCGCCCGGCCGTACCGCCGACGGATCGCCGCGCCCGCCGGCCAGGCCACGAGGGCACCGAGCAGCACCACGACGGCGCCGAGGAGCACCGGCAGCACGAGAGCGGCGGTGCGCCACGGCGGGGTCGGGAGCATGGTGAAGGCGCCCTCGACGCCGAGCGCGGCGACCCGCCCGTCCTCGACGCGCATGGCGACGACCCGGTGGCCGCCGACCTCCTGCCAGACCCACGGCCGGATCTCGCGATAGACGGCCGGGTGGGCGCTCAGGGGCCCGGGCGAGAACACGAGGGTCCCGTCCGGCTGCGCGGCGGTCGTGACCTGACCTGACAGGTTCATCGCGGACAGGAACGTGGTGAACGGCGCCCGCGCGGACTCGTAGGTGCCCGCGGCCAGCCGCGCGTGCTCGACGTCGCCGGTTGGGGCGGGGTCGGTTGCGGGGGCGGTTGCGGGGGCAGTTGCGGGGAAGTACCGGTCGGTGAACCCGTGGAGCACGGACTCCCGCAGCTCGTGGCTGTCCATGGCGCCGCGGCCCGAGCCGTTCAGCGTCACGAAGATCCCGGTGCGCTCGTCCGGGTAGAGCTGCAGGTGCGAGTGGAAGAACTGTGTGTCGCCCCCGTGGCCGAGGATCCGGCGCCCGTTCCGGCTCTCGTCGAACAGCCCCAGCCCCATCCGCGGACCTTCGGCGAGCGCGCCGAGGGCCTCGGCGCCCAGGGCCGGGGACCGCATCAGCTCCTGGGCGGCCGGCGAGAGCAGGTATGGGTCGCCGAGTTGGGCCAGCATGAACCGCGCCACGTCGTCGGGGGACGCGGTGAGCGAGCCGGCGGGCGAGGGCCGCAGTGTCTCGACGGGGCCGGCGGGCTCGTCGACGGTCGGGTACGCCTGCGACAGGCGGCCCCGCAGCGGCGCCGGGAGCGGCTGCGCGGCGCTCGACGAGGTCATCCCGGCGGGGACGAGTACGTGGCGTCGGAGGTACTCGGCGTAGGGCGTGCCGCTGACCCTCTCGACGACGTAGCCGGCGAGCCCGTAGCCGTAGTTGGAGTAGGCGGGCACCGTTCCCGGCGCGAACACCTGCTGCGGCGGGTCGACGGCCAGGTGCTCGCGCAGGCGGTCGGGGGCCTCGCCGAGGGTGATCAGGTCGCGGATCCGCTCCTCGAAGCCCGCGCTGTGGGTCAGCAGGTGGCGCATGGTCACCGGCGGCTCGAAACGCAGCGGCAGCGGGAAGTCGAGGTACCGCCGGACGTCGGTGTCGAGGTCGATCCGACCCTGCTCGACGAGCTGGAGCACCGCGGTCGCGGTGAAGATCTTGGACACCGAGCCGACCCGGAACAGGGTCCGCTCGGGATCGACGGGCTGCACGGTCGCCGTGTCCGCGAAGCCGAAGCCGCGGGACGTGAGCACCTGTCCGTCCCGCACGACGGCCACCGCCGCGCCCGCGATCCCGGCCCGGTCGATCCCGGCGGGGACGACGCCGTCGAGCCAGGCGTCGAGGTCGGCCTGGGTGAGGGCGGCGGTCGCGGTGGGTGGCGCGGACGGGGCCGACGTCACGGTCGGGGCGCCGCCGACGCACCCGGCGAGCAGGGTCGCGATCAGCAGGACGAGGACCACCGCCCGGGCACGGCCTGTCCGTGACGTGTTGTCGATCATGGCGGCGGTCTCCTCCGGACGACGATCTGTCGTGGATGGACACTGCCGGGCACGGGTGGCGGACACATCGGGCGCAGGTCGACGGTCGGGCCTCCGACCTCCGTCGGAGGCGGTGGGTGCGGAGGTCGACCCGGCCATGGTCACGTCGGTGGGCCCCGCGGTGCTCGCCCCTCGGCGGGGCCGCGCTGGTGGGAGCGAGGGAGTCCCTCGCTGCGTCGCAGGCACCCGGGGACGCCCTCGCATCCCCGACCGCGCGCCGATCAGCGCGACTCGAGACGACCGATCGGCTCCTCGACCCGGTCGAACGCGGCCGCCGCGTCGCGCCAGCTCGGGTCGTCCGGCTCGAGCGCGGTCCTCAGCCAGGCCGTGGTCAGCCGCTGGAGCGCCGCCACGCGCGCCGGGTCCTCGTCGGTCGTCTCCGCCGCCTCGTACCCCGGGATGCCGCCCAGCGAGTGCTCGGCGCCGAAGAGCGTGAGCAGGCTCTTGCCCGGCGGGCTCAACCAGTAGGGATCCGCCGACCAGTCCGGCCCGCGGGTGCTGAGCGCGCTCGCGTCGGCGCCGCCCACGACGACGAGCGCCGGCGCCTTCATCGCCGAGAAGTCGGGGTTCAGCCACGGGAACATCTCGATCACGCCGGGCCGCAGGGCGTCGCCGCCCCGCCCGGCCGTCGCGAGCAGGACGCCGGCGGTCACGCGCGGGTCGGCGAGGTCCTCGCCGTCCACCCGTAACCCCAGCAGCACCCCCACCGTCTGCCCGCCGAACGAGTGCCCTGCGGCCACGACTCGCTCGTGCTCGACACGGCCCGCCAGCCCCGGCACCGCCGCCTCCACGGCGTCGAGCCCGTCGAGCACGCGCGTCATGTCGTCCACCCGATGACGCCAGAACCTCCGTCGCCGGGGGTCGTCCTCGGGCAGGCCGATCGTGCGGGAGTCGAGATGGGTCGGCTGGACGACGACGAACCCCTGCGCCGCCCAGTGGTCGACGAGCGGTCCGTACGCCCGCGAGGAGGATCCGAAGCCGTGCGAGAAGAGCAGGACCGGCAGCCGCGCCCCGGAGACAGGGGCGGAGACGCGGTACGACCGCTCCCCCAGCACGACCGGGATCACCGACACGACGGGCACACTCATGGACCCAATTCCTAGAACGACTGTTCTATGAAGTCAAGGTGAGCACATGGTCGGACGACCGATCGATCACGAACACCGTGCGGCGCTGCTGGACGCCGCCGTCGACCACGCGGCCGAGCAGGTGTTCTCCGAGCTGTCGTGGCGGTCGGTCGCGGCTGCGCTCGGGGTGTCGACGACGACGCTGGTGCACCACTTCGGCACGAAGGAGCAGATGCTCGAGGCGATCCTCGGCCGCCTGCGCGACCGCCTGGTCGCCGAGAGTCGGGCGCTGGCCGGCGCGCAGGCCGACCTGGCGACCACCGCGCGGGCGTTCTGGACCTGGAGCGCCGACGAGAGCCGGTGGCCGACACTGCGGCTGTTCTTCGCGGTCTACGGGCGGGCGCTGCAGTCCCCGGACGCCTACGCCGAGTTCCTCGAGCAGGTCGGCGCCGACTGGACCGCCGCCCTGCGCGCCACCCAGGGACCGGACGTCGACCCGGCACTGGCCGACCGCCGGGCCACGCTCGTCGTCGCGACCCTGCGCGGACTGCTCCTCGACCTGCTCGCGGGCGGCGACCGCGGCCGGGTGGAGGACGCGGCGCAGGCGTACCTCGCGGGACTCTAGGCGTTCAGCCTGCGCCGGCGCTGGAGCACGACCATCGCGGCCACGATGACGAGCAGGAGCGCCGCCGCGCCGAGCCAGCGCAGGATGCTGCCGCCCGAGCCGGTGTCGGCGACGGTCACCGTGGCCGTCGTCGGGCGCCCGCCGCAGGTCGCGGTGACGGTGACCGGACCGGGGGCGGCGTCGGCCGCGACGGTGACCGTCGAGAACACCGCCCACGGCTGGTGGCCCTCGGGATCGCGCTCCCAGGGCGTGCCGGTCACACCGGGACCGGTGGCCGGGGTCGTCGCGGGCTCCTCGCAGCCCATCTGCGCCCGCAGCGACGTGCCGGGCGCCAGCGGGGCCCCGTCGCCGATCACCAGACCGGGGTCCGCCAGGGCCGTCCCCGCGCCCAGGCACAGCAGGGCGGCCACCAGCGTCGTCAGCAGCAGGCGCATGAGATCACCGTGCCACCTGCGGGACGCCGCACAGGTCACGCCGCGACCACACGTTCAGGGAACCTCGTCCCGGGGCAGCCAGCGCCCATGGAACAACGCATTCTCGGCGGCCAGGGCCTGCGCGTGTCCGCGCTCGGCCTCGGCTGCATGGGCATGACCTTCGCCTACGGCGATCAGGACGACACCGAGTCGCGCGCGACGATCGAGCGCGCGCTCGAGCTCGGGGTCACGTTCCTCGACACCGCCGACATGTACGGGCCGCACACCAACGAGGAGCTGCTCGGGTCGGTGCTGCACGGCCGGCGCGACGAGGTCGTCCTCGCCACCAAGTTCGGCAACGAGATCGGGACCGACGGCCGGGGCACCGGACGTGTCAACGGGCGTCCCGACTATCTGCGCGGGCAGATCGACGGCTCGCTGCAGCGTCTCGGCACCGACCACGTCGATCTCTACTACCAGCACCGCGTCGACCCGGACGTCCCGATCGAGGAGACGTGGGGCGCGCTGGGCGAGCTCGTCGCGGCCGGCAAGGTGCGCTACCTCGGCATCTCCGAGGCCGCGCCGGAGACCATCCGCCGGGCCCACGCCACGGCGCCGATGAGCGCGGTACAGACCGAGTACTCGCTGTTCACCCGGGACGTGGAGGACAACGGCGTGCTCGCCACGTGCCGCGAGCTGGGCATCGGCTTCGTCCCGTACAGCCCGATCGGGCGCGGCTTCCTCTCCGGCACGATCCGGCGCACCGAGGACCTGCCCGAGGGCGACTGGCGGCGCAACTCGCCGCGGTTCCAGGGCGAGGCGCTGCAGGCGAACCTGCGGGTGCTCGACGAGGTGAACGGCCTCGCCGAGCGCAAGGGCGTGACGCCGACCCAGCTCGCGCTGGCGTGGGTGCTGGCGCAGGGGCCCGACGTCGCGCCGATCCCGGGCACGAAGCGGCGCCGGTACCTCGAGGAGAACGCGGGCGCTGCCGACGTGAGGTTGTCCGCCGAGGAGCTGGAGGCGATCGAGAAGGTCGCGCCGGCCGGCGTCGCGAGCGGCGACCGCTACCCCGCCGCGGCGATGCGGATGCTGCACCACTGACCGACCGACGTGAGTGCTTTCCCGCGCTATGGCGCGGGAAAGCACTCACGTGCCGGCGCGCTCCCGGTCGGTCGTCAGGGCGAGGCCGGCGCGCAGGGCCGAGGCGGCGTCGAGGACGGCGTCGCGCGCGGCCGGGATGACGCCGGCCATGCCCGCGTAGCCGTGGATCAGCCCGGGGAAGCGGCGCGCGGCCACCGGCACGCCGGCGGCCCGCAGCGCCGCGGCGAGCTCCTCGCCCTCGTCGCGCAGCGGGTCGAACCCCGCCGTCGAGATGTAGGCCGGCGGCATGATCGCCAGGTCGTCGACCTCGAGCAGGCCCGTCGGGCGGATCGGCTCGAGGCCGTCCGGCAGGTAGTAGCGCTCGAAGACCTCGATGTCGACGGTCCGCAGCCCGAACCCCTCGGCGAAGAGCTCCCGCGAGCCGCCCGCCCGCCCCGCGTCGGTGACCGGATAGAGCGCCAGCACGAACGCCGCGGTCTCCCGGCCGTGGCGCGCGAGCTGGTGCGCGGCGGTCAGCGCGAGGTTCGCGCCGGCCGAGTCGCCGCCGACCGCGACGGTCGTGGCGCGGTAGTCGTCGCGGTGGGCCAGCACGTGATCCAGCGCCGACGCGGCGTCGGCGAGCCCGGCGGGGAACGGGTTCTCCGGCGCGAGGCGGTACTCCACCGAGAGCACGCGGACCCCGGCCTGGTGGGCGAGCACCCGGCACAGCGGCGCGCTCGAGGCGATGCTGCCCAGCGCGAACCCGCCGCCGTGGAAGTGCACGAGCAGGGGCGCGACGTCGTCGCCGACCTCGGCGGGCTCGTACAGGCAGGCGGCCAGCGAGCCCGGCGCGTCGCGTGCGGTGCTCGCCGGGACGGGGACGGTCGTCGAGCGCGCCCGCACCCCCGGCGTCCGGGCGACGGCGAGGCCGGCCGCCGCGTCCGTGGCGTGGCGCTGGTCGACGAGCGAGGGCTCCTCGCCGCGGGCGATCAGGCCGAGCACGCGCAGCACGAGCTGCACGTCGATGTCGAGGGTCTGGCCGTCGCGCGTCGTCGTCGGGCCGGCGACGAGGCGACGGAGAGGACGGGGCAGGCCGATGAGGGAGCGCAGGATGCGCCGCAGAACAGCGAACATCACCCGGCGAGCCTAGGCGCGTCCCGCGACGGAGGTCGGCGGTGCACCCCACGTGGGGGATTCCTGACATCCGACGTCAGTCGTCTCGCCTCCGGCGCGTCGGCTCCGCGGCCCGGGTGGCGCAGACGGACGGGGCCGCGGGCGGTCGCCGGGTCGACGGGCTCGCCGCGCTGGGTCATCTCTCGATCGTCCCCTCGTCCACGAGCCTGCTCGCCACCCGGCGGGCCTCGGGCACGAGGTCGTGCCACGCGTCCGGGTCCACGCGGCGCGCCGCCTCGGACGGGCAGATCGTCTTCCCCGGCGCCCGGTCGTCGAGCAGCGTGACGATCGCGTGGGCGAGGGCGCGGTCGGTGTCGGGCACGCGTGCCGGATACCCACAGACGGGGTAAGGACGTGTCGTGAGTGAACCGGTGACGAGGACCGTGGAGATCGACGCGCCCGTGTCGCGGGTGATCGAGGTGCTCTCCGACCTCGAGAACACCGACCGCTGGGCGAACGAGGCCAGGTCGGCGACCGTCGAGGCGCACGACGAGCGGGGGCGCCCGACGCGCATCGTCGTCACACTCGGCGCGCTGAGGTTCACCACCGACGCCACCTACGACGTCACCTACGCCGACGACTCCATGACGCTGACGTGCGTCGCCGCCCGTCTCATCCGCGAATCGACGATCGCCTACACCGCCCACGACCTCGGTGGCGACCGCACGCGCCTGGAGATGGCGTCGACGATGGAGGTCACCGTCAAGGGCGTCCCGCGCTGGGGCCTGGACCGGGCCATGGGCTCCAGCGCCGAGAAGAACCTCGCGTCGATCAAGAAGGACGCCGAGGGCTGACGCCGGCAGCCGTGGCAACCTGCCGAGCGGTGTCGCCGAAGATCACGGGGCACGTCATGCACCGAGGTCCGCGCGCTCCTGATCACCGTGCGGGGCGGCGCACGCACGCGAGGGGCATCTCCCGCCTGATCGACAGGCCCGCGGAGCTACGCGCCGCGCCTGTCGCCCGACGGTCTCCTCAGATGACCTTCTCGTCGGTCAGCGCCGCGATCTGGTCGCCGGAGAGCCCGAGCTCGGCGTAGACCTCGCCGTTGTGGTGCCCCGGTACGGGCGGGCCCGCCCAGCGCACCTCGCCCGGGGTGTCGGAGAAGACCGGCACGACGCCGGGGCCCAGGACGTCCTCGCCGAACCGTTCGTCGAAGTGCGGCGCGAGCATGCCGCGGGCCCGGAACTGCGGGTCGGCGACGACCTCGGCCGCCGTGTTGATCGGCCCGCAGATCACGCCGGCCTCGTCGAGGACCCGGCGCACCTCGGCCGCGGGCAGCGAGCCCACCCACTCGCCGACGATCCCGTCGAGCTCGTCCTGGTTCTCGCCGCGGGCGCGGTGGTCGGCGAAACGGGGGTCGTCGGCGAGCTCCGGGCGGCCCATCGCACCGCACAGCCGCCGGTACACCGTGTCCTGGTTGGCCGCGACGACCAGCCACAGCTCGTCGGCCGTGCGGTACACGTTCGACGGCGCGATGCCCTCGAGGCGCGTGCCGCCGGGCTGGCGCACACGGCCGAGCTTGTCGTACTCCGGGATGATCGACTCGAGCACCGAGAGGCACGCCTCGGTCAGCGCGACGTCGACGACCTGGCCCTGCCCGGTCACCGAGCGGTGGTGCAGCGCCGCGAGCACACCCTGCACCGCGACCATTCCGGCCAGCGAGTCACCCAGCGAGATCGCCTGCCGCGGTGGCGCCTGCCCCGGGTAGCCGTTGATGTAGCGCAGGCCCGACAGCGCCTCGGCCACGGACGCGTAGCCCGCCTTGTCGGCGTAGGGCCCGGTCTGCCCGTAGCCCGACACCCGCGCCAGCACGAGCCCCGGGTTGACCGCCGAGAGCCGGTCCCACCCGAGGCTCCAGCGCTCGAGCGTGCCGGGCCGGAAGTTCTCGACGACGACGTCGGCGCCCTCGACCAGCTGCAGGAACACCTCCTGGCCGCGCTCGGAGCGCAGGTCGAGGGTGATGCAGCGCTTGTTGCGGGCGTGCACGGTCCACCAGAGCCGGTGTCCCTGGTACGACTCCTGGCCCCAGTCGCGCATCGGGTCCTGACCGCCCGGCGGCTCGATCTTGACGACGTCGGCGCCGTAGTCGGCGAGCAGCCGCCCGGCGAAGGGGCCGGCGACGATCGTGCCCAGCTCGAGCACCCGGACGTCGACCAGGGGACCGGGACCGGCCGGCTGCCCTCCGGTCCGTGGCTCGCTCACTCCGCGACCGCCGGGCTGGTCCGCGCGTACCCCCCGCGGTGGAAGACGAGCGGCGGGCTGCCGGGGGCGCCGAGGTCGTGCACCGCACCGACGACGATGAGGTGGTCACCGCCGTCGTGCACGGCGTGCAGCGTGCAGTCGATCCAGGCCGTGGCCCCGCCGAGGATCGGCGAGCCGAGACCCGACGCGGTCCACTCGACGCCGGCGAACTTGTCGCCGCCCGACACCGCGAACGTCGTCGAGAGCGCCTCCTGCTCGGCGGAGAGCACGTTGACGACGAAACGGCCGGTCGCCTCGATCTTCGGCCAGCTCGACGACGAGCGACCGGGCAGCACGAGCACGAGCGGAGGATCGAGGGAGAGCGAGGAGAAGGACTGACACGTGAAGCCGGCCGGACCCTCGGGGGTCGTGCCGGTGACGATGGTGACGCCGCTGGGGAAGTGCCCCAGCACCTGGCGCATCGTCGAGGCGTCCGTGCCCTGGCTCATCCGCTGCCTCCCGGGTGCCGCTGTCGTGCACGACCGTATTGACCTCGCCCCGTCCGTGCACCTCGCGGAGCCCTGCGTCACCGCACGCCCACCCTCGTCAGGACCCCGGAGACGGAGCGTCCTCACCGAACCCCCGACGCTTCGACGGCCGCGCCGCCGCGCGCCAGGGACCGGGCCCCGGTGTCACGCTCGGCCCCGACAAGCTCGCCCACTACCGCCTCGACCGCTAGGCCGTGTCTGACGGATCAAGGTAGCCAAGCCAGCAGGGCGCGGAAGGTGAGCGCGCCGCGGTAGTTGATGGCGTGCTTGTCGTAGCGGGTGGCCAGCCCGCGCCAGGCTTTGAGCTGGTTGAA
>NZ_JBXUHE010000040.1:0-64036 GCF_057180585.1 Actinomycetospora sp. 2LY8.5
CTGACCGCGCGTCGCGCCGACACGCCTCCACCCACCCGGCCCCGCCGGCACCCTCCGAACAGCCACGATGCGTAAGCACCGAGGCCACTCACCCCTGCCCGCTTGACAGGAACGCCCTCCATATCAGTTGTTGTACCCGGCCAGGACGTTGGTGACGGTGCGGCGTGGCTGTTTGATCGGGGAAGGCCCTTCGGGCGAGGTGGAGGTGTCTGACGCCGCCGCCACGCCACGAAGGGCCTTCCCGTGCACGCTAACGCTCGCTTGACCGTCTACGGGCGCACCGTCTTGGTGCGTCGTGTCCGCATCGATGACCGCCCGGTCGCGCATGTCGCGGCCGAGCTCGGAGTGTCACGGCAGTGCGCGCACCGCTGGGTCAAGCGCTACGACGCCGAGGGCTGGGCCGGGCTGCTCCTATACCCGGCTGTCACCAACGTGACGGCCGGGTACATCCTCCTGTACCCGGCTGTCACCAACGTGGCGGCCGGGTACATCTCTAGGCGCCCGACCGTCGAGCACGCCCGGGCCGCGAATCCCACGATCGGAGATGTTGTCGATGCAGACGAGAGCACGTACGTCACGGGACTGAAGGAGCTCGACGAAGTTCGAGTAATCTGATTCTTCCGGAAATGGAGTGCAGCTGAGGGTGTGACTGGGCCAGATGCTGGGGTGGTGTCGCTGCGATAGGGCGGGCCCCGGGCGGATGACGATGCAGGTTCTCACGCCATGCCCCGTCAGCACCCGGGAGCCCTGCAGTGGAGCCTACGTCGCCGCCTGCCCAGATCGTGGCAGACACGATCGTCCGGACCGTGGAGCTCGGGGTGCGGATCGTCGACGCCGCGCTCGCCGGCGAGACCACGGTGGTCTTCGCGGACCTGGTCGTCGAGGAGCCCGGGCGCTGCCCGAGCTGTGGTCTGGTCGGGACCTATCGCGACACCGTCGAGCGCCGGGTCAGCGACGTCCCGGTGGTCGGGTATCCGCTCGAGCTGCGGTTTCGGCTACCGCGCTACGAGTGCCGCCACGACGGCTGCGCTCGGGCGATCTTCGCCCACGACACCAATTGGCTGGCCCGTCCCGGCGCGGCGACGACCCGGCGCTGCGCGACCTTCGTCATGCGGCGCCTGGCGATCGACAAGGCCACTGTGGCCGCGGTGGCCCGCGAGCTGGGCCGCAGCTGGGACACCGTGAACAGCATCGCGGTCGCCGCCACCCAACAGTTGCTGCTCTCGGCCGGTCCGGCGCGGTTGGACGGTGTCCGGGTGATCGGGGTCGACGAGCACAAGTGGTCCCATGTGCTCGGCGCCGACGCCGACGGGTTCGTCACCGTGATCACCGACCTCACCCCGGTCCTGGCCGGTCACGGGCCGGGCCGGCTGCTCGACATGGCCGCGGGCCGCTCGGCGGCAGCCATGAAGAACTGGCTCGACGCCCGCGATCAGACCTTCCGGGACCGGGTCGAGATCGTGGCCATGGACGGGTTCGGCGGCTACAAGAACGCCACGGTCGAGGCGCTACCCGACGCGGTCACGGTCATGGACCCGTTCCACGTCGTCGCGCTGTGCGGCCAGAAGCTCGACCTGTGCCGCCAGCGCGTCCAGCAGGACACCCTCGGGCACCGCGGGCGCGCCGGCGACCCGCTCTACCGCGTCCGCCGCACCCTGCGCACCCGGCTCGGGCTGCTGCCGGTCGCGAGACGCGCACGTGGTCGGAGACCAGCCCGGAGATCCCGCCGCGAGCGTCGCTGACGACCCGGGCGGCGCAGCAGGCCTGCCGCCGAGTCGGCCGTGACGGTGATGTGTTCGGTCTCAGGGGATGGTTGACAGATCGTCGTCAGGACATCGTTGACGTGGATCGGTGGGACCAGGCCTTGAAGCGGGTCAGGGGCCTGGAGGGGTCGCGGGGGTAGGTGGCGAGGTCGTGGTCGCCATGCAGGACGCGGAAGCTGGTGTCTTCGGCGATGACGGTGATGGTCTTGCCGGCGTGGGCGCGTCCGATCCGCAGGCGCTGGCGGGCGACCATGACGACCCCGTCGGCGCCGACGACCCGCTTCGCCCACGGCGCCTGGCTCGGGGTCGGCGCGGGCAGTGGCCCGCCGGGGCGGCGCGCACCGCGTAGGGCGAGGCGCTGGGCGAGGGTGCTCGAGTGGGGCCAGCTGCCCCCAGCAGCAGCTGCCCGGCGACGGCGTGGACGAGGTGGCCGTCGAGGCGCAGCGCGACCAGGGTGCCGGTGTGGGCGGCGCCGACGTTGAAGGTGGTGTTGTCCACGCGTACCAGCCCGTCGCGGCCGACGACGCGGTCGACCTCGACGATGGTGTCGGACGCGGCGTGACGGGCCGAGCGGGGCAGCGCGGCCGCCGCGGGCGGGTCACTGCCTGGTCGGGCGCCCCGAGCGCGGAGCTCGCCGAGATGACTGCGCGACAGGCGGCCGAGCCAGAGCTGCTGATGGGCGGCGAGCGCGACGCTGCCGCAGCCGGGCACCCGGACCTCGAGCTCCACCGCGCCTCCCGGCCCGACCTGCTCGGTCGACGTCGCAGACGCACCCGGAACGGCGATGTCGGAACGATGGCCGGCCTCGACGGGCCCGGTGGCGGCGCGTGGCGGATGGCCCGGGCCGGAACAAGTCGGCCGGGACGTCCATGTCCAGGCTCTGGTGCGGCCGCGAGTGGTTGTAGCCGTGCGCCCACCCCTCGATCGCCGCCTGCGCGGTCTCCAGGTCGGCGAACGGGGCGACCTGGTCGAGCAGCTCGCGGCGCAACGTCTGGTGGAACCGCTCGATCTTGCCGGTGGTCGTCAGTCGATCAACGCCCGTTACCGGCGCGCGGTCCGAGCGCGCGGGCACTTCCCGACCGAGCAGGCCGCGCTGAAGTGCCTGGATCTGGTCACCCGCTCGCTCGACCCGACCGGCAGAGGACGGGACCGCTGGGCGATGCGATGGAAGCCCGCCCCGAACGCCTTCGCGATCACGTTCCTCGACCGTATCGTCCCGTCAAGCACCTACTGACCCATCAACGCTAGCTACACCGAGAGTCGGACAGTCCCCTTCATGACGAAGAGCCCGTTTACGGGATCGTCTCCGTCGCAGGAGTGTGTCGGACGGTCATCGAACGAGCGAAGAGCATGAACGGCGCACCGTCGAACGTCGCCTCCTCGACGGTAAACGAGGACCACCGCTGGATGACCGCGGCGAGCACCTCCTCCATCTCAACCATGGATAGTGCCAGGCCGAGGCAGCTGTGCCGGCCGCTGCCGAAGTTGAGTGCGCCCGGGTGAGGGTCTCGGCGGACGTCGAGGGTAGCCGGATCGTCGAAGACTTGAGGGTCGCGGTTGGCCGCTTCGATCGTCGCGAAATAGAAGACCGACGGGTCGATGGCGACACCTCGGAACTGGGTCGTTTCGTCGTAGGCGCACCGTGGCGTTGTGAGCATGCCGGGAGAGAATCGGTAGAGCTCGCGCACTGCGCGGGGAATCAGGCCAGGGTCGTCCCGCACTGCCTGCCACTGGTCGGGGTTCCGGGCGAGCGTCGACAGGTTCAGACAGATCTGGGTGTTGGTGGTGTCGGTACTGCCTGTGAGAATCGACAGGCACAGATCCACCATCTCGTCTTCACTGATGTCGCCCGCACGCTCGGATTCGATCATGGCTGAGATCAGGTCGTCGCCCGGTCGGGAGCGCTTGTCGGCGATCAGTGCGCGCAAGTAGGCCACCGACTCGGCCTGGGCCTTACGCAAAATGGGCTCGGTGTCGGGATTGAAGCTGACGATCGCGAGGAGACCGTCCGACCAGCCGGCGACCAGCCGGGCGTCCTCGACTGGAGCGCCCACGATCCGGCAGAAGACAGTGGCGGGCAGGCGACGGGTGACACTGCGGAAGATGTCGACCTGGTCGTGCTCGGTGTCCTCGTCTAGCCAGCTGTGGATCCACGAGCGCACCTCGGCGCGCCACTGTTCAACGCGGCGGGGAGTGAACCAGCGTGAGACGGCCTTGCGCTCTCGGCGGTGGACGTCCCCTTCGACATTGATGATGAGCCGGGACATCGAGTCGAACACTGGGCCGTCATGGACTCCGGCGGCCGCGAGGCTCCTCTCGCGGCCGGCCCAGAAGCCGGGGGAGCGGAGCAGCTCGTTCACGGCGTCGTAGCTCAGGACCTCCACGCCCCGGCTGCTCCGCGCCAGGCCGACGGCGTCGCGGGCGGGAGCGAACACCGACTCAGGGTCCTCGCGGTACTGGTCGGAGTCGATGTCGACCCACGGCAGATCATCGATGGTGCTCGACACTTTCGCGGCGGTGGTGGCGTTGCCCATGGGTGTTCCTTGTGGTTGCGCGGCTGATGTGATGGGTCCGGAAGCGGATTGCGTCGCACAGGTGCCGGCCAGTCAATGGGCTTCGGTGTCGGCGCCGCTGTTCTCGGCGTACTCAAAGACGCGAACATCGGTGCTCGCTCTGGCCGGGGGGTGCAGCCCCACGCCGGCTGAAGCGCCCCCGTCGATCGGTAGGGCGACACCGTTGACGTAGGAGGCGGCGTCGGAGAGCAGGAACTCGATCACTGTGGCGATCTCCCGCGGCTCGGCCCACCGGCCCAACGGCACCCAGTCGGCGATTCCTCGGTACAGGTCCGGACTCGCCCGTTCCAGCGGGATCGTCATCCCGGTGCGGGTGGCACCGGGGCATACGGCGTTGACGCGGACGCCCTCGTGGGCGATCTCGCGCGCCAGAGAGCGGACGAGACCGAGCACGGCGGACTTGCTCGCCGAGTACGCCGCCATCGAGTTGTCGCCGCCGAGCCCGTTGGTCGACGACACCACCACCACCGAGGGCGACGGGGCCTTCCGCAGGTGCGGCAACGCGGCCTGGATGCCGAAGAGGGGACCGAACAGGTTGACGTCCAGGTGTCGGCTCACCGTCGCTCGATCAAGGACGTCCACCGGAGCTGCGACCGCGACGCCGGCGTTGAGTACCAGGCCATCCAGCCGCCCGTATCGCCGTACCGCCTCGCCCGCGAGGCGCTCGTTGTCGCGCTCGGAGGAGACATCGGCCTGGAGCACAGAGAGGTCCCGGGAGCTCTCCAGCTCTGCGAGTCCCGCTTCGTCGTGGTCGGCCGCGACGACGTGCCAGCCGTGGGTGACCAGAAGCTCCGCGGTCGCGCGCCCCATGCCGCTTGCCGCCCCCGTGACCACGGCCGTTGGCTTCGTCATCTCCATCCGGGCCCCTTCGTCCTGGTGGTCGGGGAAGGCTCACTCTGCGCCGGGAGAGGCCAGGAAGCTCGGATCGAGCGTTCTGCTCGGCGTACTCGTGACGGCGGTCAGACCGCTCTCTCCCCGACAGGTTAATAGTGACGGCAAGCGATGATTAAATCAAGACGGGCCGGTGTGCAGTGCCGCCGTCGAGATGCCCACCCAGCTCTTCTTCCTGCAAGTCCCACTCGGCCGGGACAGGTCACCTCTGCAATTGGTGGCCGCTTTGGTCCAGCAACCACGAGGTGTCAAGCAGCGGCGTCCACCCCCACTCCGGGCGGGGCTGTCACCGCGGCGGCGTCCGATCGATCGGTGTCGCCGGTGCTCGAAAGGTCCGATCGTCCGCCGCGGTTCCCGCGATGGTCGTGCCGCGCAGTTCGACGGTGACGGCGCAAAAGTCGTCGTTCGGCGCCGGCACGAACTCGGCGTCACCCCTCGCCGCGGCGAGCACCCGTGAGCCGGTGGGGGTGCGGCAGGCAGCGTACGTCGTCTGCGGCTCTCCGTCGCGGTCCCGCATCACGGTGTACCCCTCGACGACGGCTGTCCCGACGTAGTCTGGCTCCGTCCGCCGCCGAGGTGGGGTGAACGCGACCGGCGGGGACAGCGGCCTTCTCGGCGGTGTCGGCCCGAGGACTGCGACGGCGTGCTTGGTCAGCAGTCCGCCGTTGCCGGTCACCATGGCGAACTCGTCCGGCCGGCCCTGCATCATCTCGAGCACGGTGGCAAGAGCGTGGGAGGTGTAGTTGTTCCAGGGTCCGCCGGCGAAGGTCAGTCCTCCGGTCACGCTCAGGGATCGCTCGGAGGTGATCCCGAGCTCCTCGGCGGCGATTTCGACCGCGGAGGGGAAGCACGAGTACAGGTCCAGCACGGCGATGTCGTCGATGCCGAGGCCCGCCGCATCCAGTGCGGTCCGTGTGGCGTGGGCTATGGCGGGTGAACGGGAGAGCTCGTCGCGCTCGGAAACCGATGCGGTGTCCTCGGCGTGCCCGATGCCGTGCAGGAACAGCCACCGGTCTCGGGGAACGCCGGCGGCGCGGGCAGCGTCTACCGAGCAGACGACCACGCCGGCGGCCTGGTCGACGTGATCGTTGGCCACCATGAACTTGGGGTACGGGTCGCAGATGATCCTGTTGTCCGCTGACACCGTGCGGATGTGCTCGGCAGAGAACGGGCCAGGCACGGCGGCGTGCGGGTTGGTCGCCGCCACGCGGCTCAGGGATGCCCAGAGCCGCGACATCGCCTCCGCGTGCGCGGGCACCGACGCTGCGCGTCGGGCCCGCAGGGCCGTCTCGAACAGGGGGTAGGCGTGCACCGGCAGCCCGAAGCCGATCCCCGCTTCGGCTGGGCTCGCCATGATCAGGTCGCTACCGATGGTGCGGCTGGGGTGCACGTCACCCTGAGTTAACCAGGGCGGCCGTTCTGCGCGCCGCTTGTACCGGTGGCGCGTGCGGCCGCACTCGGCACCTCCCACGACTGCCACGTCGGTGTGGCCATCCTGGATCCGCAGCGCTGCGTCCTGCAGCAGGACCTGGGGAACGTGTCCCCCGTGATGTGTGTACACCGTCTCCCGCGGCATCGCACCGAGCTCGGCGGCGAGCAGCGCCGCGGGGTCCGGGTAGCCACGGGACACGATGCGCGCCAGTCCGACCGAGTCGGCGCGGGCGAGCAGCCGGCCCGGAACGCCACCACGAAGCGCCTCCGCCAGCAGGACCACCGGGTCGGGAGCATCGCCGTCTCGGACGGTGAGCTGTCCCCCTCCGACGATGACCGGCGTTCGCCCGTCGATTCCGATCATCGCGCCATCAGGCGGGCAGCCACTTGGCGATGGCGGCGATGGTGCTGTCGGCTTCGGGGAGGTTCCCGGCCCAGAACAGGTGCACGTGCGGAACGACCTCGACGGTCTCCAGCTGGACGGACACTCCCGACGCCCGTGCCCGCCGCGCGAGCTCGATCGAGTCGTCGAAGAGGACCTCCTCCTCGCTCACGGTGATGTAGAGCGGAGGGAGCACGGACAACTCACCGAAGATCGGGGACACGTCGGGCTCCGACGGCGACCGTCCCACGAGGTAGTTGTCGCGCAGGTTCCCCATCATCCGGGAGTCGTTGGCCAGGTCCCGGTCCTGGCGCTCCGTCGTGCTGGGCAGCGTGAGGTTCATGTCGTACCAGCCGGAGATGAGGATCCCGGCCTCGGGCAGCTCCACGCCCCGATTGTGCAGGGTGAGCATCGTGGCAATGGCCAGTCCGGCGCCGGCGCTGTCCCCGCCGTACACGAGCCGGGTGTAGCCGTTGGCGCGGGCCCACGCGGTGGAACTCAGCGCGTCGTCCAGCGCGGCGGGATAGGGGTGCTCCGGGGCGAGCCGGAAATCGACGATCAGGACCGCCTGTCGGGTCGCGAGCGCCACGTGCCCGCAGAGCCTGATGTAGTTGTCGGCAGCCAGCAGGTTGTAGCCCCCGCCGTGCGTCCAGATGATCAGGCGTCCCGGCTCGGCGTCGGGGGGCGTGACCAGCAGCGCCCGGCACCCGTTCGCGTCGACCTCGGTGGTGGCGATGCCCACGGGTTCGGTGGCCAGGGTGCCGAGGAACTGGACGTTCTGGCGTTGTTCTTCGACGGTGGGCGGTTCGGCGCCCGACATGGAGTCCTTGAATGCCCGCAGCTGGGCCTGGAGCTCCAGAGCCTCGTTGCTCGCCATGGGTCACCTTCCTCGAGGGCTGACGGAGTGCGCAGTATATCTGCACGAGAGCCGACGACAAAGGCCCTCGTTCCGAGGTCTTCTCCCGACTGAGGGTCGCTCGTGCCGACTATAACTTGATCGGTCAGCGTCGGTAAGTGCTACCGTCGTCGTCGACGTGGGATGCTTGGGGCGAGGACGGGTGACGTGAAGACAGCGATCTGTGATCTCTTGGGGATCGACCTCCCGCTGGTCGCCTTCTCCCACTGCCGTGACGTCGTCGCGGAGGTGACGAAGGCGGGTGGGTGCGGTGTGCTCGGGGCTGCGCTGATGTCGCCGGAAGAACTTGATGTGGAGCTCAGCTGGATCGACGAGCAGGTCAAAGGGCGCCCGTACGGCGTCGACCTGATCGTCCCGAACAGCTTCGAGGGCAAAGGGGGGTCGACGACCGCGTCGCCGGACACGGCACAGATCCCTGTCGAGGTGACTGATTACGTCACCGGGATCCTCCGCGACCACGACATGGATCCCGGTCAGGTTCCCCCGCCGGTCATGGCGTCGGCGGAGACGCTGTCCGAAGGTTATGCGGCCGACATGGTTGAGGTGGCGCTCAAGCATCCGATCGCCCTGCTCGCGAATGCTCTCGGGACGCCGCCCCCGGCGATGCTCGCGGCGGCGAAGGTCGCAGGAGTGCCGGTTGGAGCCTTGGTCGGAACGGCCAAGCATGCTGCCGCGCAAGTCACCGCCGGGGTCGACTTCGTGGTCGCGTCGGGCGTCGAGGCCGGTGGGCACACCGGCGAGGTCTCCACGATGGTGTTGGTCCCCGAGGTCGTGGAGCGGATCGCGGAGCTCGGGTCCGATGTCCCGGTGCTGGCCGCGGGCGGCATCGTCACCGGCCGGCAGGTCGCGGCGGCGATCGCTCTGGGCGCCGCGGGGGTGTGGACCGGCTCGGTCTGGCTGACCACGCACGAGGCCGAGACCGCTGAGTACACCAAGCAGAAGATGCTCGCCGCCTCGTCGTCGGACACCGTGCGGTCCCGGTTCCGGACCGGCAAGGAATCCCGCCAGCTGCGATCCACCTGGCACGACTCCTGGGAGCGCCCCGGCGCCCCGTCGGCGCTCCCCATGCCGCTGATGGGATACGTGAGCGAGCCCGCGCTGCGCCGAGCGGACGTCCTCGCCGCGAGCGGGCACGAAGGTGCCCGTCGACTGAGCAGCTACTGGATCGGCCAGGGGGTGGGCCTGATGCGGACGGCCAAGCCGGTGAAGCAGGTGGTGGCCGACATGGTCGATGACCTCCTCGCGGGTTACGAACGCCTCTCCGAAGCCCTCGGCGAGTGACCCGACCCACGACCAGAGGACCAACATGACAAAGGTCGACTACTCGGAGCTCCCGCCGGAATGTGCGATCGTGTTGGACGGGCCGCTGCGGATCCTCACCCTGGACCGCACTGAGAAGAAGAACGCCATCAATGCCGCCGTCCACGAGGCGCTCGCCCGGGTCTGGCTCCTGCTGGACGACGACGAAGACGCCCGGGTCCTGCTGATCCGGGCCGAGGGGGACATCTTCTCGGCGGGCGGCGACTACGACTGGTTCGCCGAACAGCAGCGCGACCGGCGTGAGATGGAGACTGCCTTCCGCGACGGGCACCGCATCCTGGAACGGATGATGGCGTGCCGGCTCCCGATCGTGACCGCTGTACAGGGTGGTGCGGTGGGTCTGGCGGCGAGCGTGGCGATGCTCTCTGATCTCGTGATCATGAGCACGGAGGCGTTCTACCGCGATCCCCACGTGGCGCTGGGCATGGTCGCCGGGGACGGTGGGGTTGCCTGGCCGATGTCGGTCGGGATGCAGATCGCGAAGCAGTACGTGCTACTCGGTGACCGGCTGGGCGCGGCCGAGGCGTACCGCCTCGGGATGGTGAACGAGGTCGTGGCCCGTGACGAGCTGGACGCCAGGGCACGGCACTACGCCGAGCGCCTCGCGGCGCTGCCGCGGCGAGCCGCGCAGTCCACCAAGAGAATGTTCACCCTTCAGCTGGAGCAGCAGGTCCGCGCGGCGGCCGAGTTCGCGCTCTCGGAGGAGCGGCTCTGTGTGCTCGAACCCGAGCACGCCGAACGGGTCCGTGGTCTGACGAAGAACGGGTGAGCAGATGGGCGAGCGGACGCCGAGCTCGACACTTCCCGACCTGCTCCACGCGTGGGCGACGGCCACACCCGAGGCGCCGTTCCTGCAAGTGGGCGATGAGGTCCTCACCTACGCCGAGTTCGAGCAGAAGGCCTTGAGCGTCGCCGCCGGCCTCGCCCAACGAGGTATGCGCCCCGGCGACCGACTGGCACTGATGGCACCGACGTCCTCGACCTACGTCATCATGATGTTCGCGGCGGCACGGCTCGGCGTGATCTGCGTTCCGTTGAGCATCTACCTCAAAGGCGAGAGCCTCCTGCATCAACTCGATGACAGCGGTGCGCGCGCCGTGTTCTGCGACGAGGCGGCCGCGGACCTACTCGGTAGTCTCGCTGCGCTCCCCGACGAGTTGGAGACCGTCGTCCACCACGAGCGGGTCCATCCCGTCCCCGGAACCCGGTCCACGACGGCCGTGGAGCTCGAGGCGACCGACCCGGCCTCGGATCGACCACTCCCGACCCGGGCCGACACGTTCGCGATCATCTACACCTCAGGGACAACCGGCCTACCCAAAGGCTGCATCATGAGTCAGGGCTACGCGGTCTCCCTGGCCGAGGCGTTGCAGGAGTTCGCTGATCTACGAGACACCGACGTGGTGTTCACCGCCGCGCCGACGTATCACATCGGTTGCCTGACCCCCATCTTCGGAGCGCTGCTCCGAGGCATCCGGGTCGTGCTCGAGCCGGCCTTCTCGGCCAGCCGCTACCTCGGCCGGGCTCGGGACACCAAAGCCACCCTCGCGGTGGGGGTCGGGTGGATCGCTCAGGCGCTGCTGGCCCAGCCACCGGGGCCGGCCGACCGCGACCATGGGTTGCGCGCCATGTCGACGGTGCAGCTGTCGACCGAGGAGCAGCGACGGTTCCGGGAGCGATTCGGCATCCCCGCGCTGTCGCAGCAATACGGGCAGACCGAATGCTGGCCGGTGAGCCACATCCCGTGGGAGCAGAACGACATCGACGTGTCGTGCGGTATCCCGTTCAGCGGTGTGACCGTCGAGGTCCACGACGACGAGGGGGTGGCGGCCGCGGAAGGCGAGACCGGGGAGATCGTGGTCCGCCCGCTGCGCCCCTTCGTCATGTTCGACGGCTACTGGCGTCGGGACCGAACCACGCTGGAGGCTTTCCGAGGCCTCTGGTACCACACCGGCGACCGTGGCTACTTCGAGCACGGCCGACTGATCTTCGTGGACCGGAAGAAGGACTCCATCCGCCGACGTGGGGAGAACATCTCCGCCTTCGAACTCGAGCGAGCTGGCCTGCGCCACCCCAAGATCGACGAGATCGCGGCCTTCGGGACGTCGTCACCCGACGACGACGAGCCCTCGGTCCAGGTCAGCATCGTCGGCCACGCGACGCTGACCCCCTCGGACGTCTTCGCCCACTTCACCACCGAGGTTCCCTACTACGCCGTACCCCGGTTCGTCGACTTCGTGCCCGCGCTGCCTCGCAACGCGAGCGGGCGAGTGCTCAAGGACGAACTCCGAGCGAACCCCCGCGAGACGACCCGCGTGGACCTGCACGCCCAAGGGCTGGTCGTGAACAAACAAGACCGGCGACGCAGCTCCGCGAGGGCCCACGACGCACGCCGCTGACCGTCGGCCTGCAGCGGCCTGCAGCGGCGTGCAGCGGCGTGCAGCGGCGTGCAGCGGCGAACGCGCTCCCCGCGGGGAGGAGGAGGGTGTGATCGGTCCGGTGGACGAGACCGCCCTCGCCGTCGACTGAGGGTCGCCGAGGTATCCGAGGAGTGTCATGACCGAGACTGGACCGTGCACGTTCGACGGTCACGCGGTGCGATGTCACCGCGAGGCCGGCGTGGCCCAGGTCGTCCTCGACCGGCCATCGGTGAGGAACGCGTTGAACGCCCGAGGCTGGAGGGAACTGCTGGCCGTCCTGCGAAGCGTGGCCTCGGACGCCGAGGTCCGCGTCGTGGTCTTGCGTGGCGCGGGCGAGCACTTCAGCGCCGGGGCGGATCTGAAGGAGAACCCGCGGGCCGAGACAGGGTCGCCGGTCCACCCTCTCGACCGGATGGACGCGCTCACCGAGCTGGTGCGCCTGCTGACACGGATGCCGCAACCGACACTCGCCGTGGTCCGGGGGTCCGCGTTCGGCGGAGGGTGCGGTCTCGCGTTGGCCTGCGACGTCGTGCTCGCCGGCGAGTCGGCTCGCTTCGGGTTCGGGTTCGGCGCGATCGGCCTCTCGCCCGACATGGGGGTGTCCTGGATTCTCCCCCGACTGGTCGGTCTGGCCAGGGCGAAGAGCTGGTTGCTGGCCGGCCGCACTGTGACAGGCCGGGAGGGGGTCGATGCGGGGTTGGTTGCCGAGTGCCTGCCCGACGACAGGCTCGAAGAGCGGGTCACCGAGCTGGCCGAGGTGCTCGGGGGCATGCCCCCGATTGCTGCACGTCAGACTGCCCGCCTGGTGGATGACGGCATGGGAGCCTCCCTCGAGGCGGCCCTCGAGCGGGAAGCGGCAGCGCAATCGGTGAACCTGCGGACCCGAGACTTCAAGGAGGCGATCACGGCGTTCGCCGAGAAGCGCCCACCGATCTTCGTCGGTCGGTGACGCCAGGGGCGTCGGCGTTGCTGGCACAGAGTCGTGCGACTACAAGTTATGATCCGCGGCACGAGCATGAATCATGGCGAAGGGCGACGCAGCGCGGCGAGCCGAGTGGGATCATCGACACCGTGCCCTCAGACCTGAGAGAAGCAATGACGAGCAATGATCGTCCGAAGCGAGGCCGTCCGCGGGACGCCTCTCTCGATAGTCGGGTACGTCAGGCCGCCATCTCGTTGTTCGCCGAGCAGGGCTGGTCTGGATTCAGCGTCGAAGGTGCGGCCAAGGCCGCCGGTGTCGCGAAGGGCTCCATCTACCTGCGCTGGTCCTCGGCCGAGCAGCTGCTCCTCGACGCAATGCGGACGAATGTCCGGTTTGTCACCGATCCGGACACCGGGGACCTGCGCGAGGACCTGCTGAACCTCGCGCATCAACTCGTCGATGCATACGCCGCCGACAATGGGCGGGCCTTCCTCCGAGTCAACCTCGAGGGCGGGGCGATCCCGGGCTTCGAGGAGTACTGGGACTTCCAGCAGGAGCAGATGAAGGTCTCACGCCAGATCCTGCGGCGGGGCGTCGATGGCGGCCAGCTCCCCGCCGGGGTGCGGGTGACCACGCTCCTCGATGCGCTTTCAGGCGGGATCCTCGTGCACTCGCTCACCGCGCCGGCACAAGTGTTGCGGTCCTCCGCCGCGACCCACAAGCTCTGCGAGGAGCTGGTTGACCTGGTGCTCGGACGGCTTCACGGAGAGCCCGCTTGACGGTGGGCTCGAGGTGTTGCTGAACGAGGTCCGTGCAGTCGGCGTCGAAGTCGGTGGAGTCTGGCCCCGCTGACCGACTGACAGGGCCGACGGCACCGTCGCAGCGACCCGCGCCGGCTGCCGCGACGAGGGTCACCAGCGTGCGGCGAGCTCCTTGTGCCGCTCGGGGAAGGTGGGATCGAGCAGCTGGCCGTGGAGCTGCTGATTGTGGCTGTGGCAGAGCTGGTGGAGGGCGAACGACGTTTGCATCGCGTTGACCCGCCCCTGGTTGTCCTGGGCGGAGTTGACCGCCTCCTTGGCCAGGCGGAGCGCAAAGAGCGGCTGCTCGGCGATCCGGCTCGCGAGCTGGAGCACGAAGTCGTCGAGCTCGGCGCGGGGCACGACGTGGTTGACCATGCCGAGCCGATGGGCGTCCGCGGCGGACAGGGAATCCGAGGTGAACAGCATCTCCTTCGCCACGCGCACGCCGACCTCGAAAGGATGGTTGAAGAACTCCGCCCCGCTGACGCCCATGGCGACCGTGTTGTCCACGAAGAGGGCGTCGTCCGAGGCGACGATCAGGTCACACGGCCATACCAGCATCAGCCCACCCGCGATCACCTTCCCGTGCACCTGGGCGATGGTCGGCTTGGGGATGTTGCGCCACCTCTCCGAGAGGCCCAGATAGATCTCCTTCTCGCGGGCCAACTGTGCTTCCGCACCGTGGCACCCGAATCCGCACCAGGTGCCCACCGTGCGGTGCTCGGCCATGGCACGCACCGGCTCATGCTCGCGCAGGTCGTGTCCTGATGAGAAGTGGGGCCCGTCCGCGGCGAGCACAATCACGCGGATCCCGTCGTCCTGGGAGGCGCGGTCGAAGGCGTCGTTGAGTTCGTAGAGCAGGTGCGTGTCCTGCGCATTGCGTGTCTCGGGACGGGCCAGCGCGATACGCGCCACACCTGGCGCGGGCTCGTCGTAGCGAATCGAGGCGGCGTCGGTCACGGGGAGGTCTCCCGGGGCGTCGGGTCGGGGTTCGTCGTGTTCGGGGTGACCTGGACGTGGGCGTCTACCCAGGTTCGCTGCAGCTCCTTCTTGCGCAGCTTGCCGGTGTCGTCCCGGGGCAGGGTCGCGACGATGTCCAGGGCGCGGGGACACTTGATCGGCGAGAGGTCGGCTCGGCAGAAGGACCACAGCTCGTCGCGCAGCGCATCTGCTGCCGCGTCGTCGGCGCACGGCTGGGTCGGTTCGATGACCGCCACCACCTGTTCGCCGAGGTCGGCGTGCGGCGCGCCGAACACCGCGGCGTCGCGCACGGCGGGGTGGGTGAGCAGATGCTGCTCGGTCTCGGCCGGGTAGACGTTCACACCGCCCGAAATGATCAGGAACGCCTTGCGGTCGGTGAGGAAGAGGAAGCCGTCCGGGTCCACGTACCCGACATCCCCGAGCGTGTTCCACCCCCGGTGTTGCGGGTCGCGGGACTCGACGGTCTTGTCCGGGTCGCCGTGATAGCTGAAGTCGCCACCTCCACCGAAGTACACGGTGCCGATCTCTCCGGGGGGCAGCTCCTCGCCTTCTCGGTCGCAGATATGGATCGTGCACCCTGCTGGCCTCCCGACCGTCCCGGGGTGCGCCAGCCACTCCCGCGAGTCGCACAGCACTAGCCCGTTGCTCTCGGTCCCCGCGTAGTACTCGTACACGATCGGGCCGAGCCACTCGATGACGCGGCGCTTCAGCCCGACGGTGATGGGTGCCGCGGAGTGGATCACGTAGCGCAGGCTCGTGACGCCGGCTCCGTCACGGACATCGGAGGGCAGGTCGATGAGCCGCTGCAGCATCGTTGGCACCATCTGGGTGTGGGTGACCCGGTAGGTCGCGATCGCTTGGAGGGCCGCTGCCGGGTCGAAGCGGTCGAGGAAGACGACCGTGCCGCCGAGCGCGTTCGCCGCCATGCAGAAGCGCACGCCCGCACCGTGATAGAGCGGGGACGTGGCGAGGTAGACCGTGGACTCGCCGAAACCGAAGTAGCGCTTAGCCGCGTAGGACACCCCGACCGGTGCGGTTTCCAGCGGTAGGCGCGACCACGGGCGCACGACGCCCTTGGGGCGACCGGTCGTCCCAGAGGAATAGAGCATGTCAGCGCCCGCGACCCGCCCGGCCGGCGCGGGCTCGAGCGGGCGGCCGTCCACGGCCGGCTCGTAGCGTTCGTGGCCGTCGAGGTCGGTGCCGATGATGAGCCTCAGCCGTACGGCCGGCGTGCGTCCGACGACCTCAGCGGCCACGTCGGCCATCGCGGCGGAGGTGATCACCGCGCGGGCGCCGGCGTCGTCGACGATGTAGGCGACCTCGCCCGCGGTCAGCTTCGTCGAGCAGGTCGTGTACACCAGCCCGGCGTAGTGGCAGCCCCACACCACCTCGAGGAAGCGGACGTGGTTCTCCAAGAGGATCACCACGTGATCACCAGGCACGAATCCTCGCTCGGCCAGGAACTCGGCCAGGCGACGCGCTTGAGCGTCGAGCTCGGCAAAGGTCTGCACAGCGCCGGTGGCTGCCGAGATGACAGCCGGGCGGCTCGGCGCTTCGGCCGCGAACCGGCCGGGATAACGCTCGACGGGCACGCGCTTCCCCTTCTCCTGCGACGCCGTAGGGCCTGGACCGTGAGATTATATGTACGATCTCCGTCCTGCAATATCGGCAAGCATGGTGTCAGAGTCCTGCTGCTGGTTCTTTCAGCGACGAAGGGCGAGGGCATATAGTGCCTCGAGGAGGCGACAGCCGAGGAGGCGAACCGTGCTGGACCCGATGCCGCGGCGGCTCTACGACGACGACCACGAGACGTTCCGCGCTACTGTCCGCGAGTTCGTCCGGAGGGAGGTCGTGCCGCACGCGGAGGCGTGGGAGGACCAAGGGGTCATTCCGCGATCGTTCTGGAAGGCGGCCGGCGCGATCGGGCTCCTGGGACTCGCGGTCCCGGAGGAGTTCGGCGGCGGCGGTGCGCCCGACATGAGGTTCGGCATGGTGCTCAACGAGGAGATCGCTCGCTGCGGCCACGCCTCGGTGGCGGTCGGGCTCTCCGTGCACAACGACCTTGTGACGCCCTATCTCGCCGAGCTCGGCACCCTCGAGCAGAAGCAACGGTGGTTACCCGGCGTATGCACCGGAGAGACGGTGCTCGCGGTGGCCATGACCGAGCCAAGCGCCGGCAGTGATCTCAGCGCCATCCGAACCACCGCCCGGCCGCACGGGGCTGACTGGGTCCTCAAGGGCACCAAGACCTTCATCTCCAACGGCACCGTCGCCGATGTCGTGGTGGTGGCAGCGAGGACGGAGAACGACTCGCGAGGTCTGTCGCTGTTCGTGGTCGAGCGAGGAACGCCGGGCTTCGAGACCGGTCGCCGGCTGGAGAAGGTCGGCCTGCACGCCCAGGACACCGCGGAACTGAGCTTCGACTCGGTCGTCGTGCCCGCCGCCAACCTGCTGGGGGAGGGAGGAAGCGGCATGCGCTACCTGCGACGCTTCCTCGTCCGCGAGCGTCTCGCGACCGCTCTCGGCGCGGTCAACCACGCCGAAAACTACCTGTCCTGGACGCTGGCCTATACCGGTGAACGAACAGCCTTCGGGCAACCGATCAACTACTTTCAGAACAGCATGTTCAAACTCGCGGAGATGGCCACCGAGATCCAGATCGCGCGGACATTCGTTGACCGCTGCGTCGAGCTACTCCTCGCTGGATCTCTCACTTCCGAACACGCGGCCATGGCGAAGTGGTGGTGCACCGAACTGCGGACCAGGGTCGTCGATCGCTGCGTTCAGCTACACGGCGGCTACGGGTACATGCGGGAATACCCCATCGCCAGGGCGTTCATGGACAGTCGAGCGGAGACCATCTACGCAGGCACGACCGAGATCATGAAAGAGATCGTCGGACGCCGTCTGGTCGACTGACTGCGCGTCTTCCTCACTGGAGGAGAGCCACAGGAGCCGAGGACAGTGTGTGATGACTCCAGCGACGTCCTCCGTGGGATGCCTCCGTCCGTGGATGGCGGTGAGACCTCCCGCCCGGTGGGCTCGGTAGGCTCCCGCCGCGCCAACGACCGCTCACGAGCCACAGCTCCCGCCCGATCAGAACTCCGAGACCCCGGCGTCCGGAGCGAGTTCGTGGGCGGTAACGAACGTCGAGTCGTCGGAGGCAAGGAACAGCACGGTCCCCGTCACATCCTCCGGCTCGATCTGCTCGACCGGGAGCATGTTGGTGAACATCGGGCCTAGGCGGGGGTCGTTCGCGATCGCCGGCTCGACGACGGCGCGCAGCTCCGGGCCCATCATCGGAGTGTTAACGCCTGTCGGGTGAACGCTATTCACACGGATATTGTGGCGCGCGAGTTCTGCGGCGAAGGCCTTCGCCATCCCGCGCACCGCGAACTTGCTGGTCGTGTAGGGCAGCAGAAACGGCGAGACTGTCAGGGCCACCGCGGAGCTGACGAGGATGACCGAACCCGCGCCGCGCTCCAGGAGGTGCGGGGCGGCGACCATCACCGTGTTCCACGTGCCGCGCACGTTGACATCGAGGGTGTCGGACAGGTTCTGCGGAGTGACCTGGTCCCATGCCCCAGGAATCGCGATGGCCGCGTTGGCGACGACGACATCCAGCCCGCCGAGCTCGCCGACTGCGTCGTCGACGGCCTTCCCTAGGGTGTCGAGGTCCCGGATGTCGGCGATCGCGGGGACCATCCGTTGCCCGGCCTTCTCCACCTGCAGCGTCGTCTCCTGTAGATCCTCCGGGGTCGGGGCGGGGTAGGCGACACCCCGCAGGGGAGCGCAGACGTCGATGCCGATGACGTCCGCGCCTTCCTTGGCTAGTCGGACAGCGTGGGCCCGCCCCTGACCGCGAGCGGCTCCAGTGATGAGCGCGACCTTGCCTGCGACACGTCCTGCCATCTGACGTCGTCCTCCTCGGGTGATCTCGATCGAGCGCGCACGGAGGCCGGGGCCATCGGCGTGCGCGGGCTGGCCGACGGGCGCGCCGTGACCGGCATCGGCCGGAGCAGCCAACGTGCTCCAAGTCACCCACCTTAAGGTGATGCGGACCGACTAGCAATGCTTCGCATCACTCGATATGACGCGCTATCAGCTAGGTGAGTACCACTGTTTACCGACCGGTGGCCGTCTGGTTATAGTTCGGATTGCGACCTGCATCACGTCAGCAGGTCCAGCGAGACCGTGGCCGGCGCGAGGAGCTCGTGTGAGCCCCGCTCGTGCCCCGGGTGAACGCGTGCCGCAGATCATGAGCCTGCCAGTGTCCCAACGGACCACCGCATCCGGAACGGAGTCCCATGTGAGCGCGATCTGCCCGGAGCTGCCCAGCTCCTGCGAGGTCCCGATCGAGGCCGCGCGGGTCGCTTCACGGGAGCCGTGCTTGTCGTGCCGGAGCGGGAGCTTCCTGCTCTCGGAGCACGACGGTATGCGGGACGCAGTGACGTACCTGCGCCTGGTCAGACCCGGTCGCTTCTTCTCTGACACGCAAGGGGGTCCTCGCGGTCGTTCGCCACCGCGGCGAGGTACTTGTCGTCCGCGTGGAAGTTGTCCCGTCCGGCGGTCGGGCTCGGCCGGTACTCGGCCAGTGGTCGGGCACCCCGCGAACGACCGGGCGCGCTCCGCGAGCGCGACGCGTTCCTCGGAGCTTCAATCCAGCTTGGTGTCGCCCCCGCGTTCACGACCGCCGGCGGGGCCGGGTGCTGGCGCCGAGACCGAGAACAAGCGTATGGGCGAGCCTTCCCGTTGAACAGGCCGGCAGCCGGGTCGGGACGGTCGTGATCGACGACGACAGGTCCGGTACTTCGGTATCGCAGCTCCGTTCGGACGTGTCGCGATCAACGCGGCCCGTCAACTGGCTGTTCTGGGGTCGCGCGTCCGGCTATCTGCTCGAATAGCGCAGGGCCGCCACTATCGAACGATGCTGAGCCAGCTCGCTGCGGCATTCGCCGCCATCGACCGCCAACGGCTCCGCTCACCAGACCGGCTATCTGCTCGGAGGCGGTGAATGAGGCTCACCGCGCGAGGTCGAACTGTCACAAGGAGGACTTATGGAGGGCAACGTCGAGCCCAATCGTTCCGTCCGCGCATGGAACGAGACTCGGTTTATGTGTTGTTGGAACCCGCACCAAGGTGTGGGGATCTATCTGCATATGGGTCGGTTCCGGAAGGATCTTGACGTCTGGTGGGTGCAGGTCGTCGCGTTCCTGCCCGGCGGCGAGCTCGCTGTCGATCGACTGTGGACCCGCGACGTCGGCGAGTACACCCTCGACGCGGGAACCCTGCGCTACCGGCTCAACGACACGGGGTGGACCGCTGACTACGACAGCGCGAGCGAGGTGACCTCGATCAAGGGGCTGGCGTCCGGACACGGAGGGAGCTCCGCGCCGATCGAAACTGTCCGATGGTCGGTGGACGCGCTTGCCTCGTCCCCGCTGTGGAACATGGCCGCCGACGCCGACCAGGCGCTGAGCTTCGCCGGTGAGCTGCACACGCAGCAGACCTTCACCACTCAGGGACGACTGGTGGTGGGTGAGCACGAGTATTCGCTCGACGGGATCGGAGTCAGCGATCATTCGACCGGTGTGCGTTCCTGGGACGGCTTCGGTAGCCACGCGTTCGTCCTGGCCGTCATGCCCAACACCGTCATCCACACGATGCGTCTCATGGCGCTCGACGACGAGCTCCTACACACCTCCGGCGCAGCGTTCCGCGGTGAGGCGAAAGAGAAGGTCAGCGGTCTGCGGCTGGAGGGTCCGCTGCTCACCGACGCCACCGGTGGGCCCGAGACGAACCAGGTCCACGTGGAGCTCGCGGACGGTACCACCACCGTTCTGGAGGTGGAGAACCTGCACGGTCTGCCCATCACGATCACCCACGAGAACAACGACAACATCAACGGCGTCGATTGGACGCTCGACGGCGACCCGATGGTGATGATCGAAGGGATCGCCCGGTTCGTCGATCAAGACGGCTCGGTCGGCTACGGCTTCTTCGAACGAAGCCATCGGCGCAGCAGGCTCCCGCAGCCCGTCCGGGGAGGCGGCGCATGAGCCCCGCGGTCCTCCACTTCGAGCACGAGCGTGCCGCCGATCACTCGCTGAGCGGTGGCAAGGGCGCCAGTCTGGGTAAGCTGACGCAAGCTGGCTTCCCGGTGCCGAGCGGGTTCGTCGTGACGACCGAGGCGTACCAAGCTTTCCTCCGCGACACCGGCCTCGACGAAAAGCTCGCCGAGCTCGCCGCGGAGCTGTCGTTCGACGACGCCGCCGAACTGGATCGAATGACCGCACAGATCCGTACGCTGGTGACGGCGCGGGAGATCCCCGAGGGCATCGCCGAACAGATCCGCCGCTGCTACACCACACTCGGCGACGATCCCTTTGTGGCGGTTCGCTCCTCGGGCGTGGACGAGGACCTCGAGGAGGCCTCCTTCGCCGGACTGCACGACACCTACCTCGACGTCCGCGGAGCCGACGCCGTGCTGTCCGCGATCAGGAGCTGCTGGGCATCGCTCTGGACAGCACGTGCCGCCCAATACCGCAGCACCAAGAAGTTCGACCACTCCGCGGGAATGGCCGTAGTAGTCCAACAGATGGTGGACGCCGAGGTCGCCGGTGTTCTGTTCACCGCGAACCCGACGACAACCGCCACCGACGAGCTCATCGTCAATGCGAGCTGGGGGCTCGGAGAGGCGGTCGTGAGCGGGTCTATCACACCCGACGAGTTCGTCCTCGCCGCGAACGACCTGCACGTCGTCGACCGCACCTTGGGGACCAAAGACGAGAAGGTGGTCCGGGACCCGCACGTCGGGACGGGCACCATCACCGTGCCCGTCCCCGACACTGACCGCGCCCGTTTCACCCTGGACGACACACAACTCGGGGAACTCGGCGAGCTGGGTCGGCGTGTCCAGGAATTCAACGACGGCTTCCCCCAGGATCTCGAGTGGGCACTGCGCGACGGGACCTTCCTTCTGCTCCAAGCCCGGCCCGTGACCGGCGTCGCCTTCTCGTGGGACGCGGAGATCGACGACTGGCAATGGCTGCCCACGGCGCCCGACGACCAGGTGTGGACGCGATCGTGGGCGGACGAGGTGTGGACCGGCGCCATCACACCATTATTCTACTCGTGCCGCGCGCGCACCTTAACCTGGACCAACGAGTACTTCCACAAGATCCTGGGAAACCCAGATCTTGCCGGTCTGCGGGTGTTCCAGTACTACAAGGGAACCGCCTACTACAACTGCTCACTGGAGAAGCAGACCGTCGCGCGGACATCGTGGCCGTCGCACCGTCCCGGGCTCCTGGCGAACATCCCGACGGCGTGGCATCAGGAAGTGCTAGACGCACCCTTCAGTCTCATGTCATACATCAAGCTCCAAGCGCGGTGCCAGTTCCTGGACAAGTCTCAGGGAATCGCAACGTGGTTCGAGACCATCTACGACTACGCCCGCAACCGCGTCGACGAGCAGGAGGGGCTGAGCGTCCAGCAGCTGGGCTGCCTATCAGACAGCGCGCTCCGGCGTTACGTGCTCGAGCGGGTGCGCTGGGAGGGACAGTACGCCACCGACATCTGGAGCGGGCTGTTCATCCACGGCAGAGACACGCTCGGGCTGCTCGCCCAGATCGTCGCGCGTTGGTACGACGGGCCCCATGAGAACGTGTTCCTGGATCTCATTACAGGAACACCCCGAGCCACGGCCACCATGATCGAATCCTACGAGCTCTGGAAACTTGCGCAAAGCATCGCGAGCTCACCGGCATTGATGGAACTGCTCCTACGCGACGACGGGGCGGAGTTCTTCACCACGGTCAGAGCCACACCTGAAGGCCGGGCATGGTTGGAGGAATACGAAGGCTTCCGGGCGAGATGGGGATTCCGTGGGATGGCCGACCGGGACATCTTCTACCCTCGTCGTTGCGAGGACCCCTCGATTGACCTCCAGGCTTTGAATGCGCTCATCACCTCGACGGTCGACCCGAAACAAAAAGAACAAGAAACCGAGAGTCGACGCTGCCTGCTCGTCGAGGAGGTAGCAGCAAATCTGCGACAGAAGCCGTGGGGATGGATCCGCGAGCAAGTGTTCCGCGGCACGCTGGACTACGTGATGAAGATGCTCATGCTCCGGGACGACCATCGTGAGATCGAGGACCGCGAGATGATGGCGATGAAGCGTGGCTTCGTTGAGGTCGGCCGACGACTCCAAGAACGTGGGCTCCTCACAGAGGACGACGCGTTCTACTTCCTCACCATGGAGGAACTGTTCGCCGTCATGGACGGTCGCGCGAACACGCGGTTGACCGCCGCGAAAGTCGCGGCGCGCCGGCGCAACGTTGAGCAAATCGAAGGGAACATCGCCGACAGCCCCCACTACCTGGCGCGCTTCCAGCGTGCCGATGCCGAGCACGGGGTCACCGACGGCGTGAACATCGCCGGCGGTCTGAAAGGCACCGGGACGAGCCAGGGTTCCGTCACGGGTACGGCTCGGGTGATCAAGCGCCTGGAGGAGATCGGGGGCCTGCGCAGCGGCGACATCATGGTGGTCAACAAGACCGACCCGGGCTGGACCCCCGCGTTCCACGTCGTCTCGGGCATCGTGTGCGAGACGGGCGGGATGCTCGCGCACGCCTCGTGCCTGGCACGGGAACTGGGCATGCCAGCGGTGCATCTGCCCCGCGCGACCAAGTTCATCCCGGACGGCGCCGTAGTCCGTATCGACGGGCAGACCGGCAGTGTGGAACTCATCGACTGAGACCGACCGGGTCCCGGGCTGTTGGCGAGCCGAGGGCACGGGGTCAGTGGCGAGTCGTGAGTGCCAGGTGATCTCGCTGGGGGAGGACCGCCACATGGCGGCCCTCCCCCAGCGGGCCGAGGCACGGCCGCGGCGCGCTTCCGTGACCGGTGGGATCAGCCCTGCTCCGGCAGGGGTCTCGGGAGGACCGTCGAGGGCTCCCACCGCACCGGCAACCGGTCGTAGCCGTGCAGGATCATGATGGGGTTGCGGGTGGGGCGATCTTTCGGGTCGAGCTCGAGTCCGGGGATTCGGCCGAACAAGCCCGCGAAGGCAACCCGGATCTCCATCCGGGCCAATGCGCTTCCCAAACAGCTATGCGGCCCCTTCCCGAACGCGAGGTGTCTGCGCAGCTCGGATCGGTCGCGATCGATCCGGAACCGGCGTGGCTCAGAGAACACGTCCTCGTCCATGTTGGCGGACGCGACAACCGCCCGGACCTTGGCTCCAGCGGGGAACGCCGTGCCGGCGAAGTCGAGGGCGTTCGCCGTCGTCCGGAACATCCCCTCGATCGGCGCCATGTGGCGCAAGACCTCCTCAACCGCACTGTCGAGCAGCTCCGGCGTCCGATCCAACTTGCGGCGTTCCTCCGGGTTGGTGCACAACAGGTACACGCCGTTCGCGATCGCGGTGGCACTGGTCTCGAACCCGGCGCCGACGAGCTGCACGACCGCGTTCACGACCTCGTCCGTGCTGAACATGCTGCCGTGGTCGTCCTGGGCCTCCATGAGGAGCGTGACCGCATCGTCGCGCTGCTGCCCGCGTTGCCGAGCCGCCCTCCGGTCGGCGACCACCTCGGCCATCAGCTCGGAAATCTCGGTCATGGCGCGACCGCCGCGCTCGACGGCATCGTCGTCCCCGCCGTGTGTGCCGAGGATCGCGAATGCCCATTCCTGCAGCCGGGGGCTAAGGTCGAGGGGCAGGCCGAGGAAATACGCCATCATTCCACTGGTCAGCGGAAGGGCGAAGTCCTGCAGCAGGTCACCCGAGCCTTTCTCCGCGAGCTCGTCGATCAGGTCGTGGACCCGGCCCGACAGCATCGGCTCGAGCGGAGCGATCGCGCGTGGGGCGAAGGCCTGCAGCGTGATACGACGCGACCTGCGGTGGGCCTCGCCGTCGGACCAGACGAGCATGCCGCCCCCCGGGGGAGGCGCCATGCGCTCGGGCCCCGAGCCCTCGATGTTGAGGAACTCCTCCGGCTTCCTCAAGCACGACTCCACGTCGCGGTACTTCAGTAACGAGTACATCTCATCGACCCGCCCGGAGACGAAAGGATTGTCGTTGATCTCCCGGAGCTGCTGGTCGGAGAACCTGTGGTGATGGACTGGGCAGCGCCCCCGGAGCTCCGCGAAGTGATCCTCCACGGAAGGCTTCACCAGCGGGGAACACGGATCGTACCGGACGGTCGGGTCACCCTCGAGAGAGGTCATCGGATAGGCCTCGCATTCGTCAGGGGACGAGCTCGCGGCTCGCCATCGTGATATGGGACACACGGCGCTGCGAGGTTATCGTGCCGAAGGGCGGTCAGCAATCGAGTCGACGGGGAGGGTTGCCAGTCCTGCGGTCGACCCCGGCGCTCGTGGGTCCACCACCTCCGGCCGGACGACTCGCCAGCGTTGGACATGCGGTTTAGTGTGCACCGCCAAGGCGCTTAGGCTCTGCCTCGCCATCCCGCATGCGCTGCGCCGCTGCGATTTCGGCCAACGGGTTGCTGTATTTACCTTTGCAGCTCGGATACGATATTGCCTGCGGGTGAACCCCTCGCGCCCAGCTCTGCTATCTTGAGCACTGTGATGGGCGACCTTCGGGGGTGGGCCGGTGTGACGTCCTGGGCGGCAACGCGGTCTCCGCCGTTGCGGTTGCGGTGGTCTCTGCTCGCGAGGTTGGGCCGGTCGCGAGCGAGTCGGGAGGCCGCGCCGTGGGGGTCTTGCTCTTGTCCGTGGCCATGAAAAGCCCCGGTGTTGGCCAGGTAGAGGTCCCCGCGGGTGGCCCGAGTAGGGAGTCGCGTTCCCTCGTCGTGTCGTGCCGACGGTGGGGCCCTCAGGCGGTGATCAGATCACCGGAACCGACACCACCGAGGCGGCGGTGGTGAGCAGCTACCCCTGACCTCCACTCTCGCTGCCAACTTGCAGGCCCAGTTGCGAGCTCACGACACCACCCTGGCCGAGCGTCTACGGTGACCGGCGCGACGACCGAGCACCGGATCGACGAGCTCGCCAGGCCGCCGGCGCCACGGTGCGCGACGTCCGCACCTACCGGGAGCGCGGGCCGCCCCCGGCACGCGGCGCGATGGGCGTGTCGCGATTCCTTGCCTGGCCACCGAGCTCCAGCAGCCCGTCGATGCCACCGCTCGTGGCCCCGTGAAGGTAATGACCGAGCACCTTCTCGCCGGCCGAGACGCAGGATCGCTGCCGACGCCTGAGGAGATCCCGACGGTCGTCGACTTCGCGTCCCGCATTCGCCCTGTGGCGACCGAAGCGGCCCACGCCGCTCTCGAGGCGGCTCTTGATAGGCACCTCGACGCCACTCTCGGTGAGTACGCCCGTCGCATCGCGCCGCATCCGGGTGTCGCGGAGGCTGACGTTCCCCCCGGTTGACCGGCTGCTAGGGGGCGGCGGCGTGGCGCAGGGGGGTGTCTGAAATGTTCGGCGCTGGGGCCAACCTCCGGTGGCGAGGGAGTGGAGAGCGGGCAACGCCGTGATCATTAGAGACGGGTTTTCGCAGGCGCGACCGCTGGTTCTGTGCTCCGCTGTCAGGAGCGCGACCGTCGGTCGGCGGCCGTCTTGACGGCGTACTCGAGGGCATCGAGGTTGTCCCGCAGGACGGCGAAGGCGCTGTCGGGGTCGGTGGGGGCGATCGTGTGTGGCGACTGCGCGACCACGGCGACTGCGAGGTCGGCGACTTCGTCACCGACCGTCTGGGCGGTGTCCCGGCCGCTGGGGTTGAACCACCAGGCGACCCAGTTGAGCATGCCCAGGATGCTGAGCGAGGCGACCCTCGGGTCGACCTCCTGACGGAACAGTCCGCTGCGCTGGCCGGCGGCGACGGCGAGGACGATCTCGTCGAGGACGGCCTTCTTGCCTTCTCGGTGTTCGCCGGAGAGGTTGTCGGGGAGGTTGGCCTCGGACCGTACCGCGAGCAGGAAGCTGTGGGGGTTCTCGGCGCGGTGGGTCGCGATCGCCCGGGCGATCGCGCGGAGCCTCCCTCTCGCGTCGAGGTCGGTCCGCGCGTTGATGGCTCGGAGCTCCGAGGTGGGAGAGCGCGTGATGTCGGTGACGAGGTGCTCGAAGAGCTCTTCTTTGCTCTTGACGTAGTGGTAGAGCCCTTGGCGGCTGAACCCGCATGCCTTGGCGACGTCACCGAGGCTCGTCCCCGCGAAACCACGCTCGGCGAATAGGCGCGCGGCCTGCGTGTAGATCTCCGACATGACGAGTCCGCGGCGAGCCGAGGACTGTCCTGTGTCGGTGTCGCCGTCGGTGCTCACCGGGCGACCGTACCCGTCGCGGTCATGCCGTTCCGTGGCGGCGGACGGCGCGATGAGGTGGGGAACGTTGGGCTAGTCGTCGTCACGTCGGGGTGGGGTCAGCTCGACGCGGCTCCGCAACCAGGTGCGGATCTCTTGCCCGGCGAGGTCGGTGCCGGTGGGTTCACCGGGGGAGACGGCTCCGCCGAAGTGTGTGCCGCGCACCCGGAGGTGGGTCAGGTCGGGCGCGCCGAGGGCGCCAACCATCTCCTTGCTGACGGTGGGGAACGCCGCCTGGTCCCCGGTCAGTTCCAGGAACAGGGTCGGGACGACGACGCCGGGGGCGCAGCGGACGAAGTCGGCCCGTGTGCTCAGGGCCGACCAGGTGGAGAGCCAGGCCTCGGGGGTGCTGAGGCGTCCGAAGCCGACCAGGCCGTAGTTGATGAGGTCCGGTCGGCGGCCGAAGACCGATCCGTACGGTCGCTCGTTGGCGTCCAGGGAGAGGTCGACCGTGCGGGGGTCGGCGTCGGTGCGGAAGACCGTGATGATCCTCGGAGCGAGTGCGCGCCGGCGGTCGGCGACGTCCCCGGTCCGCTTGGACGCGGCCCGCGCCTCGCCGGCGCGTGCGACGTGCTCGCGCGCGACGGCGTCGAGGCGGGCGACCCGTTCGCGCTGCGCGTCGCGGTAGCGGACGAGGAAGTCGGCGCTGTATGTCGCGCTCGTCGGCGGTTCGGCGAACCCGTTGGCCGGGTCATAGGCGTCCAGCTCGGGTACCACCGAGAGGGGGTCGCCCTCGTCGGCCACGGAGGGGTCGATGCACCCGAGGAGCAGCCGGCCCTGGCCGGGGTGCGGTGCCAGGAAGATCAGTGCGTCCGCCGGCGGCATCACCGCATCGGCGAAGCCGGTGGGGCGACCGCCGGGGGACTTCGTATCACGTCGGTCGGGCGCGCTGGCTGCCTGCTCCTGATAGAACGCGAAGAGCGTGCCGCCTCCAGAGTGACCGAGCAGGACGACAGTCCCGTAACCGCGGTCGCGGAGGAACGCCTGCCCGGCGGCGACGTCGAGCAGCGCCTGTTCGTGCAGGAGCGCGAGGTCGTTGTTGACCGAACGGGTGTGTTGCGTCCACACGTCCACCCCGGCGCGCAGCAGGCCCGGAACGAGCGTGTGGTGGGTGAAGTCCTGCCGCGGGTGCATCAGGCAGACCACGGCGCGAGCGCCGGGGACCCGGTGGAGCACGCCGTGCACGGTCGCACCGTCAGCGGTGCTGATCTCGTGGACGGTCGTGCCGGTGGCTCGTGGCCGGTCGCCGGCGACGACGTGGCGGCCGTCGCCGAGCCGCTCGGTCGTGCTCGTGCTCATGACGGTTCGATCCGCAGGGCGTGCTTGTCGTGCTGCACGATCCGTCCCCCGGAGACACCGGCGACGACGCTGTACCAGACGGCGTGCCGGCAGCTGGTCGCGTGCCGATCGATCAGCAGCGTGCCGTCGGCGACGATCTCGAAGTACGGGCCCACCCGCCCGACCGTGACCGAGGGGTCCAGGCCGGCCACCTTGGGCATCGAGGTGTTCTCGGGGACGTCGAGCACGTAGAGGGTCGTCACGCCTGTACCTCCTGCTCCTGGGATTGCTCCCACGCGGCCGCGCGCTCGACGATCAGCTCGGCCTTACGGCCGAGCAGCGTCCCGAGGCTCGGGTCGTCCTCCTCGCCGAGGACGTCGAGCAGCGCATCGATCGTGAGGTTGGCGTCGAGGTCCTCCTGCGGCGTGACCGGTCGCAATGCCCGCGTCAGCTCGATCATGTAGCCGTTGGGGTCGTGGGTGTAGATCGACTCGATGGTCTCGTGGCGAACCTGCATCTCGACCGGCCACGAGCTCTCGTCGAGGCGTCGGCGGTACTCGAGGAGGTCCGCCTCGGAGTCGACGTGGATCGCGAGGTGTCGCGAGTTGGCGAAGAACTCCGGAGTGCCCTCGGGCAGGCGGGCCCAGGCGTCCCCCCGGGCGCCCTGGTCGCCGACGGGGCGGTGCCCGAAGTAGTAGAAGAACGCGATCCGGTCGTCGTTGCCGATGTCGAAGAAGAAGTGGATGAAGTCGGGGTGGTCCTCGAAGCCCCATCCGGCGGCGCAGATCGAGTGGACGACCGGGAACTTCAGCGTGTCGCGGTAGAAGCGCACCGTGGCGACGGGATCGAAGGTCGGGAACGCGGCGTGGTCCACCCCGCGTACCCGATGCTCGCTCTGGGTCATGACACGTCCCCTTCTCGTCGGCATGGCCTCGACGTCGGTGTCAAAGTTACGACGCCAGAGACTGCTTTTCAACGTGTGTGACGAGTTTGTTGACTAGAATGCTGGTGACCGGTATCTCTTTGCGACATGGCAGGCAGACGGGTGGCCGTGATCGGTGGGGGCCCCGGCGGACTGTTCGCAGCGCGACTGATCGCGTTGCGGCAGCCGTCGTGGGAGGTCGTGGTCTACGAGCGCCTTCCCCCGCTCGAGACCTTCGGCTTCGGGGTGGGGCTCAGCGGTGGGACGCTGCGCTCGCTCCGGGCGGCTGACCGGGACGTGCACGCCGACGTGCTGGCCGCGGCCCACAGCTACTCGACGGCCCGGTTCCGTCTGCCGACCGGGGACGTGGAGATCCCCGGGTTCCACAGTGGCGTCGCGATCGGTCGTGCACGCCTGCTGCGCGATCTGCATCGCCGCGCCGTCGAGGCCGGCGTCGAGGTCCGTGTGGGCACGTCGGTCAACGTCGAGGAGATCGCCGCCGCGGCCGATCTGGTCGTGGCCGCCGACGGGGTGTCGAGTGCGAGCCGTCAGAGCTTCGCCCGTGAGCTCGGGGCGCGGGTCTCGCAGGGGCGGGGCCTGTTCATCTGGTGTGGCAGCGAGGCGCTGCTCGACGGCATGGTCTTCGAGCCGGTGACGACCGACGATGGCCTGTTCGTCGCCCACGCCTACCCCTATGGACCGGACCGGTCGACGTGGGTGGTCGAGACCGACGAGGAGAGCTGGCGCCGCGCCGGGTTCGACACCTCCGAGGTCTCGACCCACGGCACCGACCAGCGGGCGATCGAGTACCTGTCGGCGGCTTTCGCCGACGCTCTCGGTGGACGGCCCCTGATCGGGAACAAGTCCCAGTGGGCGCTGTTCCGCACGGTGACGTGCGAGCGGTGGTCGCACGGCAACGTCGTGTTGCTCGGGGACGCGGCCGCCAACGCGCACCCCTCCGTCGGGTCGGGCACCAAGCTGGCCATGGAGAGCGCCATCGCCCTGGACGAGGCCATCGCCGCGGAGCCGACCTTCGCGGCGGCCGCGGCGGCCTACGAGGCCCGGCGCCGCCCGCAGGTCGAGACGTTCCAGGACCGGGCACGCCGCAGCCAGCTCTGGTGGGAGTCGCTGGGCAGCCGTCTGCACCTCAGCCCGGAGCGCCTGGCGATCGCCTTCCTCACCCGGGCCGGGGTGGTGTCCGTCGACGCGCTGGCGAGTTCGGCGCCGTCGCTGGTCCGGTCCGCGGTGGCGCAGTGCGCCGACGTCGCGTCGGAGGATCTCCCACTGGTTGGGCTCTCCCGCTGGCTGGTCGAGCGCGCGACGGCGACACCTGTGGAGACCCAGCTCCCCGGCGACTGCGCCGACCCCTGGGGCGACGAGGCGACCGAGATCGTGGAGAAGGCCTGCTCGCTGCGGGCCTCGGGCAGCGGCGAGGTGGAGCTCGTCGGGGCCGACTCTCGCGGCGCCCTGCTCGACCGGCTCGCCCTCGCCGAGCGCGTCCGCACCGAGACCGGCCTCGGTGTCCACGTGGCCGCGCGGCCCGAGCGCCTCGACGACGTCGCCGACGCCCTCGTCTCGGGGCGGCTCGACACCACCTCCGTCCTCACGCCGTAGAACCAGCGGTCCGCCACCGGATCACTTTCCTCATCGTGGAGTTGCCATGAAACTGTCGACCTGGCGCGACGTCGTCGTCCGGCACCCGGACGACCGCGTCGAGCGGTACCGGGCGGACGGCCTGTGGGCCGGTGCCACCATCGGGACCGAATTGCACCGCGTCGCTATCGCGCGCCCCGACGACCTGGCCCTTGCAGGACCTGAGCAGGCGCTCACCTGGGCGGAGCTCGACAGCCGGACCGACCGGATTGCGGCGGGCCTGCTGCGCGGGCACCACCTCCGGCCGGGCGACGCCGTCCTGCTGCAGCTCGACAACTCGGTCGGGACGGTCCTGGCCTGGTACGGGCTCATCAAGGCCGCGCTCATCCCCGTGGCCACGCTCAGCGTGCACCGCGGACACGAGATCCGCGAGATCGCCGCCATCACTCGGGCACGGGGCCACGTCGTCGACGCGACCACGAAGTTCGATCTCGTGGAGTTCGCCGAACGTCTGGCCGGCGAGGCGGCCAAGGACGCCGAGGACGCCGAGGACGCCGAGGACCGCCGCGTGGTCTTGACCGTCGGCGCTGCCGCCGGATCGCGCCCGCCGCGTCTCGAGGATGTCGGGCGGGACATCGCTCCCGAGGACGCGCGCGCCATCGTGGAGGCGACACAGCGCGCTGTCGATGACGAGGACGTCGCGGTCTTCCAGCTGTCCGGGGGGACCACGGGGACCCCCAAGGTGATCCCTCGTCTGCACGGCGAGTACTGGTACAACGCCCTCGCCTATGCCCAGCGCCAACGGTGGGCCCCGAGCACACGGGTCACCCACTTCGGCCCCCTGGTCCACAATGCCGGCATCGTCTGCGCCCTGCACAGCGTCCACGCCGTCGGCGGTGCCTTCGTCGTCGCCAACGCCGACCCGGACGCACTCCTCCCGGCGATGGCCCGGTACGGCGTCACCGACCTGGTCCTTTTTCCCGGCCTCGTGCCCGAGTTGCGCCGCCACCCCCGCTTCCGTGACGCCATGGCAGCCGTTCGGCAGGTGACCTTCACCATCGCGCCGGTCACCCAGGAGCTGTTCAGTGAGTTCGAAGGCCTCGGCGTTCACGTGATGGGGCTCTACGGCATGGGTGAAGGGCAGTGCACCGTCACCTCGCCGGACGACCCGCCCGAGGTGCGCCGGCGATCGGTCGGCCACGAGCTCTCCGCCCTCGACGAGATCCGCATCGTCGAACCGGGAAGCGACACCCCGGTCGCGGTCGGCGAGGTCGGAGAGCTCTGCTGTCGCGGCCCTTACACCATCCGCGGCTACCTCGACGAGCCCGTACGCAACCGCGAGGCGTTCTCCCCGGACGGCTTCTACCGCACCGGCGACCTTCTGCGCGAGCAGGACATCGACGGCGTCCGCTGCTTCACCTACGAGGGACGGACCAAGGACCTGATCAGTCGGGGCGGGGAGAAGATCGCCTCGTCCGAGGTTGAGTCGCTGGTCGCGGAGATGCCGGGAATCCGCCGGGTCGCCCTCGTTCCCGTCCCCGACGAACGGCTTGGCGAGCGCGCCTGCGTCTGCGTCGAGCCCACCGGAGCCACGCTCGATCTTGAGCTGGCTGACGTCCAGCGGTTCCTGGAGCAGCGTGAGGTCGCCCGCTTCAAGTGGCCCGAACACCTCGAGATCATCGCCGAGCTCCCGCTGACGCCTATCGGGAAGATTGACAAGAAGCAACTCGTCGCGGAGGTGTCGAGCCGCGCCGCCCGGCCGTCGACGTCCGACGAGCCCGGGCTCGTCGCGGCTCCTGCGGCGCACCCCTGACGGAGCGGCGAGCCGAGCAGTGACGGTGTCGGCGCGACGTCAGGAGTCGAGGAACGCCGTGAGCGCACACGACCACCAGGACGACGCTCCCGCCGACCACCAACGGGCGGCCCTGCCTATCTTGATCACCTCGGTGCCGAGATTGGGCGGCAACCTGCCGGCGGTGGGCGCTGCGAGCCCATCGCGGCGCGCTCCACACCCTCGACGAGGCCGCGGTACCCGCCGAGTCCATCGACACCCCGGCCGACATCTGCGCCGACCTCCAGTACGCGGCCCGCGAAGTGATCCAGTAATTCGAGGTCGACACGGGCGCGAGCCGACCGCGCCACGTCGGCTTCCCGGACGTCGTCCGGTGCTGGGAGCCCGCTCCGCGCCCGTGAGTTCCCGCGGCTCCGACCTCGGCGCCCACACCGACGAGGTCCTCGCGGCGCTCGGCGGCCCGCCCGCCTCCTTGTGCGCCGAGGTCCCCACCACTTAGCCAACCACACCATCACCACAGGAGACCCGATGAACGCCAGCCCGACGACAGCGACCCCTGGATCGAGAGGCGGCCGCACAGTCGTCGGCATCGGCTTCGCCGCGATCGTCTTCGACGGTTACGACCTCATCGTCTACGGCTCGGCCGTCCCCGCCCTGCTCGAGCACCCCGAGTGGGACCTCACCCCGCAGCAGGTCGGCGTCATCGGCAGCTACGCCCTGCTCGGCATGTTCCTCGGCGCCATCGCAGCGGGCAGCCTTGCCGACCGCTTCGGACGCCGGAAACTGTTTATCGGCTGCGTGGTCCTGTTCTCGCTCATGATGCTCGTCGTCGCCGCCGCACCCAACCCCGGCCTGCTCGGTCTCGGACGGTTCCTGGCCGGTCTCGGCTTCGGTGGACTTGCACCGACAGCGATCGCGCTCGTCGTGGAGTCGGTCGAACCCCGCCGTCGCAACCTGCTCAACGCCCTGATGCTGTGCGGCTTCCCCGTCGGTGGCGTACTCGCCGGGTTCCTGGGCGCAATCCTGCTGGAACCGCTGGGCTTCCGCGTGCTCTTCGCCCTCGGCGGCCTCGCGTTGGTGACCCTCGTTCCGCTGGCGATCTGGCGACTCCCCGAGTCGCCGGGCTTCGAGCCGCGCCGCGCCGCCGCAGCGGCGACACCAGGCAAGGAACGTTTGCGCGGGGCCCGCGCGATGCTCGCCATCACCCTGTTCGCGCTCGCCAACGTCTGCGGCTTCCTGCTCGTCTACGGTCTCAACACATGGCTGCCGCAACTCATGCGCCAGGGCGGCTACGCGCTCGGACCGGCCATCGCGTTCCTCGTCGTGTTCAACCTGGGTGGCATCGCCGGCGCGCTCGCGGGCTCAGCGCTCGCTGACCGCCACGGCGGTCGCCCGGTGGCCGGAGCGGCCTTCGTCCTCGGTGCGCTCGCGATCGGAGCGCTGACGATCCCCCTGCCGCCGATCATCCTCTACTTCATCATCGCCGTGGCCGGAGCCGCCTCCGTCGGCACGCAGATCGTCGTGTTCGGCTACGTCGCCACCTACTTCCATGACCGCACGCGAGCCACGGCCCTCGGCCTCAGCACCGGGATCGGGCGCCTCGGCGCGGTCGCCGGACCCATCATCGGCGGCTATCTCGTCGGGTCCGGCCTGGGGCTCGGTTGGAACTTCGGGTTCTTCGCCGCCATCGCCCTGCTCGGCGCGCTCGCCGCGTTCGCCGTGCCCGCGCGCGAACGGCGCAACGTCGTCGACCAGGCCGAGTCCGGGGACGGCGTCGAGCCGCCGCCGGCGATGGAGATGGGGAGGAGCTGATCAGGACATCGAGAGTGGCGGGCCGTCGCCGGAGGCCACGGGTGGCTCGGGTCTCACTTCTACCCCGAACGCCCCGCCCCGCCCCGGCGCGGTCGGCTCGGCCCGGCGCGGTCGGACCGGACCTGTGATCCCAGAGCTCGTCGGAGGCGGCGAAGACGACGAGCCGTCCCTCGCTGACTCGCTCGACAGCGAGATCACGCGATCTCTTCGAGGCGACGGAACCGGCTGGCATGGAACACCAGCGGAGTACGCCCAGGCCACGCCGCCACCGCGTGGAGACGCAGGAGCACGATGCGGTGGTCGCCGGCCGCAATCTCGGTCTGTGCTGTGCGCTCCAGCCAGGCCGCTGCCCCGTGCACGAGCATGCTGCCGTCCTCGGTGCGTGTCCAGTTGAGGTCTCCGAACCCCTCGCTGTCCTTCGACGCCAGACGCTGTGCCGCCCGATCCTGGTCCGTTGCGAGCACGCTGACGCCGACTCGGGGGAGGGCCCGCAGCTTCGGCCAAGTGGTGGATGTGTTCTGCATGCACACCGACACCAGCGGCGGACTTAAGGAAACCGAAGTGACTGAGCTCGCTGACATGCCCGCCGGCTTCGCCTCAGAGTCCGCGGCGCAGATCGCGGTCACGCCACTGGGTAAGCACCCATAGGCCCGATGGAGCCGCGTCGGGTCACTGCTCACCGGCTCGAGCTCTAGCATCCTGCTTCTCCTCGTCGAGGACCGCCCGGAGCGGAACTCGAGGTCGCATCGATGAGCGGAGGATCGAAGCTCGGCTCTCGCGTCGAACACGTCCTCATGCGCTTGGTCGGGAGACACAGCATCGGTCGAGCGGCCACTCGGCGCCGTGTGTGTGTCGCGAATGCGATCATCGGCAGCGGCTCCATGGAGCAAGTCGCTCGCCTGCACCCCGGCGGCGCGGAGCTGGACGATCCCAAGGTGACTGTGCGCCAACGTCTCGGGCGACGTCACCTCGTCTGGCTGAACCATAGAGCTCGTCGTCGCATCCGTCGAGATTGTTGACGGGCCTGTCGCATGGCGGTAACGTCGGTCACGCACGGCGCCGGTTAGTGGGGGGCCTGTCCTCGATCGGGACGACCCTCGCGCCAAGTTCTCGGCCCTTGATTGGGGCTGGCTGGTGGGTCCGGTTCACCGATGCTTCGCTCCGATATGTCACGTCCTCGTGAGGGCGTCGTGGACGCTGCGTGATTTCGCCGGGCTCCTCCTCTCTTGGTATCGACTCGGGAGCGTGGCGTGTCCGCTATGGAATCGACTGAAGAGGTCGACCAGGTTGTCGACGTGTTGGCGGTGGGGGCTGGGCCTGGAGGCCTGGTGGCCGCGATGGTCGCCCATGCCCACGGCCTAGAGCCGCTGGTGATCGAGAAGACCTCGTTCGTCGGCGGGACGTCGACGAAGTCGTTCGGCGCGCTCTGGTTCGCCGACAATCCGCGCCAACGCGCTGAGGGCCACCAGGACGCGCTGGACAGCGCGCTGGAGTACTTGCAGGCAGTCGTCGATCCTGGTCCGTCCGCGAACTCACGTCGCCACAGGGCGTACCTGGAGGCGGGTCCACAGATGTTGAGGTTCCTCGAGGAGCGTGGTCTGCGGTTCTTCATCGACCATTATCCGGACTATTACCCGGAGGCGCCCGGCGGCAAAATGGATGGGCGGATGTTGAATTCGCCGTTGTTCGACGCCCGACGGCTCGGCCCGGCGCAGGACCTTGTCGATCCTCCCGCCCCCCTCCCGATGGGCGTCGTCGTCGAATCACTCGCCGACATGAAGAAGATGGCGCTGGCCGGGACGTCGGCCACGATGGCCCGTGCGGCGGTCGCCGTGGTGGCTCGCTCGTACTGGATGAAGCTGCGCGGCGTGAAACCCCGGACCCTCGGCGCGGCCTACGTGTCGCAGCTGCTGTACGCCGCACGTGGGCTCGGCGTCCCTGTCGCGCTCCGGACGGCGATGACCGAGCTCCTGGTCGAGGACGGCCGGGTGGTCGGCGCCGTCGTCCGCAGTGGCGGGGTGACCCGTCGGATACGAGCGAGGCGGGGGGTGCTGCTCGACACCGGCGGGTTCGCCCGTGACCTCGACCTCCGGGAGAGATTCGGACCGCACCCTGCGTCGACGGCCTGGACGCTGACTGCGGCAGGGGACACCGGCGACGGTTACCGGGCCGCGCTCGCGCTCGGCGCGGCGAGCGACAACCTGGACGAGGCCTACTGGCTTCCGCTGCTGGTCGGGGCGGACGGCAAGCCGCAGATGTTCCTGGCCGAACGGCACCTGCCGCACAGCATCATCGTCGACTCCTCCGGCAGGAGGTTCGGCAACGAGGCGTCGAACTACATGGAGTTCGGACGGTCGATGTACGAGCGGCAGCGCACGGTCCCGGCGGTGCCCGCCTGGTTGATTGTCGATGCGCAGCACCGGCGCAGCTACTCGTTGGGAGCGGCGCTTCCCATGGCGGAACCGCGCAAGTGGCTGCGCAGCGGCCACCTGAAGAAGGCCTCATCGTTGCGCGAGCTCGCCGACGAGTGCGGCATCGACTCGGCAGGGCTGGAGGCCCAGGTCAAGAGCTTCAACGAGGCAGCCCGGAGCGGCGAGGACGACGAGTTCCACCGCGGCCGGTCGGCCTACGACCGGGTTTACGGTGACCCGCGGATACGTCCCAACCCGTGTCTCGGGCCGGTGGAGAAGGGCCCGTTCTACGCCGCCAAGGTCATCCCTGGAGACCTGGGGATGGCAGGCGGCGTCCGCACCGACGAGAACGGGGCAGTGATCTCGGAGGACGGCCGCGCTGTTCCCGGCCTGTACGCGTGCGGAACTGTCGCCGCGAGCGCGATGGGCCGAGTCTACGCAGGCGGTGGCATTTCCCTGGGCCAGTCGTCAGTGTTCGGGTTCTTGGCAGCCGAGCACATGGCGTCGCAATCCACCACCGTACCGCGGGCTTCCTGACGCCGTTCCAGCACATCGCCGACCGTGCCCGATCAGTTGTGGCGCCCGCCGCGTCGACCCACGTAACCGTAGGAGCTGAAACGATGACCTCAACGCTTCAGGGCACCGACGCCTTGCTCGCCAAGGCGCGGGACCTCCGCTCGGTCCTTGCCGAACGTGCCGCCGGCGCGGAACGTGACCGCCGACTCCCGCAGGAGACGATCGACGCGCTGTACGAGGAGGGCTTCTTCGAGCTCCTGGTCCCGCGCCGCTGGGGCGGGATGGGGGAGGGGATCAAGAGTCAGGTCAAGGTGGCCGCCGAGGTCGCCAAGGGCTGCCCCTCCAGCGGCTGGGTACTGACGATCATCGGTTTCATCACCGGCATCGCGGGGGCGTACCTCCCGGAGGCGGGCGCGAACCTCGTGTACGGGTCCGGGCGACGGCCGCTCGTCTGCGGCGTCAACGGTTTCACCGGGAGCGCGAAGCAGACGCCGAACGGTCAGTACGTCGTCTCGGGTCGATGGGGGTTCGCGAGCGGCAGTCTGCACTCCGACTGGTTCATGGGCGGGGTCATGATCCTGGACGAGGATGACAACCCCGTCGACTTCGGGTGGGCCTTCATCCCATTCTCGGACCTCTCGATCAAGGACACCTGGAACGTCGCGGGCATGCGCGCGACCGGGAGCAACACTGTCATCGGGGAGAAGCTGACGGTTCGCCCCGAGCTCATGTTGCGGATCGGTGACCGGCAGGCACAGGAGATCGCCCCGGGCCCCGACAGTGAGGTCCTGGACCGGATGCCCTTCGCGCCACTGTTCAGCATCGGGTTGATGGGTCCGTGCCTGGGCGCCGTCGAGGCTGCATACGACGTCGTCAGCAAGAACATGCCCAAGCGGGGTGTGTCGTACTTCGAGTTCGACAAGCAGACGGACTCGGGGACGCTCCTGTCCCAGCTCGGCCGGGCCCGGATGCAGATCGACACTGCGTGGCTGCATGTGATGCGCGCGGCAGACACCCTCGAGCAGGGCACCCTCGAGGCCCAGCTGCCCCCGGAGGTCCGGATTCGTTGCCGCGCCGACGCCTCGGAGGCGGCGATCGCCATGCGGACCGCCATGGACATCCTCCTTGACATCAGCGGTGCCTCGTCTTTCGCGGAGTCCAACCCGCTCCAGCGGCTGTGGCGGGATCTGAGCGTCGGGAGCAGGCACGCCTGGATCGGCTCCTCGCTGATGTTCGAGGCATTCGCCAGAGCTGATCTCGGCGTCGAGCCCAACGTCACCATGTACGTCTGACGAGACCGACGTTGGCGGGGCGCGGGAGTCGTCGCACGACCGCAGCCTCTCCTCGGGTTGGCCGGTTGGTCACTGAGTGCGGTGCCCCCGCCCCGGACTCGAGATGTCCGGCCGGGACGTACCCGGTTCGTCCTTCTACCCTCACACAAGGAGCAAGTCGTGGTGCGGATGCAGTTGGCCGAGGACCTGGTCGGTGTCGTAGGGATCGTCCCGACGCCGGCGACGTCGGATGCTAGACGGTGGGACGCCGATGACACGGTAGATGTGGCAACGACTACCGAGATGATCCGCGGCGTCTCCCACAGCGTGGACGCCCTGATCACGCTGGGGACGTTCGGTGAAGGGGCGACGGTCACCGAGCAGGAGGCGGTGACGTTCACGGAGACGGTCGCCGCCGAGTGCAGCGGACGGGCTCCGATCTTCGTCGGCGCGACCACGATGCACACGCGGGAGACGATCAGTCGGGCTCGCAGGCTGTTGGACGCCGGCGCCACCGGGCTGTTCCTTGGGCGGCCGATGTGGTGCCAGCTGGACGCTGACAGCACCGTCCGCTTCTATTCGGAAGTTGCAGAGGCGCTGCCGGAGACCCCGGTCATCCTCTATGACAATCCGTCCGCCTTCAAGGGCAAGATCACCCCGGAGGTGTATGCGCGCCTCGCTGAGATCCCGACGCTCATCGGCGCCAAGTACCCACCACTTGGCCCGCAATACGCTGACGACGTCGCCGCCTGCGGAGACGAGCTCCGGCTACTCCCCATGGACGCCGACTGGCTCGACGCAAACCGCTTGGCGGGCGGCCGGGCGCCTGCGTGCTGGACCCCGAGCACGGCCTGCGGCACCGCACCGTTGGAGCGGCTGCGGAAAGCGATCTCGTCAGCCGATTGGGACGACGCCGAGGAAATCACGAACGGCATCAGGCACACGTACGAGACCCTGATGCCCGGCGGGGACTTCTCGCAGTTCTCGCTCTACAACATCCCGCTGGACAAGGCGCGGATCGCGGCAGCAGGGGTCGTCGATCCCGGCCCCGCGCGTCCGCCCTACCAGAGCGCCCCGCAGGACTACCTCGATGGAGCCATAGAGGCCGGGCGGCGGTGGGCCGACTTGAGTCGCGCCCAGCAGGCCACCGTCACGGTGTAGGCGAGCCGCCGCGGCCATGTGCGCCCGTCGGCGGTGTACCACCGGACCCCGTTTCCCTCTTCCGTCATGCCGACCGTCTCCCGTCCGGGCGTGCCGGTCACGAGCCGCCACCTCTGAGAGAGGACCCACCTGTGTCGACCGTTGACAGCGATGCGGTGTCGACCGCTCGGACGAGCACCGGGCCGGGGACCGCTCGCACCGTGACCGCCGCCGCTGCCGGCACCGCGATGGAAATGTACGACTTCGTGCTGTACGGCACTGCGGCGTCGCTCGTATTCGGCACGTTGTTCTTCCCCGACGCCGATCCGGTGGTCGGTACGCTCGCGGCATTGGCTACCTTCGGTGTTGGCTTCCTGGCCCGCCCGCTCGGCGGCGTGATCTTCGGAAGCCTCGGGGACCGCATCGGACGCAAGAGCGTCCTCATCACGACGATGATCGGCATGGGGGTCGTCTCCACCCTCATCGGGCTGCTGCCGACCTACGAAACGATTGGTGTCGCGGCGCCGATCCTGCTCGTCGTCCTCCGGCTGCTCCAGGGCGTCGCTATGGGGGGCGAGCAGGGAGGAGCCTTTGTGATGGCGGCTGAAGCCGATGGAGCCCGCTCTGCACGGCGCGGCTTCTTCGGCGCGTGGCCCGGGGTCGGGATGGCGGCAGGTCTCGTGCTCGCGACTCTGGCCTTCGGGGCGGTCGCCGGTCTCGACCGGGCGACCTTCCTCGATTGGGGTTGGCGGGTCCCCTTCCTGCTCAGCCTGCTGCTCGTCGGAGTCGGCCTCGCGGTGCGGCTGAGCGTGCCGGAGTCAAGCGTATTCGAGGCAGCCCGGACGCAGAACCGGACGGTGCGAGCTCCGATGCTCGAGGTGCTCCGCCAACACTGGAGGCAGATCCTGCTCATCCTCGGGATGAAGTCGGGAGAAACGGCGGCCTTCTTCTTCATCGCGACCTTCTCGGTCGCCTACGGCAGCACCTTCCTCGGCCTCCCCAACTCGACGCTGCTGGCCGCTGTCCTCCTCGGGGCGGTCGCGGAGATGATCACGCTGCCGCTCTGGGGCGCGCTCTCCGACCGTATCGGACGGCGGCCGGTCATGGTCATCGGTGCCGTGTTCCTGACGGCCTTCGCCGCGCCCTTTTTCCTGCTGATGAACACGAAGTCGACCGGGTTGATCCAGCTGGCACTGATCCTGGCTTTCGGTCTCGGACACGCGCCGATCAGCGCTCCGGTCGGTGCCTTTTTCGCTGAGCTGTTCACCACACAGGTTCGTCTCAGTGGCGTCTCTCTGGGGGTCCAGCTCACCTCCGCGCTCGCCGGCGGCTTCACTCCGCTGATCGCGACCGCCCTGCTCGCGGCGGTCGGGCACTTCTGGCCCATTGCACTCTACATTGCGGCCCTCGCGCTGGTTTCACTGTTCTGCACGCTCTCCGCTCGCGAGACGCGGTCGCAGGAGCTCCCGACCGGATAGACGCCCGATCCGAGCGTGATTGCAGCCATCTCGATGGCTCCTCACCCCGTTGTCTTGGAGGACACCCATGACCGAGCCGCAGAGCGCCAAGCTGAGCGAGGAAGGCCTCCAGGAATTCCTCCAGCAGCTCCGTCGCGTGCACGAGCGCGACGACCAGGACGTCACCGAGCCGCACCTCGTGACGCACTCCGAGGATGCCTGCTGGCTAAGAGGTAGCACCGACAATCCTTCGCACATCGGCTTGATCCGACACCTGCCGATGAAGACGGTCGAGTTTTTCCTCCAGATGATACCGGGCGGGACGGCGACGGACCTGCAGCGGCACGTGCACGAGTCGGTCCACTACGTGACCGAAGGCACCGGGTGGTCGGAGATCGGCGACCAGGTCGTCGAGTGGAAGAAGGGCGATTTCGTCTTCACGCCGCCGTGGATCTGGCATCGCCACTACGCGCACGACCGAGACGTGCACATGGTCATCATCGAGAACTCTCGACTCCTCGACGCCATGGACGCCGATCTCCGGGAGAGCCGTGGCAGCGTCAGTTTCGCTGACGAGTTCGGGAAGAAATCGGACATTTGAGACCGTCCCCGAGTGAGCCCCTTCGGTGTCGAGGCTCACTGACGAGGAACCCGCTGCTACATGCCTCGTCGTAGGGGAACACCACAGGACCAGGCGACGGGAAGGTATTCCAATGGGGATTCAGAAGCTCTCGCATGTCGAGGTCGGAATCAACGAGGCAGAGGCTGGGCTCCAGTTCCATCGCGAGACACTTGGTCTGGTCGAGCTGGATCGAGTCGGCGAATCCATCTACCTCGGATGCGGGATCGACAACAACGCTGATGTCATCCTCACCACCGGAGGCACCGGGGTGAAGCGCATCGCGTTCGACGTGACCTCGGACGAGGACCTCGACCGCTATGATGGTCGGTTGCGCGACGCCGGGATCGAGACGCAGCTGCGGTCCGACCCCGACCCCGGAGTCGGCAAGGCGCTTCACTTCGCCGCGCCGAGCGGGCACGTCATCGAGTTGGTGACTCTCAAGGAGAGCGTGGAGTATCTGTCAGTTGCGCGGCCGGCCCATCCTCGCGGGACCGGGATCGCGCCGCTCGATGTCGACCATGTGACCGTGATGCTCGAGAACGGCCGGGAGTTCACCAACTTCTTCACGCAGCTGCTGGACTTCCGAGCGTCGGATGTCATCCAAACACCTGATGGGGGCTACTTCGGGGGCTGGCTGCATACCAGCGACTACCAGCACGACATGGCGTTCCTCACTGGAGGGGGGTACACGTTGCACCACCTCGCGTGGACGCTCGACAACATCGAGCACATGAAACGCAGCGCTGATCTTCTCGGCCACGTGGGGCTGCCGGTGGAAGTCGGCCCCGGCCGACACGTGATCGGGTCGAACCTCTTCACCTACTTCAAGACACCGGGCGGCAACCGTTACGAGTTGTCCGCCGAGATGGGGCGGGCGGCCAACAGAGCCGCGGGCCCGAATTACTGGGACATCGGCGACTTCGCTCAGGTTTTCAGCGCATGGGGGCAGCTTCCCCCGCCAGGTTTCGAACTGGGCTCGTAGCCCTAATGCAGTCTAGTGGGTCGAACGAGCGAGGAGGAGTATAGAATGTCTGTCACACTGCCCGGCCCGTCGCCCCTCGAAGAGTTGGCGAGTCGGTACTTCCAGGCGGAATACGGGCTGTTCATCGACGGCGAATGGGTCGGCGGGGATTCGGGCGAGACCATACCGATCCTCAGCCCCGCGACCGGCGAAGAGATCTCGCGAATCGCCGCCGGCAACGAGAACGACGCCGCCCGAGCGGTCGACGCCGCGTACCGGGCATTCCCGACGTGGGCCGCCACCTCACCTTACGAGCGCCAAGCGATCCTGTTCGAGATGGGCCGAAGGCTCAAGGCGCGGGCCAACGACTATGCCATGATGGAGACTCTAGACAACGGCAAGACGCTCGCCGAGTCCCACATGGCCGATGTGCCGATGGCGTCGGGGATGTTCGACGTCTACGCCGGGGCCGTCTCCGACCTGCACGGCGACACCGTCGATCTGCCCGGCGCGACGATGATCACCCACCGCGAACCTATCGGTGTCTGCGCCCAGATCATTCCGTGGAACATCCCGCTCATCAGCATGTCCTTCAAGCTCGGACCCGCGCTGGCGGCGGGCAACACCGTCGTGCTCAAGCCGGCCGAGAGCGTCTGCCTGTCGGTGCTGGAGTTCATCAAGGAGTGCTCGGACATCCTCCCGCCGGGCGTGGTGAACATCCTCACCGGTTACGGCCCAGCCGTTGGCGAGGCGTTGGTGACCAATCCGAAGGTCCGCAAGGTCGCCTTCACAGGGTCCCGCCCCACCGCCCGAACGATCATGGGGTACGCCCAGAAGAACATCATTCCGCAGACCCTCGAGCTGGGCGGCAAGTCCGCGATGATCATCTGTGATGACGCCGACCTCGACCAGGCCGTCGAAGGCGCGGTGATGTCGACGACGCTGATGAAGGGCGAAATCTGCCTGGCGGGTAGCCGCTGTTTCGTGCAGGAAGGAGTCTACGAGGAATTCGTTTCCCGCTTCGCCGACACCATCCGCAAAGTCCGTCACGGCGACCCTACCCAGCCCACCACCCAGCTCGGACCGCAGGCATCACAGCTCCAGCTCGACCGTGTGCTGCGTTACCTGGAGCTAGGCGAGGAAGAGGGGGCCACTGCGCTCACTGGCGGCCAGCGCGCAACGGTACCTGGCTTCGACGGCGGGTATTTCGTGGAGCCGACGATCTTCACTGACGTCACCCGCGACATGACGATCGCGCAGGAGGAGATTTTCGGCCCAGTCACGTGCGTCTTCCCCTGGAAGAGCGAGGAGCAGGTGCTGGAGATGGCAAACGACTCGATCTACGGCCTTGGCGGCGGGATCTTCTCGACCGACCTCGCGCGGACCCACCGGCTCGCGCGTGGCCTCCAGACTGGCACCGTGTGGGTCAACCGTTACTACAACTTCGTGCAGGGGCAAGCATTCGGCGGCTACAAGCAGAGCGGCTTTGGGCGCGAGGGCAGCGCCGAAACGATCGGCCACTACACCCTGACCAAGGGCGTCGTCATCAATCTCCAAGACGGTCCCATCGGGCTGTACGGCTGACCAAGGCATCAGCGGCTATACGGGTGCCCGCCGCTCTCTCGGCGAGCCACCGGCTGACGCCCGAGGGTCGTGCAATCGGAGCAAGCCGACAACAACATGAGGTGCAGAATGTCAATTTCCACCGAGCTCAACCTGGAGACAGCCCGTGAGCGGGTAGTGCAGATGACCGCCGCGCTCGACAACGGCGACGTCGACACCTACCTGGAACCGTTCGCCGCCGACGCTCGCTTCCGGTTCGCGAACCAGGACCCTGTGCACGGCCGGGAGAACATCCGACAAGCCGTCGTCAGCGCCCTGAACGCGCTCGGAACCACCACACACACCATCGTCGAGGTCTGGCATCAGCCGAACATCATCATCGCTGAGTTCTCCATCGGCTTCCACGCCGGCACTGACCGGCAGGTGGAGCTGCCGTGCGTGACGGTCATCCGCCTGCGCGGCGACGCCATCGTGGACTACCGGATCACGATGGACGTCGACCCTGTGTTCGCCGAACCCACATGGGAGGACTCCCAGTGACCGCCGCGGAGCCGCTGACGACACTGCGAGAGCGACGACAAGCAATCGTCGACGAGCACCTCGACGCCGAGAACGTCGGGGATCTGGAACGGACCCTCGCGACCTTCCACCACCGACCCCGATACATCATGCTCGGCCAGGAACTCGACGGCCACGACGCCGTCAAGGCGGGCCTCACCGCCCTACTCTCCGCGTTCCCCGACTTCTACTACCACGTCACCGAGACCCATCACGCCGACAGTGCAGTGATCCTCTACGGCTACTTCACCGCGCAGCACCGGGGGAGCTACTCGGGCATCGAGCCGACCGGCCGCAATGTCGACGTACCAGGGGTCGCGATCTTCCACTTCGATGAGGACCGACTCCTTGACGAAACCGTCGTCTTCGACAACGATCAACTCCTACGGCAGATCGGCGGCCGCGAGTAGGTCTTGGGCGACACCACCGGCCACGCGATGAGCGCGAACCGCGCCCCGTTTGTCGAACCTGGACCATTCTCTCGGTTCGGTCGTCTATCTGGGCCGCTGGGCTGGCGGCGTGTATGTGTGCTCCAAGGGCGAATTTTGTCGCCCACGAACAAGCACCGGCTACCGCCGGGTACGGCACACGTTCCGATCACGGCGCGGAGCCCTGACGCGCCGCATAGTCCTCGACGCCTGGGTCCCTCCCGGGAGGGTCCTGCGTGACAATCTCGTCGACGTCCGGCGCACGTCAGCGCGACCGTCGCCAATTGCGTCGGCGAATTTCGTCATGACGTGGAACGCTCGAATTGCGGCATGCCCGGCGGTCGTTGACCTTCGGACCGAGCGGTTCAAGACGGTCGTCTCTCCAGGGCTGATTCGGCCGTGCCCTGACGCAATCGAAGAGAGGAAACATGGGGAAACTGGACGGACAGGTCGCGTTCATCACCGGTGCGGCGCGAGGTCAGGGCCGCAGCCACGCCGTCCGCCTCGCGGAAGAGGGGGCCGACATCATCGCGGTGGACACCACGGCGGTGGTCGACACCGTGCCGTATCCGCTGGCCACAGCTGAGGACCTTGCTCAGGTCGTCCGGCAGGTGGAGGCGCTGGACCGACGGATCGTCGCTGCCGAGGCCGACGTCCGGGACCCCGCAGGTCTTGAGGCCGCCGTCGAGATGGGCATCGCGGAGTTCGGACGCCTGGACATCGTCGTCGCTAACGCGGGGATCTCGAGTCCGGCACCCACATTGAGCATGTCCGACCAGACGTGGCAGGACATGATAGACATCAATCTCACCGGCGTATGGAAATCGCTGAAGGCCTCCGTTCCGCACATCGTGAGAGGTGGTCGCGGCGGATCCGTTGTGATCATCAGCTCGCTGGCGGCGATCTACGCGAACGAGAACACCGCTCATTATGGAGCGTCGAAGGCGGGCCTGGTGATGTTGGCAAAGGTGATGGCCAAGGAGCTCGCGCCGCACAGCATCCGAGTCAACACGGTGCACCCGACGATGGTGAACACCGACATGATCCTCAACGACGCGATGTACCGGCTCTTCCGGCCAGACCTGGAGAACCCCACGAGGGAGGACTTCGAGGTGGCGACTCGCACCCTCAACAAGCTCCCCATCGCAGCCCTCGAGCCATCGGACATCTCAGAGACCATCCTGTTCCTCGTCTCCGACAGCGGCCGGTACATCACCGGCTCGATGCAGGTCGTGGACGCCGGTGGCCAGCTCTGACCGCGCCCGGTCCGGCACGAGGGCGCAGTGCACGCCGTGGGGGTACTGGAACTCGGTACGCTCATCGCCGGCCCGTGCTGTGGGCGGCTGCTCGCCGACTGCGGCGCGGACGTGATCAGATCGAAGGTCCGGACAGCACCCGATCCACTGCGCATGTAGCGCTCTTCCGGACTCGGAGTGCAAGAGCTCCATAGTGGAGCAGGGACCGGACGGTAGCGTGGCGACGTCCCCCGAACCGACCCAGACGGGGGCGTCGCGCTCGTAGCCACGTGATGGGACGCCTCGCCCTGCAGGGCCCGCCCAGAACGGACTTGGTCATCTGGTCGAGGAGACCATCAGCCCGGTCGAGCGGGCTACCGGCCACCTTGGCGTCGACCACCAGCAGGGCGTCGATCGCTTCGGGCTGCAGCGCCGCGTCCAACCGGCCAGGCTGCCGTGGCATCACCAATCGCCGACTGGGGATCTTCGTCGTCCACAGGGCGTCCTTCGCGACCGCCATGCCAATCACGGCAGTCAATGTCGTCCGTGTCGGACCCGCGCAACGTGTCCAGCGCCGTGACCGCCACGCACGCCGGCGTCGCGTTCTCGGAGCCACGCGAGAGGACCGCGCGGCTGCGGCCAGGCCCGATACGACATCGACGCACCCTGTAGCCAGAAGAGTCGGAGAGGTGCGAGCGTGTGAGGCACACGTCCGAGGAGCACTAGCCCGGTGCTCCTGGCCGGTTCAGACCGATCGAGACAGCTTGCGCGCCGACTCGGTCGCCAGCCGTCCCATTCTCTCCGTGCGTGCCCGCACGTTCTCTGACACGTCGATCATCGAGAGAGCCGCGACGACCTGGCCAGCGGAATCGAAGATGGGGGCGGCGACGGACGATAGGCCAATAGCAACCTCATCGAACGTGACAGCGTAGCCGCTGTGCCGGGCGAACGAGAGATGCTGGTCGAACTCCTCGACAGAGGCCGTAGTCCGTGGTGTCAGCTTCGGGAATCCGCACGTACGCCGTGCCTGCGCAAACGCTTCGTCGTGAGCTGCGACGATCTTGCCACCGCTCGCGGCATGGGAGGGAGTTCGTCGTCCGAACGGCATCAGTAGCTCGAGCCCGCGAGCGCTCTGCAACCGCTCGACGAATATCACGTCCACCCCGTCAGGCGTGGACAGCTGGACCGTGCTGCCGGTCCGTTGCCGGATTTCCTCGAGCAGCGGCATGGCCTCCTGGCGCAATCGTAGGCGGGTCGCAGCGAGTTGTCCGAGTTCGAATATGTGGAGACCCACCCGGTACCGGTTCGTGTCGCGGTTCTGCTCGATGAACCCGCGGCGGGACAACGTGGACAGGATCCTGTAGACCGTGCTCTTCGAGACTCCGAGCCGGCGACCGATCTCCGATACGCCGATCTCCTCGTCCGATACGAAGCAGTCGAGCACGTCCAGGGCCGTCAAGATCGAGCGCACCGTGACGTCGGCTTTCCCCGACGGTCCTCCGCTCACGTTGACCACCGCCACTGGTGTCTGTGGACATGACAGATCTGACCAGAGATCGATCGGCGCCGGGAGCATCTAGGCGAGGGCGTCAAGTTGATGCCCCTTCGCGTGCCCACCAACACATGATGCCCCGAAGGACGCGCGGACGCCAGTGGCGCACCGTGCGGACCCAGCTGGCGCGGTTCGCGCGTTCTACCCACCGAAACGACGCTTCCGGCGCGCGCGGGTGGCGAGGTCCACTGACGTCTAACAGGACCACGGAGGTGGATCGACCGCATGGCCAGAGTCGAGTCACGAGGCTACCGCGTCATGGTCGACGGCGTCGGGACCCACTATTACGACGCCGGTGACTGCGAGGGGACCTCGGTCCTGCTGCTTCACGGCTCCGGTCCTGGTGTCTCGGCCTGGGCGAACTGGAGCGGGACCTTGCGGACGTTGGCACAGCGGTTCCGCGTCGTCGCCCCTGACATCCTTGGCTTCGGGGATACCGAACGACCGCAGGGGACGGTGTACTCGGTCGAGGCGTGGGTCGACCACCTGATCGGCTTCCTCGACGCCCTGGGGCTCGACAAAGTGCACGTGGTCGGCAACAGCTTCGGAGGGGGGATGGCGTTGCGGCTCGCGCTCGAGAAGCGCGCGGAGCGACTTGTCCTCATGGGCAGTGTCGGACGCAGCTTCACGATAACCGCCGCCCTCGACGCCGTCTGGGGCTACACGCCGGAGCGGCAACAGATGCGTGAGCTGCTGGCTCTGTTCGCCTATGACCAGGGGCTCGTCACGGACGAAGTGGCCGAGGCCCGCCACGATGCGGCCGCACGACCAGAAGTCGCCGAGGCATGGGCCCGCATGTTCCCGCCGCCACGTCAGGCAGCGCTGGACCGCATGAGTCTGTCTGACGAAAGTCTCGCCTCGATCGAGCAGGAGACTTTGATTGTCCACGGCCGGGAGGACCGGGTGATCCCACTGGAGTCCTCCGTGCAGCTCAACATGATGATCCCTCGCTCCCAGCTCCATGTGTTCGGCCGATGTGGTCACTGGGTCCAGGTTGAGCAGGCTGAACGGTTCTGCGCCTTGGTGGGCGACTTTCTGGCGGAATAGGCACGCGAAGACGTTCGATCCGAAGGAGAAGAGATGGAAACATTGAGCACGGAGATCGCCCACCTCGCACGGGTCGAGTTGTTGACGCCCAACCCCGACGAGTCACTGCGGTTCTTCACTCAGCTGCTCGGAATGTACGAGGTCAGACGTGAGGGGCAGTCGGCGTACCTTCGCGGCTACGAGGATCCGTACGAGTGGAGCCTGAAGCTCACTGAGGCTCCCGAGGCTGGGCTCCGGCACTCCGCCCTGCGGACGCGGTCGGCGTCCGCTCTAGATCGTCGGGTGAAGTCCCTCCGGGATGGCAACGTCGACGGTCGGTGGCACGAGGACGAGTTCGGTTACGGGAAGACCTTTGCTTATCGCACGCCCGACGGCCACGAGTTCGCCCTGTTATGGGAGGCGCAGAAGTACGACGCGCCCGCAGAACTGCGCTCTCCGATCAAGTCGCGCGCCTCCAAGCGCCCACTCCAGGGCATCCCTGTGAAGCGACTCGATCACGTCAACCTCCTCGCTCGGGACGTTGCGGGCACCCGCGAGTCGCTTGAACGACACCTCGGCTACCTGACCCGTGAGCGCGTCGTCGACGGTGGGGACGAGATCGGTGCCTGGCTCTCGAGCAACCTGCTCGGTCACGAGATCGCAATTATGCGCGACGCCTACGGGGCTCGCGGGCGCCTGCACCACCTCGCCTTCTACTATGGGATTTACCAGCACAATGTCGATGCCGCCGAGATGTTTCGCGAGTACGGCATCAAGATCGAGGCCGGGCCCGACGTTCACGGGATCACCCAGGGCGCGTTCCTTTACGTTTTCGAGCCTGGCGGGAACCGGATCGAGCTGTTTGGCAACTCGGGGTTCCTGCACTTCGATCCGGACGGGGAGACGAAGACGTGGACGATGGAGGAGTTCGCTGCTGACGGGCTGGCGATCGGAGGCACCCAACTCCCCTCCGGGTTCTTCACCGAAGGCACTCCCATGATCTCGGCGGAGGCCGCTGCCGATCTCCAGCACCTGACTGTTTGACCGACAACCTGCTGGCGTCCTCCCGGTCCGGGCGGGCAGCCACGTCGAGCCGCCCACAGCCCGCCGCGTGTGTTCACGCAGTTCTCTCTAGTCGAAGCGCCGCCAGACCGCGGTCGACTCGGGCAAGTCGGCGGGCGTGGTGACACTTTTCGACCGGGTCTCGATGGCGCCAGCCATCGCGAGTCGGCGGTCGTGCGATCGGTACTCGATCTGGTCGGTTGAACGAGATGAGGAGGACGATATGTCGTCAACGGAGTTAGGTGGCATCAGGGACATCGAGGTTGATGTCGTCTCGGTTGGCGCGGGCCCGGGCGGCCTGATCGCGGCTATGGTGAGCCGCTCGCGCGGCTACAAGCCGCTGGTCATCGAAAGCAGCCCACACGTCGGAGGGACCTCGTCCCGGTCGCTCGGCGCATTGTGGTTCGCGGACAACCCCTGCCAGCGGGCCGCGGGCGTGGCGGACTCCGTGGACGACGGTCTGGACTACCTAGAGGCTGCGGTCGGCAACGCGGGACCAGCAACCGACACCGCCCGAAAGAGGGCGTACCTCGCGGGCGGACGGCGCATGCTCTCGTTCCTCGAGTCCGTTGGCTGCCGATTCTTCGTCGACCACTACCCCGACTACTACCCGGAGCTGCCGGGGGGCAAGTCCGACGGCCGGATGCTCAATTCGCCGCTGTTCGACGCGCGCCGCCTCGGTCCGGGCCGCAATTGGGTCGTCGACTCCAAGCAGTTCCCCCTGGGCGCGTTGATGAGCTCGATCGGGGACGCCAAGAAGATGTCGTTTGCCATGACGTCTCCGCGGGCGGCAGCGGCGGCGGCCGGTGTGCTCGCCAGGTCGTACTGGACGAAGTTGCGGGGCGTGCAGCCGTTGACGCTTGGCGCCGCCTACATCGGCCAGCTGCTCCACGCTGCACAGCAGCTGTCGATCCCAATCCTGCTGAACACCGAGATGGTGGACGTCCTACGGGAGGGTGACCGGGTCACCGGAGTCCTCGCCCGCACCAGCCGCGGGATGATGCGGATCCGAGCGCGGCGTGGCGTACTCCTCAACTGCGGCGGCTTCGCGCAGAGCCAGGAGCTCCGGGAGAAGTTCGGTCCGCACCCGGTCTCAACGGACTGGTCACTGACGGTCCCTGCGGACACCGGGGACGCCTACGCCCGCGGCACCGAGCTCGGCGCCGCGGTGGACAACCTCGACGAGGCGTACTGGTTCCCGCTGCTCATCGGCCCGACCGGGCAGCCTGAGCTGTTCTTCGCCGAGCGACACCAGCCTCACACCATGATCGTCGACTCTACGGGCAGCAGGTTCACCAACGAGGCGTGCAACTACATGGCCGTCGGCAAGGCGATGTACGAGCGCCAACGAGTCGTCCCCGCGGTACCAGCCTGGCTCATCCTCGACTCCCAGCACCGCAACCGCTTCCCGCTCGGCTCGTCGCTCCCCAGGCTGCGCCCCACCGCGTGGCTGCGAAGCGGGCACCTGAAGAAGGCCAGCTCGATCCGCGACCTCGCCGTGCAGTGCGGCATCGACCCGACGGGACTCGTCGAACAGGTCGCGAGGTTCAACGCCATGGCGCGCCGTGGAGTGGACGAGGACTTCCACCGGGGCGTGTCGGCCTACGACCAGGTGTACGGCGATCCGGCGGTGCAGCCCAATCCCTGTCTGGGCGCGCTGGAGCGGGCTCCGTTCTACGCGGTGCAGGTCGTGCCCGGCGACCTGGGCATGGCCGGCGGTCTGGTGACCGACGAGAACGCCGCAGTGTTGACCCCCGACGGGAAGCGCATCGAGGGGCTCTACGCCTGCGGAACGTCCGCCGCCAGCGTGATGGGGCGGATCTACGCCAGCGGCGGGATCTCGCTCGGTCAGTCATCGGCCTTCGGCTTCCTGGCCGCCGAGCACATGTGCGAGTCCCCCGCCACGGCCGCGTGAGGCGCGGCCGACGGGTACCGACGCGCCCCTTCCGCCGACGCCGAGCGAACTGGAGGCTCACTCATGACAACCACCGAGACCACCCCCGAGCAGCTGCTCGCCCAGGCGCGCGAGCTGCACGACGTCCTGCTGGAACGTGCACCCGACGCCGAGGAACGACGTCGGGTCTCCGACGACACCATCGAAGCCCTCGTCCAGAAGGGCTTCTTCGACTTGGTCGTCCCCCGGCGATGGGGTGGCCTCGGCGCGAGGTTGCAGGACCATCTCCGAGTGGCGGCCGAGCTGGCGAAGGGCTGCCCGGCGACGGCCTGGGTCTTCACCTTGATCAGCTACAGCACGGCGATGGCCGGAGCCTATCTGCCCGAGGAGGGCGCACGGACCATCCTCGGCGCACCGGGCGGGCGGCCGCTGGTGTGCGGGGTCAACGGTTTCAACGGGCGAGCCCGCCCGACCAGCGACGGCGGGTACCTCGTCTCCGGCACCTGGGGGTTCGCCAGCGGCTGCCTCCATGCGAATTGGTTCTTCGGCGGGGTCCGGATCGAGAACGCCGCCGCCGGCCCCGCCGAGGTCGGATTCGCCTTCATGCCGATGTCGGAACTGTCGATCAAAGACACCTGGCGGGTCGCCGGCATGCGGGCGACGGGGAGCAACACCGTCATCGCCGACGAGGTCCGAGTGCCCCGAGAGCTGATGATGACGTTGAGCGGCCGCCTCGCGCAGGAGGCGAATCCGGCGGCGGACGGTGAGTACATGGACCGGATCCCATTCGCGGCGATGTTCAGCGTCGCGCTGATGGGCCCGCTGCTCGGCGCCGTCGAAGGGGCTGCCACGGTCGTCGCACGCGATCTCCCCGACCGTGGCGTCTCCTACTTCGACTTCAGCAAGAAGACCGACTCCGGGGTCCTCAACGCCGAGTACGGGAAGGCGCGGATGAGCATCGACAGCGCCTGGCTGCACATCCTGCGCGCGGCGTCGACCCTCGAGGACGAGACGGTTGGCGGCCGCGCCCTGCCGCCCGCGGTGCGAGCGCGCTGCCGCATGGACACCTCGCACGGGGTGCGGCGGATGCAGGCGGCGATGAACGGACTCCTCGACCTCGGCGGAGCCTCGTCCTTCAGCGAGGGCAGCGTGGTGCAGCGGTACTGGAGGGACCTCAGTGTCGGCAGCCGTCATGCGTGGATCAATCCGACCCTCATGTACGAGGCGTTCGCCCGGGCCGAGTTCGAGCTTCCCGAGAACATCACCACCTACATCTGAGACGTGCCAGGAGACGGCCATGGTGGCGGCGCTGGACGCTGGGCGCTCGGAGGCAGTTCGCGCGGACGTCGGACGGACGACGGGACCGGAGATGAAGGACATGGATGTGCCACGAATCGCGATCGTCGGTGGTGGTATCGGCGGCCTGACCCTCGCGCTAACGCTGCGTCGATTCGGCGTCGAGGCAAACGTGTACGAGCATGCACCGGAGCTGCGGGAGGCCGGGGCCGCGGTGGGCCTGGCTGCCAACGGCACGCGTGTCCTGCGTAGGCTCGGCGTGGGCGAGCGGCTCACCGAGGTCTCCGTGGAGCCGACCGAGGTCGTGTACCGACACTGGTCGGACGGTGCCCGATCGATCGCGTTCCCGATGAGGGAGACCTACACGCAACGCTATGGTGCCGAGTTCCTCGGCCTGCACCGCGTGAGCCTCCAGACTGTGTTGGCCTCAGCGCTCGCCCCCGAGCGGCTGCACCTCGGCCACACACTGAAGGCGATCACCCAGCAGGCGGCGGAGATCGAGCTCACCTTCGCGAACGGCGCCACCGTGACCGCCGACGTCGTCGTCGGCGCCGACGGCGTCCACTCCGTGGTCCGAGACTGGGTCGTCCCCGAGGGCGTCGTTCCACAGTACTCGTCGACGTCGGCGTTCCGAGGAATCGTCCCCATCAACGCCCTACCGTCGCTGCCCGATCCGTTCGCGATTCAGTTCTGGATGGGGCCGGGTGCGCATATCCTCCACTATCCGATCGCCGGGGATCGCGTAAACTTCCTCGCAGTGGTCCCGGGCCCCGTCCCGTGGCCCGTCGATCGATGGTTGCAGGACGCGCCAGCGGGCACGGTCGAGGCCGAATTCGCCGGCTGGCATCACGCCGTAGTCGAGATGGTCACCGCATGCGAGCAGAGTCCGCGATGGGCGCTGTACTCGCTCCCGCCCCTGTCGTCATGGCATCGTGGCAACATCGTCCTGCTCGGCGACGCCGCGCACTCGATGCTGCCGCACCAGGGCCAGGGGGCGAACCAGACCATCGAGGACGCCTATCTGCTGGCGAGGTTGCTGGCCGACTGCACGGTCGCGGACCTCCCGGCAGCCCTGAGCACATTCGAGGCCCGCCGACGGACGCGCACAAGGCAGGTGCAGCGGGCGTCATGGGTGAACTCGGAGATCTTTCACCGGCCGGACGGCGCGACCTCGGCCGACCGCGATCGGGCGTTGCGCTCCCTGCCGGAGCAGCTGGACTGGATCCACGGCTACGACATCGCCGACGAACTCGACGCCCCAGGAAGGTGGCCGCACGCTCCCTCCGCCCGTTGACGTGGGTGGGTTGGCTGGAGTCGACTGCCGACCAGGTGTCCCATTGAGGTCCGCCGCAGCAGGCATGACCGCCTACCACCGGTACACCGGGAACCTTAGGGCGTCGAGAACCGGAGACAGGTGCTGAACGGGGCGGGTGATCTCAGCCCGGTGCCGGCGCGACCGGGACCCACCAAGCGAGCCGGCCCCGCGGAGCTTCCCTGCAGGCCACGGCCGCCGCCGGGCGCATCGCGACGCTGCTCGCGACGCCGCCGCTGGCGGCGCCGAGTACTCCGCGGGTCCCCGACGGTGCCGACGTGGAGTTCGAGAACGTGTCGTTCTCCTATGGGGAGGCCGCCACGCTGCAGGACATCGACCTGACGCTGCCCGCCGGCACCGTCACCGCGCTCGTCGGGCCGTCCGGAGCCAGCAAGTCGACGCTCGCGACGCTCGTTCCCCCGCTTCCACGACGTCGCCGCCGGCGCAGTGCGCGTCGGCGGCGTTCACGTGCGCGACATCGCCGCCGACGAGCTCTACCGCCACGTCGGCTTCGTGCTCCAGGACGTCGGGCTGCTGCGCGGCACCGTCGCCCACAACCTGCGGCTCGGCGCGCCGGACGCCACCGACGAGCAGGTCGAGGCGGCCGCCCGGGTCGCACGCATCCACGATCGCATCCTCGAGCTGCCCCGCGGCTACGACTTGGTGATCGGCGAGGACGCGGTGCTCTCCGGTGGCGAGGCCCAGCGCGTCTCGATCGCCCGGGCCCTGCTCGCCGATACCCCGGTGCTCGTCCTCGACGAGGCCACGGCGTTCGCCGACCCGGAGGCCGAGGCCGCCATCCAGGACGCACTGAGCGAGCTGGCGCACGGCCGCACCCTGCTCGTGATCGCGCACCGCTTGCCGAGCATCGCCGACGCCGACCAGATCGTCGTCCTCGACGGCGGCCGGGTCGTCGAGCGCGGCCGACACCACGACCTCGTGGCGGCGGGCGGACTCTACTCGCGGATGTGGAGCGCCCACGCCGCGGCCGAGGCCGCCGGCACCACGACGGAGGAGCGCTCGTGATCTCCCTGCTCTCGACCATCCTCGGTCCGTCGCACACGCCGGCGCTGCGACGCTTCCTGGCGTGGCTGGTGCTCTACGGGGTGCTGCAAGGGCTCTCCCTGGCGCTGCTCGTCCCGACCCTCTCGGCGTTGCTGGTCGGCGACACCGCCACGGCGGCGGGATGGCTCCCGATCATGCTGGCCGCCGTCGTCGCGACCTGCGTCGTCCACTACCTGCAGTCCATGTCGGGCTTCGCGGTCGCGCTGACGATCCTGCGCACCCTGCACCACCGCCTCGGCGACCACATCGTCACGCTGCCGCCGGGCTGGTTCAGCTCCGAGCGCATCGGTCGTCTCACCCGCAGCGCCACCACCGGCACCACGACCGTCGGCGGGGTCTGCGCACACCTGCTCGCGCCGCTGGTCACCGGCGTCGTCACCCCGGCGACGATCGCCGTGGTCATGCTGTTCCTCGACTGGCGCCTCGGCCTGGTCGCGGTGGTCGCGACGCCGGTGATCGCGCTCGCGTTCACCGCCAGCGCCCGCCTGATCGCCCGCACCGACCAGGCGGTCGACCAGGCCGGTGTCGTCGCCGGCAGCCGGGCCGTCGAGTTCGCCCGCCGCCAGCCGGTGCTGCGCGCGTTCGGCCGCGGCGCGGAGGGATACCGGCCCTTCTCGGACGCGATCGCCGAGCAGCGGGCCGCCGGGAGACGGTCGGTGTGGGCCAGCGTCCCGGGCTCGATCATGAGCGGCATCGCGGTACAGATGACCCTGTCGGCGATCATCGTCGTCGGCGCGGGGCTGGCCGTGGCCGGGTCGGTGCAGGCCGCCGTGCTCGTCGCGGTCATCGCGCTCGGGGCCCGGTTCGTCGGGCCGCTGGCCGACGTCGGCCTGCTCGCCGGGGCGCTGCGGATGGCCCGCAACGACCTCGCGCGCGTGGTCAGTATCCTCGACGAGCGCCCGCTGCCTGCGCCTGCGCAACCCGTGGCCGTCGAGGAGCCGGGGGCGATCGAATTCCGCGACGTCCGCTTCGGCTACGCCACCGAGCGCACGGTGCTCGACGGCGTCTCGTTCCGCGTCGCCCCGCGGACGATGGTGGCGCTGGTGGGGCCGTCCGGCTCCGGCAAGACGACGATCACCACGTTGATCGGGCGGGTTCCCCGACGTGGCGGACGGGTCGGTGCTGGTCGGCGGGGTCGACGTCCGCGAGCTGGACGACGCCGACATGCGCGGTCAGCTGTCGATGGTCTTCAGGACGTCTACCTGTTCGACGACACCCTCGAGGCCAACGTCCGCATGGGCCGCCCGGACGCCTCCGACGTCGACGTCGCCGAGGCGGCCCGGCTCGCCGGTCTCGACGAGGTCGTCGCGCAATTGCCCGATGGCTGGGCGACCGCGGTGGGGGAGGGCGGGGTGGCGCTCTCGGGTGGCGAGCGCCAGCGGGTGTCGGTCGCGCGGGCGATCCTCAAGGACGCGCCGATCGTGATGCTCGACGAGGCCACGGCTGCGCTCGATCCCGAGAACGCCACGGTCGTGACCCGGTCGATGCGCGCGCTCATGGCTCGGCGGACCCTCGTCGTGATCGCCCACCAGCTGCCGACGGTCGTCGCGGCCGACTGGATCCTCGTGCTCGGTGACGACGGCACGATCGCCGAACAGGGCCGACACGAGGACCTCCTCGCGAGGGGCGGTCGCTATACCGTGTTCTGGGAGGTGCGTCGGCGCGCCCGCGGGTGGCGGATCGGCGCTTGACGGCGACGCCTCGCGACCCAGCGCGACCAGGTCTCCGGCCGCCGCCGGCTCGTCCTCTGTCGTTAGAAGGCGGTAGCGGTCGAGATCGGCGAGGGCGACCCTCGCGCCGGTTCGGACGAGCTCCTCGGCGATCCCGCGCCTGATCCCTTGGGTCCCGCCGGTTACCAACGCCTCGCGCCCCGCGACGTCCCGCATCTCTCTGCTGTCGATGCATCAAGTGTAGCGATACAGCTACTGCATTTAGGTGCTGACTGTAATACTTCGCGTCGTGAGCGAGGAGATGGGTCGGCGGGAGCGCAAGAAGCTCGCCACGCGCCGCGCGCTGGTCGATGCGGCGGTGGAGCTGTTCACCGAGCAGGGCTTCGAGGAGACCACGGTCGCGCAGATCGCCGAGAAGGCGGATGTCAGCACCCGCACGTTCTTCCTGCACTTCGTGACCAAGGAGGACGTGCTCGCCGGTGAGGCTGATGCACGGGTCGACCTTGGCCTGAAGGTCATCGCCGAACGGGTCCCCGGTGAGGGCCCCGACGACGCGTTCACGCGGGCGATGCGGGCCATGATCGACCAGCCTGAAGAGATGACGCAGCTCCGGGGCCTGCAGTATCGGTTCGCCCCGGAGGTGCCGTCGGTCCAGGCGAACCTGCTGCACCGCCGTCTCGAGTCAGAGCGCCGGTTTGCCGCAGTGTTGCTCGAGCTGTTCCCCGACGAGCTCGACGAGATCGGCGCGAAGGCCACCGTCGCTGCGGTCATGGCCGCCACTTATGCCGCAGCGATCACCGCGCTCGCCCGCGGGGAGCCGATGGAGGGCATCCGGGAGGCGATGCACCGGGCGGTCGAGATCGGTATGTGGGGCCGCCGCCGGAACGGATGAGCGGGGCCCGTGCGGGGCCGAGTCTCTGGGTCACCCATGGGTGGTCCGGCTGCCGTCGCAGGGCGGCCGCGGCATCTTCCCGTCGCCCGCGGCACTGCGTGTCGGCGCTACCAGGCTGGCGAGCGCGCTGGCGGCGATCGTCCCCGTGATCACGGTCAGCGACAGCCAGATCGGCACCGCCGGCACCGGCACCGGGTGACCGTCGTTGACGAACGGCACGTTGTTCTCGTGGAGGGCGTGCAGGACCAGCTTCACACCGATGAACGCGAGGATGACCGACAGGCCGTGGGCCAGGTAGACCAGCCGCTCCAGCAGCCCGCCGATGAGGAAGTACAGCTGGCGCAGCCCGAGCAGGGCGAACGCGTTGGCGGTGAACACCAGGAACGGCTCCGGGGTCAGGCCGAAGATCGCCGGGATCGAGTCGAACGCGAACAGCAGGTCGGTCAGACCGATCGCCACGATGACGAGCGCCATCGGGGTGAGCATTCGTGTCCCGTGGACACGAGTGGTCAGCTTCGCGCCGTCGTAGTCCGGGGAGGTGGGCAGGACCCGGCGCACCACACGGATCAGGCGGGAGTCACCGGCGTCGGAGGGGTCCGCGCCGTCGGGGGACAGCGCCTCCCGCAGCTGTGACCAGGCGAGCCAGAACAGGATGATCGCGAACAGGTAGAACGCGGCGACGAACCGCTCGATGACCACCGCCCCGACCGCGACGAATGCGCCGCGCATGACGATCGCGATCGCGATGCCGATCAGCAGCACCCTCTGTTGGTGCATCCTCGGCACCGCGAAGCTGGTCATGATCAGCAGGAAGACGAAGAGGTTGTCGACCGAGAGCGCCTTCTCGGTGAGCCAGCCGGCCAGGTACTCGCCGCCGTACTGCCAGCCGGAGAAGGCCCCGACGCCGACGCCGAAGAGCAGGGCGACGGCGATGTAGCCGGCCGACCAGATCGCGGACTCGCGCAGCGTCGGCTCGTGCGGATCGCGGGCGTGCCCGGCGAAGTCGAACACCAGCATGCCGACGACGACGCCGATCGTCGCCAGCCACATCCAGAGGGGTACGGACACGGGCGGTCCTCCAGCGCAGCTCGGAGCGCTGAAGGTCTCCTCCGCCCACCTCGGGTGGACCGGCGCCACCGGGCCAGCCTGTCCTGGTCCGTACTGACGACGACGCCGCGTCGGGAGTACTCCCCTTCGGGGTCGACGCTAGGGCAGGATGGCCGATCTCGACACCCAGGAGCCACGCGACGAAGGTCACTCTAACTGCACTTGATGTATAGATGCACTCAATGCACGATGCGGGATCCCGCAATGAGGGGTGATCGATTCTCACGGAGCACGCCACCGTCGCCGCCTCCCCGCCGGGACGGGCAGTGTCGCGTTCGACCGTCGATCGTCGTGGAGCGGCACTGCCCGATCATGGGCGCAGCGCCCAGGTGGAAGCCGCGTGATCGAAAGAGGACTAAGTGGCATTGACGCATTGGGCATTCGTCTACACGGCAGCGGGCAGCCCACCCGAGGGAAGGTTCAGCACAGAGGACACCTGCTCTTGCCGGACGGTGGTCGTCGGTATCCCGGGTCCCGAGCACGTCCTCGAGGTTGCTCGGCAGCTGGTAGCCGACGGCGTGCAGCTCATCGAGCTATGCGGCGGGTTCGGCCCGGTGTGGGCGGGCAAAGTCGTCGAAACGATCGACGGTGCAGTGCCGGTGGGAGTGGTCGGGTACGGACCCGAGGCCGTCGACCAGCTCCACGCGATCTTCGCTTGACTCGCGGCCCTGCTGGTGCCTGGAGCAGCGCGTGCCTCTGACCCGGATCACGGTGTCGCCGCACATGCCCCAGGCCGGCCGACCATTGCCCGCACACGGGCGGGCGCACTCGTGTCCATCCGGCTCAGGGCACAGCCGGATGGCCGGGCGCGTCGCAGCGGTACGGGTGTTGCAGCGGGAACGGTGGGGATCGGCAGGGGAACCCCGACAGTCGGCAATGCTCCGCGCCGGCAGAACGGGCCGGCCCCGAGGTGCCTGGCCGCCGAACCGAGGCTGCCGGCACTGGTCACCCGCGTGGCTCATGGCACCCGTGGGGCGGGCAGGCCGACTACCAGGCTACGGGCAGCTCGTGGAGGCCGTAGACGATGCTGTCGTGCTTGTAGGGCAGCTCGTCGGCCGGCACGGGGAGGTGCAGGGTGGGGATGCGCGCGAGCAGGGCGGAGAGCGCGATCTCGAGCTCGAGTCGGGCGAGGTGCTGCCCGAGGCACTGGTGCACGCCGTAGCCGAAGCCGACGTGGTGGCGGCTTCCGCGGTGAATGTCGAACCGGTCGGGCTCGGTGAAGGTGCCGGGGTCCCAGTTGGCGGCGGCCAGTAGGGCGATGACCCCCTCGCCGGCGCGGATGGTCGTGGCGCTGAGCTCGGTGTCCTCGGTCGCGATCCGGGTGGTGATGAGGTCGGCGATGCTTAGGTGGCGCAGCAGCTCCTCGACCGCGTGGGGGAGCAGGTCGGGGTCTGCCCGCAGCGCCGCGAGCTGGTCGGGGTGCTCGAGCAGCGCCACGGTGCCCAGGGAGATCATGTTCGCGGTGGTCTCGTGGCCCGCGTTGAGCAGCATCAGGCACATCATCACCAGCTCGTCGCGGCCGAGCCGGCCAGTGGGTTCGAGCTGCTCGGTGACCAGCTTGCTCAGCAGGTCGTCGCCGGGCTCGGCCTGCTTGCGGGTGATCAGCCGGTCCATGTAGGTGCGCAGCTCGCCGACGGCGGCCGCGGAGTGCTCCGCGCTCGCTCCGGACACGACGACCTTGCTCCTGCTCTGGAAGAACTCGTGGTCGGCGTAGGGGACACCGAGCAGTTGGCAGATCACCAGCGACGGCACGGGGAGCGCGAACGCCTCGACCAGGTCGACCGGCGGGGTCTGGGCGAGCAGGTGCTCGAGCTGGCCGTCCACGATGGACTGGATGCCCGGCCGCATCGTCTTGATCCGCTTGACCGTGAACTCCGGGATGAGCATGCGCCGGTAGAAGGTGTGCTGGGGCGGGTCCATGCGGATGAACGGCGGTCGCCGCAGGATCTGCGCTGCGCCCGGGACGAGGGCGGGAAAGCCGGGGCGGGTGCCGTCGGCGCTGAACGCCGGGCTGCTCAGCACGGTCCGGACATCCTCGTATCGGGTCACCAGCCACGCGGTGTCGCCGGTCGGTAGCGCCACCCGGGACACGGGTTGTTCGGTGCGCAGTCGCTCGTACTCCGGCGGTGGGGCGAACGGGCACTGCCGCGGGGACGGGAAGTTCCGGTTGTCGGGGATCGCGGTTCGAGGCACCGGACACTCCAAACTAAGTGGAAGAAAATCCTCCGTTTGATGGGGGCGGTAAGCTACCACAAACGGAGGGCTTCCCTCCATATACAGGGTTCAGGGAGTGGAGTGCCAGGTGGTCGACAGCGGGCCCCGGCTGCGGGCGGACGCCCGCCGTCACCGCGCGCAGATCGTCGACGCCGCTCGCGAGGTCTTCCTCGAGCAGGGCGTCCAGGCTCCGCTGGAGGAGATCGCCCGTCGCGCGGGCGTCGGCGTGGCCACGCTCTACCGCCGGTTCCCCGACCGGCGCGCGCTGGTCTGGCAGGTCGCCTGGGAGAACATGGCCGTCGTCGGGGAGGAGATGGACGGCGCCGTCGCGGAACATGCGGACGCCTGGGGTGCGTTGGCGCAGCTCATCCGCCGCCTGGTGCGCCGCCGGGTCGGTGTCTTCACGCCCGTGCTGGCACCCGCCCTGGAGGAGGACCTGCGGGCCGAGGGGGGAGCGCTGAAGGCGCAGCGCAACGAGCTCCTCGAGCGCATGGAGGACCTCGTTCGCACAGCCCAGCACGACGGGCAGCTCCGCCGGGGTGTCACCCCGATCGACATCGTGCTCGGGATCATCAAACTGTCCCGTCCACTGCCTGTCATCGGCGCCGAGCTCAACGAGGTGCTGATCGACCAGCAGCTGGAGCTGTTCCTCGGCGGTCTGCATGCCGTGGCGCTGGACGCCACCGAGCCGCTGCGCCGGCAGCGCCTGACCCTCCACGAGCTGGACCGTCACCTCGGGGCGGCGGACTAGCCGGCGCCGTCCTTCTCCGCCCGGCGCTCAGGAAGACCCTTAGTGATCGAAGCTCCACGGGATGGCCTGGGGCCTCGACGTGGCGCGGGCCCGCTGCGGGCCCGCGCGAGCCATGAGGTGGCTGGCAGGTGCTCGAAAGTCTCGATCGCCGCCAGCAGCGGCAGGGGCGTCACCGCGGCGCAGCCACTCGCCATGCAGCAGCTCGGTCCCGACACCGATCCTCGAGCGGCGGGAGGAGGACCTGGTCATCCGAAGTCGAGGTCGGGCCCCAGGACGCCGTACAGGGCCCGGAGACACATCTGTCGCAGTTCGTCGCGGGAGATGGTGTCAGTGGTCAGCCATTCCAGGCAGAGGGTGCGGATGAACGTCAGCCAGGCCAGGACGGCGGCCGCCGCGAGGTCGCGGGAGTGCCCGGAGACCCCGACCGCCGCGATCAGCCGGTCGCGCAGCTCGACGAGCTCGTCGGTGATGATCGTCTGGATGGCCGGGTCGCCGGCGAGGGTGCGGTTGGCCGCCAGCACGGCGTGCCGGTTGGCCTCGAAGTAGTCGAGGTGGGCGTCGAGCCCGGCGCCGATCTGGTCGGTGAGGTCGCGCTCGGGGTCGAACCGGCTCTCGGCCAGCAGGTCGCTCACCGCGCGGCGGTACACCGCGGCGAAGAGATCACGCTTGGTGGGGAAGTAGCGATACAGCAGCCCGCGGGACACCTCGGCCTGCGCGGCGATCCGGTCCATGCGCACCTCGTCGTAGGGGTGCGCGGCGAACGACCGCGCCGCGACGGCGACCAACTGGGCGCGCCGGTCGTCGGGCGAGAGACGGGTCCGCGGAGGCACTCGCCCAGGCTACTTGACACGTGTTCACTGGCCCGGTCACAGTTAATTCACACGTGTCTAGTAAGGAGGTCGTGGGGTGGCTCGTGTTCTGCGAGGGTTGGTGTGGGCGATGGGTGCCGCCTGCCTGCCCATCGGGGTTGTGCACCTGCTGTGGGGCAACGGGTCCGTGCCGGGACTGTCCGACGCAGGACCGACGGTCGACAGCCGGGAGCGCTTCTACGGGGGGCTCTTCGCCGGCTACGGCGCAGCGTGGCTGTGGGTCGCCGCGCAGAGTCCGGTGCCGGCGCGCCCGGTGCGCTGGCTGACCGCGGTCTTCTGGATCGGCGGCCTGGGGCGACTGCTGTCGCTCGGGGTGGCCGGTCGGCCGCACTCGTTCCAAGTGGTGCTGACCGGGATCGAGGTCGGGTTGCCGCCGGTGCTGCTCGGGCTGGCCGACGCGGACGAGAAGCGCAGCCGGTCCGGGTTCGCCGCCAACCGGCCCTCGTCCAGTTCGCCCGCAGAGCTACCTGCGTCGGTCGGGCGGCGTGGCATGGAGCGGAAACACACCGGACCAATCACCCCCCTTCCTAGTTGTACCCTCCCGGTATGCCAGGTCAGCAGCCGCAGAACCCCCGAACCAGCCCGCGGACCGGTCGGGAGTACCTGCGGGTGTCGCTGGACCGCTCGGGGCGGGCGCGGTCGGTTGACGAGCAGCACGACGACAACGCCCGCGACGCGGCCCGCGAGGCGATCGTGTTGGGCGAGGCGTACCGGGACAACTCGCGGTCGGCGTCGCGGTACGCCACCAAGGCCCGCGACGACTTCGACCGGCTGATGGCCGATCTCGCCTCCGGGGCGTTCGGTGCGGACGTGCTGGTGTTGTGGGAGTCCTCGCGCGGGTCGCGGCGCGTCGGGGAGTGGGTCGAGCTGATCGAGGCCTGCGAACGCGCCGGAGTCCGGATTCGGGTGACCACCCACGACGAGCCTGTCAATCTGTCTGTGTAAGTTGATCTGTCGGTGGTCAGGTGAGGTAGGGGCCGATGCGGTCGGGGTAGGCCAGCGCGAGGGCGCCGAGGGCTGGTTTCCAGCCTTGGACGACGCCGCCTTC
>NZ_JBXUHE010000041.1:0-59016 GCF_057180585.1 Actinomycetospora sp. 2LY8.5
CACGCGTCGCCCAACGCCTCCTGGCCATGACCGCCGCCATCTGGCACAACCGAGCCACCGGCCAGCCCCTGACCCGATCACTGATCGCCTACGACCACTGATCGGGTTCGGACTTACTCGTCTAGGGCAGCGTGAGGATCCGCGGGCCGTCCTCGGTGATCGCGACGGTGTGCTCGGCGTGCGCCGCGCGGCTGCCGTCGGCGGTCCGCAGGGTCCACCCGTCGTCGTCGTGGACGTAGTCGTCACCGCCGCCGGCGTGCAGCATCGGCTCGATCGCGATGACCATGCCGGCCCGCAGCTTCATGCCCCGCCCGGCGCGGCCCTCGTTCGGCACGTGCGGCGACTCGTGCATGGCGCGCCCGATCCCGTGGCCGCCGTGGTCGGCGAGCATTCCGTACCCCGCCGCCCGCGCGACGCCACTGATCGCGGCACCCAGGTCGCCGAGCCGTGCGCCCGGCCGCGCGGTGGCGATTCCGGCCTCCAGCGAGCGCTCGGTGGTGGCGATCAGGTCCAGATCCGCCGGGTCGGGCTCGGCACCGACGACGGCGCTGAACGCCGCGTCGCCGCACCACCCGTCGAGGAACGCGCCGCAGTCGATGCTCAGCAGGTCGCCCTCGGCGAGCCGGTACGGCCCGGGGATCGCGTGCACCACCGCGTCGTTCACGCTCGCGCAGATGACGCCCGGGAACGGCGACGGCGCGAAGTGCGGGTGGTAGTCGAGGAACGCGGGCACGGCGCCGGCGTCGGTCATGACGTCGTGGGCGACGCCGTCGAGCTCCTTCAGCGACACGCCCGGGGCCGCGGCGGCGCGGACGGCGTCGAGGCAGCGGGCGACCACCCGGCCCGCCTCCCGCATGGCGTCCACCTCGCCGGAGGTCTTGAGCTCGATCTCGGCACGGCGCAACATGCCCCGACCCTAGACACCGCGTCCCTGACCACCGGAAATGACACCGGTGTAGTTCGTCCCCAGTGTGGACAAGGGCTGTGGACCGGTCGGTCGCGGCCAGGAGATCGCCCAGCAGATGCGACTACTTCCGGGTGGGGTGGAAGTCGTACTCCGTGGGGTCGAGCTGGGACACCGCACGGACGTACTGCTCCATGTACTTCGGCCAGTTGGCGACGATGCGGCCGGACTCGTCGCGATACCAGGAGTCGCACTGCGTCCAGGCCGTGCCCTCGAACTCGGCCTGCAGGCTCCGGTCGAACGCCTGCTCCACGTCACGCCGCACCTCCAGCGCCGCCGCCTCCCGCCGCACGGTCTCCTCGAGGGCCTGTCGCACGTAGGCGACCTGCGCCTCGAGGAACACGATGATCGAGCCGCCCGAGGTGTTGGTGTTCGGCCCGTAGAGGACGAACAGCGACGGGAACCCCGGCACGGTCATCCCCAGGTGGGCGTGGGCGCCGTCGCCCCACTCCTCCTGCAGCGTCCGCCCCTCCCGGCCGACGACGGCCATGGGGAACATGAACTCGGTCGTCTTGAACCCGGTGCCCCAGATCAGGACGTCGGCGGGGTGGTGGCGGCCGTCCTCGGTGCGCACGCCGTCCGCCTCGATGCCGGTGACCCGGTCGGTGACGAGCTCGACGTTCTCGCGCTCCAGCGCAGGCAGGTAGTGCGAGCTGAACAGGATGCGCTTGCACCCGAACGTGTAGTCCGGCCAGGCCTTGCGTCGCACCTCCGGGTCGCGCAGCTGGCGGCGCATGAACAGCGTCGAGTAGAGCCGCCCGAGGCGCCCGACCGTGTTCGGGTGCCGGATCATGATCGTCAGGGACTCGAGGTAGCCCTTGAGGACGAAGCGCCGGGCGCGCACGACGCCCGGGAAGACGCGGAACAGCTGCCGCAGCACCGGCGGGTAGTACCGGTTCCTGCGTGGGAAGAACCAGTTGCCGCTGCGCTGGAAGATCGTCATCTTCCCGACCTCGGGCGCGATCGCCGGCACGAACTGCACCGCGCTCGCCCCGGTGCCCACCACGGCGACGCGCTTGCCGTCCAGGGCGACGTCGTGGTCCCAGCGCGCGGAGTGCATCTGGGGGCCGGCGAAGTCGTCGGCACCCGGGATCGACGGGATCGCCGGGGTGTTCAGCTGGCCGGTCGCCAGGACGACGGCGTCGGCATGCCAGCTCCGGCCGTCCTCGGCGCCGACGGTCCACGTCATCGTGGTCTCGTCGAGCCGGACGGCCGAGACGCGCACCGAGGGCACGAAGGCCTCCCCCAGCCCGTACTCCTTGGCGACGCCCTGGAGGTAGGAGAGGATCTCCGGCTGCGGCGAGCAGAGCCGCGACCAGTCGCTGCGCTGGGCGAACGAGAACGAGTACAGGTGGCTCGGGACGTCGCAGGCCGAACCCGGGTAGTTGTTGTAGTACCAGGTGCCGCCGACCTCGGGCGCACTGTCGAGGATCACCACGTCGGTGATCCCGTGGCTGCGCAGCTCGATGGCCGCGGCGATCCCGCCGAAGCCCGCGCCCACGACCACCACGCGCCGCGTCGACGGTCCCGCTCCGCTGCGCTGCGTGTCCGTGTCCGTCCTGTTACGTGCCGTCACGGGCCGGACGGTATCCGCTCCGCGCCCCTTTTGGCAGGCTGCCAACGTGGCCCCCACCCCTGCTCTGCACCGGGATCGGGCGCTGGCGGGCCCGGTGCTCCGCTATCAGGCCTACGACGAGGTCTCCCCGTCGGCGCCGCTGCGCCGCCGCGAGGCGCCCCACGGCGCCTGCACGTTGATCCTCTCCTGGGCCGATCCACTGGAGACGGCCGGCCCCGGTGGCCGGACCCGCGCCGCGGCGTTCCTCGCGGGCATGCACGACGAAGCGGTCCTCACGGCGTTCGCCGGCCACCAGCAGGGCATCCAGGTCGACCTCACCCCGCTCGGCGTCCTGCGGTTGCTCGACCGGCCGACGTCGACGCTGACCAACGCCGTCACGCCGCTCGACACCCTCGACGTGCCGGCCCTCGCCGCCCTGCCCGAGCGTCTCGCGCACACGCCCACGTGGGCGGACCGCCGCGCGCTGGTCGACGCGACGCTCGCCGGTCTCCTCGACCGGTCGCGCACCCGCCCCGATCCCGAGGTCGCCCACGCCTGGCGGCGGCTGACGCGGGCGCGCGGGCGGGTGGCGGTGTCGACGCTCGCCGAGGAGACCGGCTGGAGCCGCCGGCACCTGCTCACCCGCTTCCGGGGTCAGGTCGGGCTCGCGCCGACGACCGCCGGGCGCGTGCTGCGCTTCCGGCAGGCCGCGATGCTGCTCGCCGCCGGGGACGGGGGCGGCATCGCCGACGTCGCCGCCGCCTGCGGCTTCGCCGACCACTCGCACCTCGTCCGCGAGTTCCGCGACCTCGCCGGGTGCACGCCGACCCGCTACGTGCGGGAACGGCTGGACGGGTTCCCGGACGTCCAAGACTCGGGCGGCGGCACGCTCCTAACCTCGCCGCCATGAGCGTCTACCCCACCCTGCGCTACCGCGACCCCGCCGCCGCGATCGCCTTCCTCCGCGACGCGCTCGGCTTCACCGTCGCCGCCGCCCACCGCGACGACACCGGCACGATCCAGCACGCCGAGCTCGTCCAGAACGGCGGCGCCGTGCTGGTCGGGGCCCACCGTGAGGGCGACCGTTTCGCCACGGGGCGGGCCGTCATCTACGTCGCCGTCGACGACGTGGACTCCCACCACGGCCGAGCGGTCGCCGCCGGGGTCACGATCATCCAGGGTCTGACCGACCAGGACTACGGCTCGCGGGAGTACGCCACGGTCGACGCCGAGGACAACGTGTGGAGCTTCGGCACGTATCGCCCCACCACGCGGGGTCAGGCACCCTGACCGTCACGCGGTCCAGGCCGGCGCCACCGGCTCGCGTCCCGGCCCCGAGGCGGTGTCGTGGCCCGGTCCGGTGACCACGGCCTTCGCGCCCGCGGCGGCCCGGTTCGTCTCGTCGTGAGCCGGAGAGGGCCCGTCAGGTGGCTTCCGCGCGTCGGTACCGGGGTCTAGCTTCACGCCCGTCGGGGCCCGACTCGTCGATCCACGGAGCATCACATGGGCGTCACGCTGAACCCGTACCTGCACTTCGACGGCGAGGCGGTGGACGCCATCGCCTTCTACGCCGAGGTCCTCGGCGGCACCACCAACGTCACGACGCTCGCGCAGATGGGCATGGAGGGTCCGGACGCGGACAAGGTCATGCACGGCCAGCTCGAGACCGACAGCGGCATCACGCTGATGGTCTCGGACATGCCGCCCGGGGAGACGCGGCAGCGCGGCAACGACATCACGATCTCGCTCTCCGGCGACGACGAGCCGACGCTGCGCGGATGGTTCGAGAAGCTGTCCGCGAGCGGCACGGTCGGGACACCGCTGGAGAAGCAGATGTGGGGCGACCTCTACGGCGACTGCACCGACCGGTTCGGCATCCGCTGGCTGGTGAACATCGCCGGCTCGGGCTGACCTCAGTCGCCGGTCGACGGGGAGCCCGCCGCCTTCGCGGTCTTCGCCGGTGCCTTCGACGCGGCCTTGGTGGTCCTGGCCGGCGCCTTCGTGGCGGGCTTCGTCGCGGGCTTCACGGTCGACGTCACGGCCCCAGTCGTCTCGGTCGCCGTGTCGGTCGCCGCATCGGCGGTGTCCGCCACCGTGTCGGTCGCCGTGTCGGTCGCCGTGTCGGTCGCCGTGTCGGTCGCCGTGGAGACCACCTCATCGACGACGTCTCCCCCGTCGTCCTCGCCGTCGTCCTCCTCGCCGTCCTCGCCGTCCTCGTCCTTCGCCTTGCCGCGGGTCGACCACGACAGCTCGAGCTCGAGCTCCACCTCGTCGCCGTCGATCTCCACCTCGATCTCGACGTCGATGTCGTCGGCGAGCGGCAGCGTCAGCACCGGGCCGGACAGCGACAGCTCCGCCGACCCGCCCTCGCGGATGGCGTCGGCGAGGTCGGCGAGCCAGTCCGCGACCTCCTCGCGCGACAACGTCAACTCGTGCTCGACCTTGACCTCACCCATCGCGCCGTCCCTCCGTCGGGACGCGGCCGGTGCCGCGCCTGCCCACGTCCACCTTTCCAGGAAACGGATGATCCGGACGTCACGCGACGGACTCAGGACAGCAGGCCGCCCTCGAGGACGGCGGTCGTGACCGGCGCCGCCGCATCGGCTTCGGCATGGCGACCGAGCGACATCGGCCGGCTCGCCGGCGACGGCTCGTCCCACGTCCACGGCTCGACGATCACCATCGACGGTGGCACCACGTCGGTGGACCCGAGCTGATTCACAGGGACATGCGCGTCACCCGCCGCGGGTGCAGCACGATCCGGCGCAGGTTCTCCTCCTTCGCGTACAGCTCGACCAGCTCGCGGTGCTCGGGCGTCGTGAGGTCGTCCCAGTAGCGCTCGGCGAGCCGCAGGGCGAGGTCGGCCGCGCCGTACTCGTGCACGGTCACGTCCGCCTCGACCGAGACCCAGGCCTCCGTCTCGGTCGCCGGGGCGACGACGACGAGCGAGGCCCGCGGGTCGGCCGCCAGGCGGCGGACCTTGAGCGCGTCCGCCATCGAGAACAGCTGCAGGTCGTCCTCGGGCGTCCTCTCGAACCACACCGGGCGGGGCGCCGGAAGGCGCTCACGGCCGGGCGGGATCGTCAGCAACCCGTGCAGCGGACGGTCGAGCAGGGCACGGTCGACGTCGGTGAACATCGGGTCCTCCCGTTCCGGGGTCGGTTCCAGGTACCGGGCGCGTGTCGACGAACGGGCCGCTCGGGCCCGGCGGCAGCGCGGCACCGCGGCGGTCCGGCGGCCCGACCTGCCGTTTCCGCCAGCACGGTGACATCCTCGGCCACGCCGTCCACGGTGTCCGGATCCGAGGGCGAATGCCCATCCGCGCGGCTCCACGGCACCTACGCGAGCGTCTAACCTCGAGCGCGTGGAGACCGTCGACGGACTGCTCGGCCCGGTCCACGTCGGCGAGCCGGAGTTCGCCGTCGAGCAGCTCGGGAAGGGGCCGGCGTTCGTCGCGAGCGGCCACCGATGGGGCCTGGTCGCGGTCGCCCGCGGGCGGGTCCGCCTGCTGGGCACGACGCTCACCCCCGGGGACGCCGTCCTGACCCGCGGCCGCGGCGACCTCCCCGCCGACGGCCTGGACGAGGACACGGCGCTGCTGGTCACCCGGTTCGCCCTGCACGGCACCGGCAACCGCATGCTCGCGCTACCCGACGACGTCGTGGTCTCCGCGGACTCCGAGTTCTGCCGCCTGCTGATCGAGCGGCTCGCCGACCAGTTCTGCGCCTCCCCCGACAGCGACGTCGTCTCCGTGCGCCTGCTGGACTGGCTGGTCACCTGCACCGTGCGCGACGTGCTCACCGCGGCGGCACCGGCCGGGACGGTCACCGACCCCGACGTGTCCGCGGCCCTGGCCGCCGTCCACGAGGACCCCGCGCGGGCCTGGACCGTCGAGGGTCTCGCGCGCCACACGGGCGTGGGCCGCGCGGCGTTCGCCCGCCGGTTCCGCGAGGCCGTCGGCACCTCGCCGCTGTCCTACGTCCGCGAGCACCGCCTCGACGTCGCCGAACGCGTGCTGATCACCGAACCCGACGTCACCGTCGCCGCCGTCGCCCGCCGTGTCGGCTACGCGAACCCCTTCAGCTTCAGCGCCGCCTTCCGACGCCACCGGGGCCTCACCCCGAGCGAGGTCCGCCACCGACCCTCGGCGTCGAGGGACGGTGGCGGAGCGCTGGTCGCGGACTGATCAGCCGCCTGCGCAGGAGTCGGCGCAGGAGTCGGCGCAGGAGTCGGCGCAGGGGTCGGCGCGGTTCGCGACCTGGCGGCGCGAGGGAGAGCCCCAGCCCCATAAGGCCGGCCTTCTGGGATCAGTGGCGGATCGCATCGATGGAGCGAGGTCGACTCCACGGCCAGCCGTGATCCTGGTGATGTCCGTCACGAGAGCGAGGCCGCCATGACCAGTCCGCAGCCGCTGCCGGCGTACTCCCGCGACCGTCTGCGCGAGCGACTCGCGGCCGGACCCGTCGTGTGCGGCGAGGGCTATCTGTTCGAGCTCGAGCGGCGCGGCTACCTGCAGGCCGGGGCGTTCGTGCCGGAGGTGGTCCTGGAGCATCCCGAGGAGGTCGCGGCGCTGCACCGGCAGTTCGTGCACGCCGGGTCCGACGTCGTCGAGGCGTTCACGTACTACGCGCACCGCGAGAAGCTGCGCGTGATCGGCAAGGACGGGATCCTCGAACCGCTCAACCGGCAGGCGCTCGAGATCGCCCGCGGGGTCGCCGACACCACGGGCACGCTGCTGGCGGGCAACATCTGCAACACCGGCGTGTACGACCCGGCCGACCCGGCGACGCACGCCGCGGTGCGCGAGATGTTCACCGAGCAGGTGGGCTGGGCTGCGGAGGCCGGCGCCGACTTCGTCATCGGTGAGACGTTCCGCTATCTCGGGGAGGCCCGCCTCGCCCTCGAGGTGATCCGCGCCGCGGACCTGCCCTCGGTGATCCTGCTCGTGGCCGGCGCCGAGCCGGTGACCCGCGACGGCGTGGACATCACCGAGGCGTGCCGCGAGCTCGCCGGGCTCGGCGCCGACGTCGTCGGACTCAACTGCGTGCGCGGCCCGGCCACGATGCTGCCGCTGCTGGGGCCGATCGCGGCCGCGGTGGACGTCCCGGTGGCCGCCCTGCCGGTGCCCTACCGCACGACGCCGGAGCAGCCGACGTTCCACGCGCTGCGGGACCCGGGTCCGACGCCGCTGCCCGAGGACCTGCCCTTCCCGACCGCGCTCGACCCGTTCACGTGCCACCGCTACGAGATCGCCGACTTCACCCGCCGGGCGCGCGCCGCGGGCGTGCGCTACTTCGGCCTGTGCTGCGGCGCCGCCCCGCACCACCTGCGGGCGATGGCCGAGACGCTGGGGCGCACCCCGCCGGCGAGCCGGTACTCGCCGGACATGTCCAAGCACGTCTACCTCGGCGCCGACACCCGGCTGCGGGCGGCCGACCAGGCGTACCGCAACTTGTTGTAGCCCGTTGCACAGGCGCTAACGTGACTCGATTCCAGTGGCTTCACCGACCAGGCCACGGGGAGGTGAGTGCCGTGAGCGCGACAGTCACGAACTGGTGGGACGTCCCCGTCGTCGGCTGGTCCGACGCGGGGTCGTCTCCCCAGAAGCGGGGCCGCGCCACCCGCCACACCCTGCTGCTCGAGGCGGCGCGCGCGTTCGACGAGCGCGGGTACGACGCCGCCTCCCTCTCGGACATCCTCGCGGCGTCCGGGCGCACCAAGGGCGCCATGTACTTCCACTTCCGCTCCAAGGAGCAGATGGCGATCGACCTCGTGACGGAGGTCGTCGACTCGTGGGAGCAGGTCCGCGCGACGATCGCGGCGCGCGGGCTCGACCCGCTGCGCACGCTCCTGGTCGAGACCGACGCCTACGTCAGCCGGTGGACCCACGACGTCGTGGTGCGGGGCGGGAGCCGGGCGATGTCGGGCACGGCGCACCTCGCCGAGCTGCACCGCGCCTGGTACGGCGACTGGGCGCGCTCGACCGCCGCGCAGCTGCGCGCCGCGCTCGAGCAGGGCCTCCTGCGCCCCGCGACCGACCCCGACCGGGTGAGCAGGCTCGTGGTCGCCGCCTCCTGCGGCCACCGCTCGTTCGCCGAGACCGTCATCGGGTCGCCCACGCACTTCGAGCGGATGACCGACACCTGGCTCGGGATCCTGCCGATCGTCGCGACCGACGCGTGGCTCGTCGACGTCCTCGAGTCGGACTGGGAGAAGCGCCCGGCCCCCGACGTGGCCGCCTTCGCGCGGGTCCGGGGGTCGTGAGCCGGCTCGTCCGTGCGTGGCCCGCGGCGTGGGGCGCGCTGCTCGGCGCGGTGCTCTTCCTCGTCGCCCGGCACGCGATGCCCGACGACGCGCTCATCTCCCTGTCGTTCGCGCGGAACCTCGCCGAGCACGGCCAGTGGGCGCTCACGTCGGGCATCGAGTCGAACACCGCGACCTCGCCGCTCAACATCGGCCTGCTCGCCGGCCTGCACCTGCTCACCGGGCACCGCGCCGTCGTCGCGGCCGGGCTGCTGCTGTGCCTGTGCCTCGCGGTCACCGCGACGTGGCTGCACCGGCTGGGCGGGCCGACGGCGGGGCTGCTCGGGCCGGCGCTGCTCGCGACGTCACCGGTGCTCACCTCGGCGGTCGGACTCGAGTCGTTCCTGTGCGCGGCCGTGCTCGTGGGGGTGCTGCGCTACGGCAGCGAGGGACGCTGGGTGGTGACGGGCGTCCTCGTCGGGGCCTCGTTCCTCGCCCGCCCGGATCTGGTCATCTCCGCCGTGGTCGCCGTCGGTTTCCTCGGCGTCGCGGCGCACCGCCGGCTGTTCCTGGCCCTGCCGCTCGGCGCGCTGGTCGCCCTGCCCTGGGTGCTCTTCTCGTGGTGGCACTTCGGGTCGGCGTGGGCGCACTCGGTCGCGGTGAAGTGGGCGCACGGCGCCTGGAGCGGCTGGACCCTGACGATGCCGGGCTACTGGTGGCCGCGGTTCGGATGGGCGGCGATCGCCGTCGCCGTGACCCTCGCGCTGGGCGTCCTGTCCGTGGTGATCGCCGTGCACCGCCGCCGGTGGCCGCCGGTCGCTCTCGGGCTCGGCGGCGCGGCGCACCTCGGGGCGCTGGCGAGCACCGAGACCCCACCGATCGAGTACTACCTGACGCCGGCGGTGGCCGGCCTCGGACTGGCGCTCGTCCTGGTCGTCGCGCAGTCCCCGCCGATCGCGGCGGTGGTGCCGGGCCTCCTCGTGGCCGGGTGCGTCGCGGGCTCGGTGGTCCACGGCACTCTGTGGTCCGACGGTCTCGCGCCGATGCGGCAGAACATGGCGACCGCCGCCGAGTACGCCGCGATCGCCCGCGACCTGCCCACCGACGGGGTCGTGCTGAGCAACGAGATCGGCTCGCTCGCCTTCTACTGCCAGGACCGGGGCTGCACCGTGGTCGACCCGGTGCTCTCGGACCCGGGCCGTGTCGACGCCTCGATCGCGCGGTGGCGCGCCTTCCACCCGTCGTTCGAGTTGAACTACCGGCACTACGCGGCTCCCCCGCCGACCCCGGTGCGCTATCGGCTGGAGGTCGGGCTCCCCGAGCCGGGCCCGGAGCGCTGGCCGGTGACCCGCACGCCCACCCGGCACGGATGGGCGCAGCTCGTCGCCGAGCCGGACCCGATCGGGACCGCGATGGGCGAGGTCGCCGCGCACGGGTGAGGCGCCGGGCGCCTACGCTTCCCCGGCGTGAAGGCCCTGCTCCTGGAGAACATCCATCCGGCCGCCGCCGAGGCGTTCCGCGCCGAGGGTGTCGAGGTCGACCTGCGCTCGGCTTCGATGAGCGGACCCGAGCTCGCCGACGCGCTGTCGGGGGTCTCCCTGCTGGGGATCCGGTCCAACACCACGATCACGCCCGAGGTGCTCGAGGCCGGCAAGGACCTCCTCGCGGTGGGGTGCTTCTGTATCGGCACCAACCAGGTCGACCTCCCCGCCGCGACCGAGCGCGGCGTCGCGGTGTTCAACGCGCCGTTCTCGAACACGCGCAGCGTCGTCGAGCTGGTGCTCGGCGAGATCATCGCGCTGGTCCGCCGGCTGCCGGAGAAGACCCAGCGGATGCACGAGGGCATCTGGGACAAGTCGGCCCGCGGCAGCCACGAGTTCCGCGGGCGGACCCTGGGCATCGTCGGCTACGGCAACATCGGCACCCAGCTGTCCAACATCGCCGAGGCGGTGGGCCTGCGTGTGATCTTCTACGACACCGCCGACCGCCTGGCCCACGGCAACGCCCGGCGCGTCGACTCGCTCGAGCAGCTGCTGGGCGAGGCCGACGTCGTGAGCCTGCACGTCGACGGCAGGCCCGGGAACGCAGGGCTCTTCGGTGCCGAGCAGTTCGCGCTGATGAAGCCGCGCTCGATCTTCATCAACGCCTCGCGCGGGATGGTGATCGACGACGACGCGCTGCGGGAGAACATCCTGTCCGGCCATCTCGCCGGCGCCGCGATCGACGTCTTCCCGATCGAGCCCAAGGCGCAGGGCGACACCTTCGAGTCCCCGCTGCGCGGGCTCGACAACGTCATCCTCACCCCGCACGTCGGCGGCTCCACCCAGGAGGCGCAGGAGGAGATCGGAAACTTCGTCTCCACGAAGCTGCTGAGCTTCGTCGCCACCGGTGTCACCGCCCTGTCGGTGAACCTCCCAGAGGTCGCACTGCCCACGGCACCGAGCTCCTTCCGGATGGGCTACCTGCACACGAACAGCCCGGGCGTCCTGGCCGGGATCAACCAGCTCCTGCTCGACAGCGGCGTGAACCTGGTGAGCCAGGCCCTGTCCACGCGCGGCGAGCGCGGCTACGTCCTGACCGACACCGAGGCCCCGGTCCCCGAGGAGGCGCTCGCCGAACTGCGCCGCTCGTCCCACACCGTCTGGCTGCGGACCTGGGGGCCGTGAGGCCGCAGGACGACCGCTCGGTTCGCCGCCCTGGTCGAGGAGGCCGGTGTCCTGCGTCCCGACCGCCCGCACGAGCTCCTGATCGGTGACGACCTCGTCGTCCTGTCGACGGCCCTGGGGTTCGTCGGCGAGCCGGTGCGGGCGGCGGCCGCCCTCGGTGAGGCCTACTACGGCCGACGTCCTGCGCGACGAGGGCGTGAAGTACGCCAACAAGCTGCGCGAGGCCGGCAACGACGTCACCTCCCTGCGCGTGCTGGGAATGGTCCACGACTTCCTGCTCCTCGACAGCCTCCGCACCACCGAGGCCGCGAACGTGGCGAGAAAGCTCTCGATCGACTTCCTCCGCGACGCCCTGCCCGCGACCTGACCTCGCCACCTCATCCGCAGCACCCGACGCGACCCCCCGGCTCGTCCGCCCGACGACGATCACCGAGAGGGCGGCGACGGCCTGGGCGGTGACCCGGATGCACCAAGGGACGGCTCAGTCGGGCAGCCGGTGCATGTCGACGACCTCGAGCCCGAGGTCGCTGAAGCGGGCCAGGAGCCCGTCGATGTGGGCCCGGTCGGTCACCGGCCCGAAGAGCGTCGTGCCGAGGCTGGGGGCCGAGGAGCGCTCGAGCTCGGGAAACGCGGCGAGCGCGGTCTCGGACATCCGTTGGACGACGGTGAACTCGTAGCGCATCGGGCCTCCTCCCGCGGTCCGGCGGTGTCCGGCCAGTCTGGGCAGGACTGGCGGCACCGCACGTCGCCCTTCTCGGGTGAGACGGCTCAGAGCAGGCTCATCCTCCGGGCCGTGAGGACGGCGTCGCGGCGGGTGTTGACTCCGAGCTTGCGATAGAGCGAGCGCAGGTGGCTCTTGACGGTGTTCACGCTCAGGGTGTGCTGCTCGGCGATGCCCTCGGTGGTGAGCATCGACGGGAGGTCGCGGAGCAGTTCGATCTCTCGCCCGGTCAGCGGCGCGACGAGCTCGGCCGGGCGCGTGAGGGCCCGCTCCACCGATGCATCGGTGGCGGTGCGCAGCTGCCACTGGCGGGCGGCGTGCCACGCGACGAGCACCTCGTTGAGGAAGTGCTCTCGCCGGCCGGCGCGGCCGATGAGCGCGACGAGCAGGTCGCGGACGGGTGTGCCCATGTCGTAGAACGCCCGCTTCACCCCGGTGCGCTCGCCCTCGTCGAGCGCCGCGAGCAGGGCCCGATGAGCCGCGTCGGGCCGCTTCGCCTCGGTGGCCAGAAGGGCCTCCATCAGCCAGGCGGTGATGCGTGTCGTCACGACCAGAGCAGGCCGCTCGCCCGAGAGCACGGGGGCGATGGCGGCGGCGGCTCGTGGCGGCCGGCTCTCGATCATGGTGAGCGCGGACAGGACCGCGGCGTCACCGTGGTCGGGAAGGGCGGCGTCCACCCGGCGGACGACCGCGGCGGCGTGGTCGCGCTCGCCGAGCTCGAGGGACATGCGGACCTCCCCGAGCGCGGCGAAAGCGACGAGGCCTGGGGACGGCTGCCCGCCCTCGGGGATGTCGTCCCAGAGCCACCGCAGCCGGCGGAGGGCCTGCGCGCGTTCGGGCAGGCGATCGAAGGCGATCACGGCCTCGCCCGAGCGGGCGACGGCCTCGACCTCGGGCGACACTCCGCCTCCCTGCAGCAGAGCCAGCGAGACGGCCGCCTGCTGAGCGGCGTCCTCGACGTCGAGCATGAGGTGGGCGGACCATGCGGCGAGCATGTGCGCGTAGGCCAGGCGCGGCGACGACCCCCACCCGCGCTCGCGGGCGAAGGCGATGGCCTGCTCGGCCCAGGCGCGGGAGGAGCCGATCTCGCTGAGGCCCGCCGCGGAGCCGGCGAGCTGGTTGAGGCAGTCGAGCGCGAGATGATCGAGACCCTGGTGCCGAGCCAGGGCGAGCGCGGCCTCGAGGTCCTCGCGGGCGTCGCCGTAGTGGCCGGCCGCGATGCGGACCGCAGCCCGGTTGGCGAGCATGAGCAGCTCGAGATAGACCCCGCCGGGCTCGGCGGACACGCTGCTCAGCCCGACCGCGGCCGAGGCCTGGATGGCACCCGGAATGTCGCCGTGCAGGCGGGCACGGCTGGTTTCGGCGAGCTCGAGCAGTTGTCGTGTGCGGCCGGTCAGTGCCTCCGGGCTCGCCGCACGGAAGCGGGCCAGAGCCTGGTCGCCGCCGACGAGGTCGCCGTCCTCGAGAGCGACGATCGCGACGATGAGCAGGACCTCGAGGTCGGCGAGCACGGTCGGCGAGCATCGAGCGAGGAGCCCGCGGAGCCGGTGCCCACCCCCGGTGAGCAACAGTTGCAGGCCGTGGCGTGTGAGGAGCGGGGCGACCTGGTCGTCGGCCGCTGCGGCGACGGCGTGCTCCAGCGCCGAGCCCGGGTCGCCGGCGTCGGCGAACCATGCGGCGGCCTGCTGGTGCCGGCCCCGCACGGCGAGCAGGTCCCGGCGTCGCAGCTCGGCCTGGAGGTAGGTGCGCAGCAGGGAGTGGAGGCGATACCAGTCCCCGGCCCCACCGAGGCGCTGCACCAGGGCGTTGGCGTGTTCGAGACGCTCCAGAACCGCGCCGGCGTCGGTACGCCCGGAGAGCCGGACGGCGAGCTCGGCGGAGAGCTCCTCGGCCACGCAGACATCGAGCAGGAACCGGACCACGTCGTCGGGGAGCCGCTGCAGGATCTCGGCGACGAGGTAGTCGGCGACCCCGCGGTCGTCCCCGGCGAACCGCGCCACGAACTCCGCGGGGGAGTCCTGCTCGCCCAGCGCGATGATCGCCAGGCGGGTGGCGGCCGGCCAGCCCTCGGTCCGCTGCCACAGCGTGAACAGGACGTCGTCGCAGAGCGCGATGCCCTGACGTTCGACCACCGCCCGCATCTCGGCGGGATCGAAACGCAGGGCCTCGGCTCGAATCTCGATCAGCCGGCCGTCGAGCTTGAGTCGGTGCAGCGGCCGCCCGAGGTCTCGACGCGTGCCGAGGACCACGCGGAGGTTGGTCGGCAGCGACTCGAGCAGATCCGCCAGCGTGGCTTGCGCTTCACCGTCGGGAAGCTCGTGCAGATCGTCGAGGACCAGGGTGATCGCGATCTCGAGGTCGTCGACGGCCTCGACGACCTCTGCCATGAACGCCGGCTCGGCGGTCCGGGGCGGCTCGAGCGTCTCGAAGACGTTCGGGCGATCCGCCTCGTCGAGGTCACGGTGGTGGCGGTGGGCGGCAGTTCCGAGCGCGGCGAGCACGGCGGTCCACCACCGCGGCAGGTCCGCGTCGTGGCGGTCGCACGAGACCCACGCGACGAGCTGTCCGGTGTCACGCAGCGCACGCGCGTACTGGGCGAGCAGTGTGGACTTGCCATACCCGGCGGGGGCACACACCTCGACGACCATCGGCGATTCGTCGGGCGCCGATCGGGCCTGCTGGCCGACACCGGGTAGAGACGTCAGGAGCCGGGTGCGAGGAAGACCGATGGACGGAACACGAGGAATGGCGATCTTCGCCCGCGGGATCGGCGTCCGTGAGCCCCGCTGCTGGAGCATAGATCCATCATGGTGGGTGATTCGGCGAGGCACAGCCCGATCTCAGACGATCTCGTTGAGCCGAATGCCCCGTCCATTGATCAGGCGACGATCTGGCGGTCGGCTTTCTCGAATCACCCGGAACGGGTGGCGCCCGGCTCGGCGGCATCGGACAGCGTCTCGACCGCCCCGCACCGGGGCGTCAGCGCAACGCCGAGGGGACCGCAGACGGCGACCTCGACGGTGTGGAAGGACGATTCGCCCGGCGGCGCGGACGCCGGCGGGCTGTCCGTCGAGGATCGAGGAGGTCACCTCACCCGATTCGGAGGGAGCGTCCTTCGGGCGACCAACCGCATCATCCCCGAACGTCTGCGCCGCCGGCCTCGAGGAGAGCACCATGACCGACGTCTCGGCGGCACCGCCGGCCCGTCTACGCCGCATGCCGCTCGAGGACTACGCAGCGATCACCGCGACCGTCCTGCTCGTCCTCGGGCTCGCCGCGGCGATCGTCGTCGCGCGGGGCGCGATCGTGCTGGTGTTCGTGGGCTTCTTCCTCGCCACCGGCATCGAACCGGGGATCCGGTGGTTCGTGGGCCACGGGCTGCGGCGCGGCCTGGCCGTGGTCGTCGTCGTGCTGCTCGTGCTGGTCGTCCTCGTAGGACTGGCCGCGGTACTGATCATCCCGGCCGTCAACGAGATCAGCTACCTGGTCACGGAGCTGCCGGACCGCCTCGCCGCCCTCGGCGAGCGCGTCGGCGGGCCCGGCAGCACCCTCGGTGCCGCGCTGGCCGACCCGAGCGGCCACCAGCAGCTCCAGCAGTCGCTGTCCGGGCTCGGCGCCCTGGTCGCGGCCGGGGCCGCCGCCGTCTTCAGCGTCCTCGGGACGCTGTTCGGCGGCGTGTTCGCGACCGTCACCGTGCTCGCGCTGCTCGTCTACTTCTCGCTGGCCATGCCCCGCATCCGGGCCGGTATGGACCGCCTGCTCGCCCGCGACGACCGCATCGCCGCCGCCGAGGCCGCGCTGGGCCGCATCGGTGGCTACGTCTCCGGCCAGCTGGTCGTCTCCGGGATCGCCGGGCTCGCCGCCTTCGTGTTCTTCCTGCTCGTCGGCATCCCCTATCCCGCACTGCTGGCCGTCGTGGTCGCCGTCCTCGACGCCATCCCTCAGATCGGCGCGACCCTGGCCTCGTTCGTCGCCGTCGCCGCGGCGCTCACGGTCAGCTTCCCCCTCGCGGTCGGGACACTGATCTACTTCGTGATCTATCAGGGCGTCGAGAACTACCTCATCGCACCGCGGGTGTTCTCCCAAGCCATCGAGCTCTCCCCCGTCGGCGCCTTCGTCGCCATCCTCATCGGCGGCGCCGCCGCCGGGCTGCTCGGCGCCATGACCGCTCTCCCCCTGACCGCCGCCGGCAAGGTCGTCATCCGCCACGTCCTGTCCGAACGGGCCCGGCGCAACGGGCGGGCCGTGTCCGCCCGCACCGCGGACCGCACGGGCACTGGCGACCACGACCGTGACCGTGACCGTGACGACCACATCGACCAGGAGACCGGCCATGCCTGACGCTTCACCCCGGAAGACCCCGAGCGCGAGCGGCGGCCCCGCTGGGCTGAACCCACGATGGATCGTCGGGGGCGTGCTGCTCGTCCTGGCCCTGGTCTTCATTCTGGAGAACCGGGACCCGGTCGGCATCCGGCTGCTCATCCCGCTGGTGGTCATGCCCCAGTGGGCCGCGCTGACGCTCACACTGGTCATCGGGTTCGTCGTCGGCATGCTGGTGTCGCGCCGCCGCCGGTGAGGCAGTAGTCGTGTGGTTCTGGCCGAAGGGCAGTCGGCTGGAGCGCATCGAGCAGATCCTGCGACGGCTGGACGCGAACCGCCGGGCCGACCGAGGCGACCGCCGGTCCGCCCACTCAGGTGACCTGCCCGCCGGGGCCGCGTCGTGACGGCGGCAGCAGGCCCGCTCGGGGGCGACCGGCCACCAGCGAGTCGATCCACCCGTTGCGGGTGACGCACAGCGCCCACCTCCGCGTGACCCTCGCGGGACGTCATGCCTCGCGTCTGGGCACGCGAGGCACCATCCGCGACAGGACGAGGACACCGTGGCCGACCGAGACGCTCCCAGCGCCCGCCCCGAGATCGTCGCCGCGGCCTCCGCCGCGGAGTCCCGCTATCCCTTCTCCGACACCTCGGACTTCGACGACGTGCGACGAGGCTTTCTCGGAACGATCTCCCCGAGCACGGTCCACGCCGCCGACGGACGGGTCGTCTGGGACAGCGATGCGTGGGCCGAGACCCTCAACCGCCCGCGCCCGGACACCGTCAACCCAAGCCTCTGGCGCCAGGCGCAGCTCACCTCGGTGCACGGACTGTTCGAGGTCACCGACGGCATCTACCAGGTCCGCGGACTGGACCTGTCGAACATGACCATCGTCGAGGGCGACAAGGGCATCATCGTCATCGATCCCCTGCTGACGGCGGAGACGGCGACCGCCGCCATCGGCCTCTACCGCGAGCACCGCGGCGATCGGCCCGTCACCGCCATCATCTACACCCACAGCCACGTCGACCACTTCGGCGGCGTGCGTGGCGTGATCACCGACGACGACGTCGCAAGCGGCCGTGTGCCGATTCTCGCTCCCCGAGGCTTCCTCGAGCACGCCGTCGCCGAGAACGTCTACGCCGGCGCCGCCATGGCCCGCCGCTCGGCCTACATGTACGGCGCGGCCCTGGCCCCGGGAGCGGCCGGTCAGATGGGCGCCGGGCTGGGTATGACCAACTCGACCGGCACGGTCACCCTGATCCCTCCGACCAGAGACGTCACCGACACCGGCCAGGAGGAGATCCTCGACGGCGTCCGGATCGTCTTCCAGGTCACCCCGGGCACCGAGGCTCCCGCCGAGATGAACTTCCTGTTCCCCGAACGTTCCGCGCTGTGCATGGCCGAGAACGCCACCCACAACCTGCACAACCTGCTCACCCTCCGCGGCGCGGTGGTCCGCGACCCCCACGCCTGGGCGCACTACCTCACCGAGGCCATCGACCTGTTCGCCGACCGCACCGACGTCGAGTTCGCGTCCCACCACTGGCCGACGTGGGACCGCGACCGCATCGTGGGCCTGCTCTCCGAGCAGCGCGACCTCTACGCCTACCAGCACGACCAGACCCTCCGGCTGCTCAACAAGGGCTACAACGGCCCCGAGATCGCCGAGGTCCTGGAGATCCCTCCTGCGCTGGAGAAGGCCTGGAACACCCACGGCTACTACGGGTCGATCAGCCACAACGTCAAGGCGATCTACCAGCGCTACATGGGGTGGTTCGACGGCAACCCCGCCCACCTCTGGCAGCACCCGCCCGAAGCCGCCGGGCGCCGCTACGTCGAGGCCATCGGCGGGCCCGACGCCGTGCTCGCCGCCGGCCGGCGCGGATTCGATGCCGGGGACTTCCGGTGGGTCGCCGAGCTCGTCGGCCACCTCGTGTTCGCCGACCCTGACAACGCCGCCGCCCGCGAGCTGGAGGCCGCCGCCCTCCAACAGCTCGGCTTCGGGTCCGAGAACGGCACCTGGCGCAACTTCTACCTGACCGGCGCCTACGAGCTGCGGGTCGCGAGCATCGGCACCCCGCTCTCGACCACCCCGCCTGACATGATCTCGGCCCTCACCATCGGCCAACTCTTCGACAGCATCGCCATCCAGATCGACGGACCGAAAGCCTGGGACCTCCAGCTCGCCATCGACTGGACCCTCACCGGGGCCGGGGAAGCAGGGAAGGACCTGGCCTACCGATCACGTCTGGCCAACGGCGTGCTCACCCACGGAGAAGGCGCCAACCATGACGGCGCGGATGCCCGCATCACCGTCGGCCGAACCGGCCTGCTCGCCCTGCTAGGCGGAACCCCACCGGCGGACCTCGTCACGTCGGGACAGCTCGCGATCGACGGCGACCAGGACTGCCTCACGACCCTGCTGGGCGTCCTCGACCCACCCGACCCCGGCTTCGCCATCGTGACCCCCTGAGGTGACCGACAACCGGGCACGGGACCTCATGGGTGCGGCCGTCGGAGCGGTCCCGCCGCTGGGCATCAGTGTCGCCCTGAGCCCGATCCCCAGCCTGCGCGGGTGGTCCTCGGCGTGCGATCACGATCCTCCGTGCCTCAGAAGGCCTCAGAAGGTGATCAGCGGCTTGATGATGCCGTCGCGTTTGTGGGTCATCATGTCGAACGCCTCCTCGACCTGGTCGATGCCCATGCGGTGGGTCGTCATCGGGGTCGGGTCGATCTTGCCGTTGACCATGAGGCGCATGAGCCGCTCCATGCGCAGCCGCCCGCCGGGGCACAGGTCGGTGACGATCTTCTTGGCCGCCATGCCGAGTCCCCAGGCGTCGAGTGGCATGGTGACCGTCGGGCCGGACTCGCCGTGGTAACCGACGTTGGACAGGGTCCCGCCGGGTCGGGTGGCGTAGAGCGCGGCCTCGAAGGTGACCTGGTGGCCGAGGGCCTCGACCGTCGAGTCGGCCCCGCCGTCGGTCAGTTCGATGATCTGCTCGGCGACGTTGCCCGACGCCGGATCGATCACCACGTCGGCCCCGAAGCGTCGCGACATCTCCTGCCGGCCCGGGATGCCCTCGACGGTGACGACCAGCCCGGCACCGCGCAGCTTGGCCCCGATGGTCGCCGAGAGCCCCACCGCGCCCTGGGCGAAGATGGCGACCGTCCCGCCGACGGGGATGCTGGCGTTCTCGGATCCGACGATGCCGGTCGAGAGCATGTCGCAGGCGTAGACCGCGGCCTCATCGGACAGGCTCTCGGGGATCGGCGCGAGGTTGTAGTCGGCGTCGTTGACGTGGAAGTACTCGGCCATGTTGCCGTCCTTCTGGACGGTGAACCGGTAGCCGCCCAGCGGGCCGCCGCACTGCGAGCTGTAGCCGGCCTGGCAGTTGTCGCAGGTCCCGTCGGGGGTCACGGCGTTGACCGCGACCCGGTCGCCCACCGCCACCGACGTGACGCCCTCGCCGACCTCGTGCACGACGCCGACGCTCTCGTGCCCGAGCAGCCGCCCCTCGGGCACCGGAAGAAGCCCGGCGACGGTGTGCACGTCGGAGGTGCAGATCAGCGCGGCGGTGGTCCTCACGACCGCGTCCCCCGGGCCGGCGGTCGGGACGTCGCGTTCGACCAGCCCGAACTTGCCGGTCCCGAGGATCGCGAGTGCCTTCATGGTGTCGGGCATGGGATCTCCTTCACAGGGCCGAGTAGAGGGCGGCCTCGAAGTCGCCGTAGAGCTGCCAGGCCTCGTCGGCGACGAACGGCAGGGAGTTGGTGTAGATCGACGCGCACACGCCCGTCGCGCGGTCGACGAAGAAGTGCGTGTTGAACAGCCCCGCCCACGCGCCCGTCCAGGCGCGGCGCGCGCCGGGGACGTCGACGGTGTTGAGCAGGAGGCCGTAGCCCCAGGTCCGGCCCTCGCCCACGGTGAAGGTCTGCGTGATGGGCGGGTCGGCGGTCGGGATCGCGGTGGGCACGGTGATCCCGTCGAGTTGGTCGGAGAACGCCGCGTCGACCGTGGCCCGGTCGAGGATCCGGACCCCGTCGAGCTCACCGCCGCGCAGCAGCGCGCGCTCGAAGCGGATGTAGTCCCGCGGGGTCGAGTGCAGGCCGTGGCCGCCGGCCCACCACTGCGGGTCGTCGGGCAGGATGTTGCCCGCGGAGGCCCACGTGCCGTCGTCACCGCGGACGTGCACCGAGGTCTTGGTGGCCTGGCGGCCCTCGTCCAAGGCGAACATGGTCTCTTCCATGCCGAGCGGGCCGGTGATCCCCTCCTTGATCACCACGTCCAGCGTCGTCCCGGCGACCTTCTCGACGACCTTGCCCAGCCAGTCGATGTTGATGCCGTACTCGAACCTCGTGCCCGGGTCGGCCACGAGCGGCGCCTTGAACGCCGCCAGGTCACCGGGCACGACATTGGGCGTGCCGGTGACTTCCTCGTAGCGCTTGATGTCTGCGTTGAAGAACCAGTACGACAGACCGGCTGTGTGGGTCAGAAGGTTCTTGACCGTGGCTTGCGACGCGGGCGCCCGCAGCATCGGGGTGTCGCCGTCGAAGCCGTCAAGCACCTGGAGCTCGCCGAACTCGGGCAGGTAGCTCGCCACGGGCGCGGAGAGGTCGAGCTCGCCGCGCTCGACCTGCTGCAGCGCCGCGGCGGTCGCGATCATCTTGGTCATCGACATGATGCGGAAGTGCGTCGATGTCGAGACCGGCTGCGGTCCGGAGTCGGTGAGACGGCTCCCGGCCGCACCTTCGTAGATGACGCCGTCGGCGTCGGCGGCGATCGCCGCTACATGCGGCACGCCGCCGCTGTCGACCGCGGCCGACAGGACCTTGTCCATCCCTGACCCGTCAATCGTTCTGCCCACGGAGCCTCCCCGGTCGCGATGTCCGTCCCGATCACACCGCCGAAGTGACCCACGTCTCCTACCCCAAAGGGTGGGCGTCTGCGGTCCGGGCGCCCGCAACCTCGCAGGAGCGGAGTTGCATCCCCTGAGGAGAGGACATCGGAGATGACGGCATCGGCCCCCGAGCACCCGACGGAACCGTCAGCGACCCTGGAGGTCGACGCGGTCGTCCTCGGTGCCGGTGTCGCCGGGCTCTACCAGCTCCACCAGCTGCGGGAGCAGGGCTTGCGCGTGCGCGCGTTCGACGCAGCCGGCGACGTCGGTGGGACGTGGTGGTGGAACCGCTACCCGGGCGCTCGGTTCGACTCCGAGGGCTACATCTACCAGTACCTGTTCGACGAGAGCCTCTACAAGGACTGGTCGTGGAGCCAGAAGTTCCCCGGTCAACCGGAGATCGAACGGTGGATGCACTACGTCACCGACCGCCTCGGCCTGCGCGAGGACATCCAGTTCAACACGAGGATCACGGTCGCCAACTACGACGAGGACCGCGGTCGATGGTTGGTGCACACCGACCAGGGCGACGTCGTCGACACCCAGTTCTTCATCTCGTGCGCGGGGATGCTCTCGGCGCCGCTGAAGAACATCCAGGGCACCGACGACTTCCAGGGAGAGCTGGTCTTCAGCTCCTCCTACCCGGCCGAGGGCCTCGATCTGGCCGGCAAGCGCGTCGGCGTGGTCGGGATCGGCGCGACCGGCATCCAGATCATCCAGTCGATCGCTCCCGAGGTCGAGCACCTGACGGTCTTCGCGCGCACCCCGCAGTACGCGCTGCCGATGAAGAACCCGACCTACAGCGAGGAGGACAAGAAGGCCTACAAGGCGCGCTTCGAGGAGCTGCGCGCAACGATCCCGCACACCTTCACCGGGTTCGAGTACGACTTCGAGCACGCCTGGGCCGACTGCACCCCCGGGCAACGAGAAGCGATTCTGGAAGAGATCTACCAGGACGGGTCGCTGAAGCTCTGGCTGGCCGGCTTCGGCGAGATCTTCTTCTCCGAGGAGGTCTCCGAGGTCGTCTCGGAGTTCGTGCGCAAGAAGATGCGCGAACGCCTGCGCCACGACCCGCACCTCGTCGACACCCTGGTGCCGACCGACTACGGGTTCGGCACCCACCGGGTCCCGCTGGAGAACGGGTACCTCGAGGTCTACCACCAGGACAACGTCGAGCTGGTCAACGTCCGCAACAACCCGATCGCGCAGATCACCGAGACCGGCATCGAGCTCGAGGACGGGACGCTGCACGAGCTCGACGTCATCATCCTGGCCACCGGGTTCGACGCCGGTACCGGAGCACTCACCCGCATCGACATCCGCGGGCGCGACGGCCGCTCCCTGGCCGACGAGTGGGGCCGCGACATCCGCACCACCATGGGCCTGGCCAAGCACGGCTACCCGAACCTGCTGACCACGGCCGTGCCACTCGCCCCGTCGGCGGCGCTGTGCAACATGACGACCTGCCTCCAGCAGCAGACCGAGTGGATCACGAACGCCGTCATGGACCTGCGGACGGCGGGGAAGACGACCATCGAGCCCACCGCCGAAGGCGAGGACGCCTGGGTCGCGCACCACGAAGAGCTCGCGAACGCCACGATCGTGCCGAAGACCACCTCCTGGTACCTGGGCTCGAACGTGCCGGGCAAGCCGCGGCGCCTGCTCTCCTACATCGGCGGAGTCGGCACGTACCGTCAGAAGTGCGAGGAGGAGGCGGCCGCGGGCTACCCGGCCTTCGCCCGCCGCTGAGGACGGCGACGGGGCGGCACCGAACTGGTCGGACCGCCGCCCCGTCCACCCTCACCCCGACACCACACCGGCGCGTCGTGCGACAGCGACGGCCTCGGTGCGGTTCGCGGCACCGAGCTTGGTGTAGATGTTCTTCAGGTACCACTTGACCGTGTTGACGGTGACGGCGAGCGCCCGCGCGACCTGCTGGTTGGTCCGGCCGACGGCGAGCATCTCCAGGATCTCGATCTCACGGCCGCTGAGGTCGAGCCCACCGGTCACGGGGACGCCCGCATCGAGCGTGGCGAGCAGGGCCTCGAGTGCCTCCGGCGGACACGGTTCCTCGCTCGGCACCGGCCAGGCACCGCCGCGGGCACGCGCGAGGAGGCGTTCCACCACGGCCCGGACCGGCGGCCCTCCGTCGAGGATCAGTTGCGGCGCGCCGGCGTCGAGCACCGGGCCGACCACGGCGGCGAGCGCGCGCTCCGCGGCGAGCCGACGCGCGGCCTGCTCCTGCACCGCCGCCAGCCGCACCGTCGTCACCGCCTCGGTGCGACGCTGTCCACGCGCTGCGGCGTCTGCGATCACGCCCTCGAGCAGGGCCGCGGCCCGATCGTGCTCGCCCTCGGCGACAAGCACGGCGGCCAGCCCCGTCGTCCGGAGCTGGTCGACGACGACGCCGATGCCGCCGCACGCGCTCGAGCCTTCGGGGAGTTCGCGGACGACCCGGCGTGCCGCGCGCACACGGCCGGTCGCCACCAACTGATCGATCCGCTCGACCCCGACCGCCGCACACAACCGTGGCAGGCCCAACCGCTCGGCGACACGATGCCCCTCCGCGAGCAGCTCGGCCGCCTCGGTCGCCGCGCCACGGCGTGCCTTGATCCGTGCGAGCAGCGCGTAGCTCGCCACCATGAAGTCCACGACGCCGCTCTCGGCGCCGAGCTCCCCGCTCTCGGCGAGCAACCGCTCGGCCACGTCGATCTCACCGCGCGCATGACTCAGCTCGCCGAGCAACGCGCCCGCGAGCTGCGCGGCGTGCGAACGGCGTCCAGCGGAGGTCCGGGCCAGCTCGACCGCGTCCTCGAAGTGCTCCTGCGCGCTGCACACGTCCAGCTCCGCGAACGCGGCCACCCCGGCGAAGCAGCGCCCGTACACCCCGGCGAACGGCCCCGTCGTGCGATCGTGGAACGGCCGCGCCCACCGCTGGCGCTCTCGCGCGGCCTGGTGGCGCAAGGCGTAGATGTCGCAGAAGGTCTGGATGTTGGCCGCGACGGCGACCACCCACGGACGGAAGCTGGGGGCGTGCTCCAAGCTGCGCTGCACGAGCGACTCGGCGCGATCGGTCCGGTCGCAGTAGATGTCGATGCAGGCCTGCACGACGTCGGCCTCGTTGTGCAGCTGCTCGTGGCCGTCACCAGGCGGTAGCGCCGGGCGCAACAGGTCGAGCGCCACCTGCGCCTCGTGCGTGCGCTGGAGCAGACAGTTCGCCCAGGCAACGGCCATCAGGAGGGCGGGCCGACCGTCGGCCGCGGTGGCCGGCAACCGCCCGATCAAGCCGAGCAGGCTCACCATGCGGCTGTGCTCGACCAGCGGCATCGCGTGCAGTTCGACGAGATCGGTCGCCCGCGTCACGTCGTCGCCGGCCAGTGCGTGCGACACCGCCTCGGAGACGAGTCCGTGATCGGCGAACCACTCCGAGGCGCGCGCGTGCAGGGATGCGACCCGGTGGGGCTGGTCGCGGGCCAGACGACGCCGCAGGTGGTCGGCGAACAGGTGGTGATAACGGAACCACTCGCGCTCGGTGTCGAGGGGCCGCAGAAACAGGTCGCGGCGCTCGAGCTCCTCGAGCATCGCCTGTCCGTCGGCCCGGTCGGTGAGCGCACCCGCCAGATCACCACACAGGCGGTCGGCGACCGACGTCGTCAGCAAGAAGTCGAGGATCTCCGGAGGAAGGGCGTCGAGGACGTTCTCGGCGAGGTACTCACCGACCGAGTGGTGGCGCCCCGAGAAGCCACGGATCAGCTCCGCAGGGTCGGCGGCCGCACGGAGGGAGAGCGACACGAGCTGCAGTGCGGCGACCCAACCGTCGGTGCCCTTGGAGAGTCGAGCGACGTCGTCGCCGTTGAGGTGCAGCCCGTTGAGGTCGACGAGGAACTCACGAGTCTCGGGAAGGTCGAATCGCAGGACATCCGCGTCGAGCTCGACAAGTTGGCCACGCACCCGTAACCGGCTCATCGGCAGCTCCGGGCGACGCCGGCTGGTCAGCACGATGGCCAGGTTGGGCGGTGCGAAGTCGAGCAGGTGCAGCAGCGCACGATGAACGTCGGCGTCGTCGACGAGGTGCCAGTCGTCCAAGGCCAGCACGATCGGCCGGTCATGGGCGGCGATCCGCTCCAGCAACGCCGAGAGCGTGTAACCCTGCATGTCCTCGGCGTTCTGCTCGATCAGTTCGATCAGGTCGCGGATCGCCTCTTCTTCGGCCGGCAGCGCACGCCGCACCGCCTCGAGCAGGTGGGACAGGAACCAATGCGACCCGTTGTCGTCCCGGTGCAGCCCGAGCCAGGCGACCACCGAGCCTCGAGCCTGGAGCCGGTCGAGCCATTGCACCGCCAGGGTCGTCTTCCCGTACCCCGCCGGCGCGTGGATGACCGTCAGGCGCCTGACGCCGTTATCCTGCATCAGGTCGAGCAGGCGACAGCGCTCGATCACGTTGTGGACATGGGTCGGCGCGCGGAAGCGGACCGAGGCCTCCTGCGGCACCGCGCGCCGTTGCGCGACCGTCATCGGCAGCCCCTGTCGTCGACCGAGTGACGAGCACCACGCTCTCATCTCGACCGCAACCGCCACCTACCCTTTCGGGTAGGGCGAAGCCCGGCGCCGTCGGCGTCTCGTGGACGAACGTGCGTCCCGTGTCACGTCCGGACACGGACGATCATCGTGAGAACGCACGCGCGTGTCGAAATCCCGCAGGACCCGACGAGCGCGACGTCGAACGCCTCCGCCACGGCCCCCTCGACGACGACGCCCTCGCCGGACCCGGCGGACGACCCTGCGTCGTGATGGCCCACGGCTTCGGCGCCCCCGCGACTCCGGGCTGCTCGGCTTCGCCCGACCCTTCGCCGACGCCGCCCGAGACGAGGACGGCGCCGGTCATGCGCGGTCCCGGGCGGCTCGGCGGGTGACCCGGCGCGCGATCGACCAGCGATGTGTCTCCGACGGTCCGTCGTAGATGCGGAAGGCGCGGACCTCCCGGAGGAACCGGGCCAGGGGGAGGTCCTCGGAGATCCCCGTCGAGCCGCAGATCTGCAGCGATCGGTCGACGACCCGCCAGACGGCTTCCGAGGTGAAGGTCTTGGCGATGGACGTGGACTCCGAGGCGGAGTGGCCCTGGTCGAGCTCCCAGCAGGCCTGCAGCACCAGGCCGCGGGCCGCGGCGATGTCGATGGCGTTGTCGGCCAGCATCGCCTGCACCTGTCCCAGGTCGGCGAGACGCGAGCCGAAGGCCTCGCGGTCGTTGGCGTGGGCGGCGGCGACGTCCTGGGCGTGACGGGCGATGCCGAGCCAGCGCATGCAGTGGGTCATCCGTGCCGGTCCGAGCCGGACCTGGGCGTACCGGAAGCCTTCGTCCACGGCGCCGAGGACGGCCTCGTCCGGCACCACGCAGCGGTCGAACTGCACCTCGAGGTGCCCGCCGTAGAGGGACTGGTCGAGAGTGTCGATGTGGCGGACGAGCTTCATCCCCGGGTTGTCGGCATCGACGAGGAACATGGTCGCGCCACCGGTGTCCCCGGGTGCTCCGGAGGTGCGGGCCATGCAGATCACGAACCCGGCGCCGTCGGCACCGGTGGCGAACCACTTGCGCCCGTCCAGGTGCCAGCCACCCGACGTGCGGGTCGCGGTGGTCGCCAGGGCCGAGGCGTCCGACCCCGCCCCGGGGGCGGGTTCGGTCATGGCGAACGCCGACCGGATCTCGCCGGCGGCCAGGGGCGCGAGGTAGCGGTGCTTCTGGTCGTCGGTGGCGATGGCCTCGAGCATGTGGACGTTGCCCTCGTCGGGCGCGGCGATGTTCAGTGCGAGCGGGCCGAGCAGCGCGTAGCCGGCCTCCTCGAACACCGATGCGCGCCCGCGCATGTCGAGCCCGTGGCCGCCCCACTCCGGGCTCGCGTGGGGTGCGAACACCCCGGCCTCGCGAGCGAGTCCCTGCAGGTACCTGCGCTGGTCCTCGGTGCGCAGGACGGCGTGGTGCTCGCGTTCCATCGGCAGGACGGCCTCCCGGACGAAGGAGGCGGTGCGTTCGGCGAGGGCGACGACGGGCGGGTCGTGGTCCAGGGTGATCGGCAAGGTGGACCTCCGTCGGTGTGGAGGAGTGGGTGACGGGCCGGTGCGGGTCGCGCACCGGCCCGCCGGGTCACGCGTGAGCGGGCGGCAGGACCCGCCGGTCCTGGAGCACCTTCAGCCAGTGCCGGAAGGTCTCCTCGGTGTCGTGAACCTCGGTGAAGCCGGCCTGCTTGATCTTGACCGTCGACACGAACGCCGGTGGCGGCGGCTCGTCCATCCCGTACGCCATGCAGAAGTCGGCGTAGTGGTGCGACTCGCCGAGGATCTCCTCCACGCCCAGGGGCTGGAGCCCGTGCTTGGCGACGATCTTGTCCCAGACGTCGGCCTTCTTCGGGAGGTACGCGCCGAGGGACACCGGCTCGTCCGGGCCGACCTCGACGCCGAGCACCTCGGCCAGTGCCGGCCAGAGGTCACGCCACTGGAACACCTCGCCGTTGGTGAGGTTGAAGTGTTGTCCGTGGGCGGCCGGTTCCTCGGCGGCCCAACGGATGGCGTTGGCGACCAGGCGGGTGTCGACCGCCTCCCAGACGTAGGAGGGGCCTCCCGGGAACGAGAAGGGCTTGCCCTCCTCCTTGCAGATGGCGGCGTAGACCCCGATGACGGGGGGCAGGTTCATGACGACGCCGACGTTGGGGCCCACGATCAGCTGCGGACGCATGATCGTGTAGCGGAAGCCGGCCTCGGCCGCCTTCGCGGTGAGGTAGTCCTCCTGGAGCCAGTAGAAGTTCGCGTGGTCGTCGCGAGGGAAGCGCTCGCGTGCCGGAACCCGCATCGGGTGCAGGTGGATGCCGTAGGCCTTGGTGCCCTGCAGGGTGGTGACGTGCTGCAGCTCGGCGACCTCGGCGAGCGGGTCGAGGAGGTTGCGCAGCATCGCGTCGTTGGTGTCCATCTGGTCCAGTTCGGTCCAGCCGGCGATCAGGCCAGGCTTCTCGAACACGGCGGTGTACACCACGTGCGTCACCTCGCCGAGGTCCTGGACACCGGTCCGGGTGGCGTCCCGGTCGCGCAGGTCCAGCGGAAGGTGGCGGAACGGCCTGTCGCTGAAGGTCTCGGGCTTGCGCCGGGACACCGCGACGACGTTCCAGCCGTCGTCGAGGAACCGGTCGACGGTGGCGGCGCCGACCAGCCCGCTGGCGCCGGCGATGAGGACGGTGTTGGACATCGATGCACTCCCTCGTGCGTCTCGCGCGCGTGAGGACCCTCGTCGCGCGGGCGCGCGCCGGCCCGACGGCGGACCGTGGTCGGTCCGCCGGCGACGAGGTGGTGGAGGGGTGCCGGCCTCGACGGCGTCGAGGCCGGCACCCGGTCGGGTGACGACGACGGGGGCGACCGGCCCCGCCGGCGTCAGCTCTTCGGCCGCAGCTCGCGGCGCAGGACCTTCCCGCTGACGGTCTTGGGGATCTCGTCGAGGATCTCCACCGAGCGCGGGTACTTGTAGGCGGCCATGCGTTCCTTGGCGAACGCGATGATCTCCTCGGGGGTGGCCTCGGCACCGCCCTTGAGCGAGACGAAGGCCTTGACGGTCTCGCCGCGGTACTCGTCGGGGACACCGACCACTGCGGCCTCACGCACCGCGGGGTGCTCGTAGAGCGCGTCCTCGACCTCGCGGGGCCAGATCTTGTAGCCCCCGGCGTTGATCTGGTCCTTCTTGCGATCGACGATGTAGAACCAGCCCTGGTCGTCCATGTAGCCGACGTCGCCGGTGTGCAGCACACCGCCGGGCAGGGCCTTCGCGGTCTCCTCGGGCTTGTTCCAGTAGCCCGCTACGACCTGGGGTCCGGCGGTGACCAGCTCGCCGATCTCGCCGGGTGGGAGGTCCGCTCCGTCCTCGTCGACGATGCGCACCACGGTGCTGTAGACGGGCACCCCGACCGACAGGGCACCGGACGCCGTGTCGACGGGTGCCTCGGCGTGGAAGGGCACCGCGTGCGACGGAGAGGTCGTCTCGGTGAGCCCGTAGATGTTGTGGATGTAGTGCCCGAACGCGTCCTGGAACGCCTGCACCGAGCTCGGCGGGATCGGCGCCCCTCCGGAGTAGACCTTGGTCAGGGTCGAGAGCTTCGACTTGTCGGCGTTGGGCGCGTTCATCAACGCGATGAACACGGTGATCGACCCGACGGTGAAGGTCGCTCCCTCGGCCTCGGCGGTGTCCAGGGTGAGCGCCGGATCGAGCCGGTACATGAGCACCAGCGGTGCCCCGGTGAGCAGTGAGATCGCGATGTGTCCCACCAGGCCGGTGATGTGGAACAGAGGCGCGATCCCGAGCACGACGTCGTCGCCGGACAGGCCGATCCAGTCGCGGTAGGTGTGGGCGTTGAAGACCACGTTGCGATGGGTGGTCATCGCGCCCTTGGGCGGACCGGTCGTCCCCGAGGTGTAGGTCAGGAACGCGACGTCGTCCGGGCTCAGGTCGACCGCCGGAGGCGCGACACCCTCGTACTGCTCCAGGAACGACAGCAGGTCGAGCGTGCCGGGACACTCGATGCGCTCGACCCCGGCGAACACCCCGGCGTCGTGCCGGCGGTGCAGGTCCAGTTCCGACGTGGTCAGCACTGTCCGCACGGCCGTTCCTGGCAGTACCGCGGCCGCGACGTCGCGGTACAGCGACTGCAGGCAGACGAGCACGGTCGCGCCCGAGTCACCGAGGAGCTCGGCGAGCTCTCGCTGCTTGTTCATGGGATTGATCGACACGGCGATGCCGCCGGCCTTCCAGGTCCCGATCTGGGCGATGACGAACTGCGGCACGTTCTGGGCGAAGATCGCCACCCGCTCCCCGGCCGCGAATCCTTCGGCCGCGAGCCCGGCCGCGAAGGCGTCGCTGAGGCGGTCGAGCCGATCGAAGGTGATCCTCCCGTCGAAGTAGCGGATGGCGTCGGTGTCGGGAGTACGGGCCACGGTCGCCTTGAACAGCGACAGCGCGTCGCCGAACTCGGGGTCGATCTCCGCTGGCTGTCCCGGGTCGTAGCGCCTTGTCCAGGGCTTGTCGTCGTAGACGCTCACGAGCGCTCCCTCAGCGGATGACGACCGGGTTGACCGGCGCGCCGGTCGCCTCGTGGATCTTCAGCGGCGCGGCGGTGTAGAGGAAGTCCCAGCGACCGTCGGCCGCGCACGCCTCGGCGAGGTCGTCCAGCCAGATGATCTCCGCGAGGCTCACACCCAGATTGCGCAGCAACGACGCGTGCAACGGCAGCAGCACCCCGGACTCGGGATCCGAGGTCACCTCGTTGGCGATCGTGTCGGTGACCAGGTTGGGGATCTCCTTGTGCTGGAACCACTCCACCAGCTCACGGGAGTAGGTCAGGCCGGGCTCGACGAAACCCTCGTAGAACTCGTCCGCGGGCGTCGCGTAGAAGTACTTCAGGAACCCGGTACGCACCAGCAGGATGTCGCGATCCTCGATCGTGACGCCCTGCGCCTTCGCCGCGTCCAGCAGATCGTGGTGGGTGAACGTCTCCCCCTTGTCCAGCCAGTCCTTGCCCCGATGACGCGCCATGTCGATGAGCACACCCCGACCGACGATCCCGCGGTTCGCGATCGGCAGCACCGACGCCCAGCTCATGCCACCACCGTTGGTGGTGTCGGCCGAACGCCCGTTCCAGATCAGGTCGTCGTACCAGGCGTGCCCGAGCGCGTCGTACTGCGACGAGCCCTGCAGGAAGATCTCGGCCTTGTCGTCCGAGGCCCGCAGACCCCCCGGGAAGCTCGGGCCGTTACCGGAGTCGAAGAGCTCCTGGTCCCAGACCATCTCGCGCTTGATGCCCTCGCGCCCGGGAAAGACCGGGTCACCGTGCGGGTGACCCATCGGGCACTGCAACGTGAACACCTGCCCGTCCTTCACGCTCGCCACGCCCCGCAACACCTGGGCAGCATCGAGGTAGTTCAGCGAGCCGACCTCGTCGTCGTCCCCCCACTTCCCCCAGTTCTGGGGCGGGTTGTCGCCGAGCAGTTCGCGCATCGTGGGCACGTCGGACATACCGTCTCCTTCGTCACTGAACGCTGACGGCGAGCGTTTGAGCGCTCGTTCGGTTGATGTTTAGGTATGGTGCAGAACACAACCATCCGTGTCAAATGGGCAGGTCACAGCGAGCGGCAATCAAGGGCGTACATTCACACTAAACACACCGAGGGAGTGGTCGATGAGTATCGACCGGCGGCGCCGTGTCGTCGACGAGCTGACCGGGGCGCAGGTCCGGGCCGTCCGGACGCGTCACGGGATCAGTCTGCGCACCCTTGCTCGCGCGATCGAGGTCAGCCCGGCGACTCTGAGCCAGATCGAGCTCGGGCGGACCCCGCTCACCCTCGGTCGCCTCGGAGAGATCGCCGACTCGCTCGGTGTGACGGTTCAGGACGTCCTCGACACGGACCCCTCGCCGTCGTCCGTGCTCGAGACCGGAGCGCCGGGTCGGGACGGTGTCCTCGGCCCGCACGACGCCCCGGCCGAGCGGTCGGGTCCGACGCTCGAGTGGCGCGTCTACGAGCCTCTTCAGTTCGACATCGTGCTCCGCGCGGCCCTCGACGAGTTCGTGCACATCGGCTACCACGGAGCGACCGTCCGTGAGATCGCCGGTCGGGCGAGCCTGTCCGTCTCCGGGATCTACCACTACTACGCCGGCAAGCAGCAGATGCTCATGGCCATCCTCGAGTACACGATGGCCGATCTGTTGGAGCGTGCCGAGGCGGCCCGCGCGGAGGGCGCCGATCCGGTCGAGCGCTTCAGCCTGCAGGTGGAGCACCTCGCGCTGTTCCACACGCATCGTGCCGTGCTCGGGTTCGTGGGTGCCACGGAGAAGCGGAGCCTGGACCCGGAGAACTCCCGCAAGATCGCGAACCTCCGGACCCGACAGCAACGGCTGGTCGACACGGAGGTCGACGACGCCGTCGAGCTCGGACTGTTCCGCCCCGAGATCGCCCACGAACGCGCGCGGGCAATCGTCACCATGTGCACGGCCCTGCCGACCTGGTGGCGACCCGAAGGCACGTACAGCCCCGAGGAGATCGCCGACCAGTACGTCGCCATCGCGAGGGACCTCATGCGGCAGCCCGGCGGCAGGTCGGGCTGAGCAGTCGGCCCACCGGCCCGAAGGCCCGGGCACAGATGGGTCGAGCTCGGCAGCGCTTGTCGGTGCCGCGGACGTGGTCGACGCCGGGGGCGTCGGCCGGAGTGCGGTCTCCGGCAGGGCGACAGCGGATCACCGCAACCAGTCGGCCACCTGGGCAAGCGTTTCGGTGAGCAGATGGGCCGGGCCCTCGAAGTAGTGCCCCGCGCCGGGGATCGGGAGCAGCTTCTTCTCCGGGTGCCGGACGGCTTCGTAGAGCGCGGTGGCCATGGAGGGGAAGCAGCCCCTGTCGCCGGTGCCGTAGGCGACGAGGACAGGAACCGAGACGCTCTCGAGGCAGGTCGGGCCGTGGGCGTTGGTGTCGGCGACGCTCCACTGCGACAGCCATGACCGCAGGGTGGTGAAGCTGCCGAGGGTGACCGGTCTCAGGTTGGCCGACTGCGGGTCGCCCCAGAGCGTGCCGGGCTCGCGGTCGGAGGGGTCGAGGGTGGTGTCGACGAAGCGTGGATCGGCGCAGGTCCCGTGCACCCGGAACGGCAGGTCGGGCACGGCGTCCCCGTAGCGATCGCCGAGCTCGCGCAACTGGTCCTTCGCCCACGCGGTGATGCGCGCCATGCGTGCCGCCTGCACCTGGCGGTAGGTCGCGACCCAGCCCCGGTCCAGCGGCAGGGCGCGCTCGGCGAACAGGTCGAGCTCGGGGTCCCGGCCGAAGGGGTCGTCCTCGTCGAGGATGGCCGGATCGAGCCAGCCCCGCAGCAAGTCGGCGCGGCCGGCGTGGGCGTTGAGCAGGACCAGGGCGTCGGCGGGCGGGAGGTCGGCGCGGGTGAGGTCGGTGCCGCCGCCTCCCGGCGCATCGGTCACGGTGGGCTTCTCGGCCTGGGCCTGGTAGAAGGCCGCGAGGCCGCCGCCTCCCGAGTTGCCGACGAGGACGACCCGGCGGTAGCCCTCGACGTCGCGCAGGTGCCGGATCATCGATCCGAGGTCGGCCACGCAGTTCTCGAGCACCACCTGGGTGTCGTTGCCGGCGTAGCGGGTGACTGCGCCGATGGCGTCGATGCCGAGCGCGGCGGTGGCATCCAGCGCATAGTGCCCGACGAAGTTCGAGCTCGGGTGGCAGTACAGCATCGCGGTGTCCGCGACCTCGCCGGCTCGGGCACGTTCGCGCCCGCACCATAGCCGGCCTGACGCCCGGGCGATGCCGGAGTAGACGTCACCGCCCATCTGGTCCTGCATCGCCGCGGGCATCAGCTCACGCACCGCTGGTCTCTTCCAGGGTTGCCCAGGTGAACGGGTAGTCGGCGTCGGTGCACTGGCGGCCGGCGGCTCCGACCAGCAGCGGCCGGTGGGTGTCGACCATGACCTGGTACTCGGCGGCGCGCTGCGCGCCGAGCGCGCGCTCGACGTTGCCCGGGTGCGGGCCGTGGATGAAACCGGCCGGATGCACGGTCACCGAGCCGACCCCCACGCCGGTGCCGCGGCGAGTGTTCGCGGCGCCACCCGCGTAGAACAGCACCTCGTCGGAGTCGACGTTGGAGTGGAACGGCGGGATCGGCACCGCGTCGGGGTGGTAGTCCAGCAGCCGCGGCACGAAGTTGCACATCACGAACCCCGGCGCCTCGAAGGTCTGATGCATGGGCGGAGGCTGGTGCAGGCTCCCGGTGACGGGTTCGAAGTCCTTGATGTTGAGCGCCCAGGGGTACATCCCGCCGTGCCACCCGACCACGTCGAACGGGTGGTGCTTGTGGGTGTTGCGAGTCAGCCCGGTACGGGTGCGCACCACCACGGGCACGTCGGTGCCCTCTCCCTCCACCAGCTCGGTCGGGCGGCGGATGTCGAGCTCGCAGTAGGGCGTGCCCTCGACGAACTGACCACGCGCCGAGAGGTAGCGCGGTGGCGGGTCGATGTGGCCGGTGGCCTGGACGAACAGCAGCCGCAGCTCGGAGCCCTCGGCTGCGGTCCAGCGGTGGATGATCGAGGTCGGCACGATGATGTAGTCGCCCTCGGTGATCTCGAGGCGCCCGAAGGTCGACTCGAGGGCGCCGTGCCCGCTCTCGACGTAGGCGAGCTCGTCGCCGACGCTGTTCTTGTAGAGCGTGCTGTCCTGCGTCGCTACCGCGTAGCTGATCTTGACGTCGTCGTTGCCCAGCAGCAGGACCCGGTCGAGCACCGCGTCGCCCTTGGCCGGCAGTTCGTGCAGAGCCAGGTGCATGGGCACCATCGGGTCATTGGGGACGAGGGTCTCGTCGGGACCGTCCACGGCCTCGATCGCGGTCAACGCCGACGGCGGGTTGCGGTGGTAGAGCAGCGAGGTGTCGCCGACGAAGCCCTCCTCCCCGATGAGCTCCTCCCAGTACAGGGAGCCGTCGGGCTGGCGGAACACGGTGTGGCGCTTGCGGGGGACGTCTCCGACGCGGGTGAAGAACGGCATGTCAGGCTCCCTGCTCGGTCTGAGCGCCGATGAGGACGGCAGCGAGGGTGACCGGCTTGTCCGAGCGGTTGCGCCAGCCGTGGCGGGTGGCGTTCTGCACGACCACGTCGCCGGTCTGCAGATGGGTCAGCTCGCCGTCGTCGAGCTCGAGCCACACCTCCCCGTCGAGCACGATCGTGTAGTCGACGGTGGGGGTGGTGTGCATGCCGGTCACCTCGAAGGTCTCGGCCAGGCCCGGCGAGTGGGTGAGCTGCTCGGCGCCGTAGGCGGCCCCGTCGAACTCCGGCGAGGCCATGGTGGCGTCGGGCGGCAGCGTGAGCACGATCAACCGGGTTCCGCCCGGTCGCGGCAGGAAGCTCTCGACCTTGCCGGTGGGGTCCTCGCCCACGCGGCTGGCGGGGACGTCGGGCTCGGTGGCCCACGTCAGCGACGAGCGGAACCCGGGGAACGAGGCGAAGTCGTGGGTTCGCGGCGGGGTGCCGTCGTGGATGACGACTGCGCGTCCCTGGGCATCGTGACCGGTGACGACCCTACGCATGCTGGACCTCCGAGGCGGGAGAAGCAGTGATGTTCGCGGTGGACGGGCTGGGGGTGTCGCGGAACTGCTCGGCGACCTCGAGGAAGGTGGCGAGCTCGCGCGGGATGTCTGGGCCCGCCGGCTGGTAGAGCACGGCGTTGGCGCCGGCGTCGGCCAGGCGCTGCAGCTGGGCGGCAATCTCGTCGCGGGTGCCGGTGAGGGTTCCGCGGCGGATCACGTCAGCGGTGAGGAATCGACGGTCCAGGGCGCTGGGCTCCATGAGGTGACCGCGGAAGAGTTCCAGGTGACGGTGGCGCTCGTCGACCTCGGCGATCGCTGCCTGGTAGCCCTCGGCCTCGGGCATGCCGGCCAGCGGCCCCCACTGGCCCATGTGCAGGGCGAGCCCGGCGCCGGGTCCGGCGGCTTCGATCGCACGCGGAGAGTCGATGGGTTCGTCGTCCTCGAGGACGGTGCCGTAGTAGGTGAGCTGGCACTGCCCGTCGAAAGGCACGGGCTCGTCGCCGTGCGTCGGGTTGGTGACCACACCGGCACCGAGCCGACCCGCGGTGGCGAAGCCCTTGGGGCCGTGTGCGGCAACCCAGAAGTCGACCTCGACCGGAAGGCTGATGCCGGAAGCGGGCATGTGCATCAGACTCAGAACGGTGCCGTCGCGCTCGACCTCGCCGCCGGCGAGCAGGGTACGCAGGCCCTCGACATACGCCTCGACGTTCGCCCACTTCGAGCCCCTGCGGCCGAGGTAGGTGGAGCTGGTGAACCCGGCGCCGACCCCGGCGTCGAAGCGCCCGGGTGCCAGTGTCGCCAGGTGCGCGATGAGGCCGGCGTTGGTCGTGATGTGGCGCAAGTGCTCGGTGAACACCGAGACGCCGAGTCGGATGGTGGACGTGCGGGTCGCGGCGAGTCCCAGCGTCACGCCGGTGTCGGCGTAGGACACCGGCACGTCGTAGACCCAGGCGCGCTGGTAGCCGAGCTCTTCGGCCAGGACGATGTGGTCGGGTGTGTCGATCGCGGGCGCGAAGACGCAGTTGATCTCCATAGAGGTGCTCCTCGGTGAGCGTTTCCGGCGGCTGACGGCGCGGCGCGCCGTCGTACGGGTGACGGCAGGGGTACGGCGGGGTGCGGATCAGGGACAGGTTCAGGGAGCGACGGCGAGCCCGGCGGCATCCTTTGCGAGGTTCTTGAGGTCGACGCTCGGGTCGGCAATCTGCTCCGGGGTCGGGCCCTGTCCGGTGGCGAGCAGGCGCCGGGCGGCGACGTGGTCGGCGGGCCGGTTCGTCGACTCGACGGTGGCCAGCTGGTCGCCACGGAAGCCGAAGACCGAGAACTTCCTGGTCCGCAGGTCGCCGCGGACCACCTCGGTGTCGATGTCGCCGCCCAGTCCCGCGATCTGCAGCTTCAGGTCGCCCTGGTGGGTCCAGAACCACGGCACCGCTCCGTAGGGCGCGGGGTTGCCGGCGATCCGGGCAGCGACGCAGCGCGCGTGGTCAGTCGCTGCCTGCACCGACTCCAGCCGCGCCATGCGGGCGCTGATCGGTTCGGGGAAGCGGGCACAGTCGCCCACCGCGGAGATCGTCGGGTCTGAGGTCACCAGATGCTGGTCGACGACGATGCCGTCGTCGGTCTGGAGCCCTGTGTCCGCGGCGAGGGCGATGTCGGGGACGACACCGACAGCGATCACGACCAGGTCGACGGTGACCGTCGCGCCGGTGCTGAGCACCGCCGACGAGACCAGGCCGTGGCGACCGTGCAGCGCATCGATCCCTGTCTCGAGGAGCACCTCGGTACCCCAGGCGCGATGAGCCTCGAGGAAGTAGGCGCTGGTGGTCGGCGTGACGACGCGTTCCATGACACGGGAGGCGATGTCGACGACCACGGGGTGCACGCCTCGGTGGTGCGCGGCCGCGGCGACCTCGAGTCCGATGAAGCCCGCGCCGATGGTCAGCACTGTCCGTGCCCGCTCGAGGTGGCGACGTAGGTTCCTGGCGTCGTCGAGTCCGCGCAGTACCAGCACGCCGTCGAGCTCAGCGCCCGCGAGGGGCAGCGTGCGGGCCCGGGTGCCGGTGGCCAGGACCAGGTGGTCGTAGGGGAGGTTCGTGCCGTCGTCGAGGGCAACCGTGGCGGCGCGCCGGTCGATGGCGGTGACCGCGCGCCCGAGGCGCAGTGCGATGTCGTGCTCGTCGTACCAGGCCGTGGTGCGCAGCCCGAGGTGTGCCTCGTCGAGGGGTGCTGCGGCGAGGTAGGCCTTGGACAGCGGCGGGCGTTCGTAGGGCGGGTGTGCCTCCTTGCCCACGAGGGTGATCCGGCCGGCGAAGCCCTCCTCCCGCAAGGCCGCCGCGACGCCGACACCGGCCTGGCCGGCGCCCACGATGACCACCCCGTCGCCGGTCACGGCCCCTCCCCCGGGACCACGACACTCAGCCCGTCGAGGTCGTCTCCGACCTCGAGCTGGCAGCTGAGCCGACTGCGGTCGGTGCGGGGGGCGGACGCGCAGTCGAGCATCTCGTCCTCCTCGTCCGACACCTCGGGCAGCGGACGATCGTCGTTCACCCAGACGTGGCACGTGGCGCACATGGCCTGCCCACCGCACTCGGCCAGGATTCCGGGAACGCCGGCGCCCACTGCCGCCTTCATCACGCTCATGCCGGCGGGCGCCTCTACCGTCTGCTCCCCAGCACCGTCGAGCTGCCGGAAAGTGATCGTGGGCATCAGGTTCTCCAGGTGGTGTCGAGAGACAGCGGCCCGCGGAAGACCCAGCCCGCCATACGGACGCGCTCGGGGTCGGCGAGGGTGAGGTCGGGCAGCCGGCGGAAGAGTGTCGGTAGGGCGATGTCGGCGATCGACACCCGAGCCACCCAGGTACCGAGGCAGAAGTGCGGCCCGCCGCCGAAGGCGAGGTGCGAGCCGGCGCCTCGACGGGTGTCGAAGGAGTCCGGGTCGGCGAAGACGCGCTCGTCGCGGTTGGCCGAGGAGATGACCACCCCGATCTTGTCGCCGGCCTCGAGGGTCCGGCCCGCGAGCTCGGTGCGCTCGGTGACCTGGCGCGGGTACATGCCGATCGGCGACACCCAGCGCACGGCCTCCTCGAAGACCGACTTCCACGTCGTGGGGCCGCCCAGTACGTCGTCGAGCTGCTCAGGGTGGGTCAGCAGGGCATAGGTCGCGACGCTGATCGCGTCCCGCGGCTCGTTGACCCCGCCCCCCAGGAAGATCCGCACGTTGGTGCGGATCTCCTCGTCGGTGAGCGGGTCCGCCGCGTGCAGCATCGAGGAGATCGCGGTCTGGTCCGGGTGCTCGCGCAGATACGGGATCACCTCATCGACCGCTTGGTCCACGGTGCGCACCGCCAGGGCGCAGCGCTCCCACACCTCGGGGTCCTCGCTGTAGTTGCCGCAGCCGTCGATGAATGCTTGCGACCACGCCTGGATGTCGGCCGGGGTGGCCGAGGCCAGTCCCAGGACCGTGCCCAGATTCATCGCGGCCAGCGGCCCGGCGAACTCCCTGACGAGGTCGGCCTGTCCGCGATCGACGAAGTTGTCGATCAACGCGTCCGCGTTGCGCTGGAAGCGCGGCAGCCACAGGTTCTTCACCGTGCGGGGTCGGACGGGGCCCTCTGCGGCGGCCCGCAGCCGCCCATGTGCGTCCCCGTCCTGGCGGAGCATGGTCGGGCCGATGGCCCGGTTCATCATCGAGCCGGCCTCGATGGAGCTGAAGACCTGCTGGTCACGCTCGACCGCGAGGACGTCCTCGTGGCGGGTGACCAGGAACCGCCCCGCCGCGGGCACCCACGCCACCGGGTCCTCGGCGCGTAGCTGGCGGAAGATCGGGTACGGGTCCTCGCCCAGCGCCTCCAGTGTGATGCCGGAGGCCACCGAGGTCGTCGCCATGGGATCGCCTCACTTCGTCCGCGGCGCTCCGCTGCGAGCGCCTGGATCAATCGTGATGGTCGACACAAACCTTGAATAGCCAAAGATGGTTGGTGTGGATGTAAGAGGTTCTTATGTCGGTGCGCTTCTCGTTGCGTCAGCTGGAGTTCTTCGTCGCCGTCGCCGACGCCGGCTCGCTCAGTGGAGGCGCCGAGCGCTGCGGCGCGTCCCAGGCCGGGGTCTCCCTCGCCGTCCGTGACCTCGAGCGGCACCTGGGCGTCCAGCTCCTCATCCGCCGGCGCGCGAGGGGCGCGGTGCTCACCGAAGCCGGTACACGGGTGCTCCTCGACGCTCGACGGCTCCTCGGGAGCGCCGATGACCTGCAGGCCGTCGCCACGGCCACGACCACCGAGATCAGCGGCACCCTGGTCGTCGGCTGCTACGTCACCCTGGCGCCGTTCCTCATCCCCCCGGTGCTCGACGACTTCGCCAGGCGCCACCCGACACTCGACGTGCGCGTCACCGAGGGCGCCGCCGACGAGGTGCGCGAGGCCCTGGCAGACGGGCGATGTGAGCTGGCGTTCCTCTACGACGTCGACGAGGGCGACGGCCTGTCCGCGGTGCCGGTCCGCACGAGCCAGCCCTACCTGATCCTCGCCGCCGACCATCCGCTGGCCGAGCGGGAGAGCATCAGCCTCAGGGAGGTCGCCGACGACCCCCTGATCATGTTCGACGTCCCCAGCGCACGCAACGCCGCACAAATGCTCGCCGAGGTCGGTCTCAGCCCACGCATCCGCCACCTCAGCTCCAACATCGAGGTCGTGCGCTGTCTCGTGGCACGTGGAGTCGGCTACTCGATCCTCGTCCAGCGCTGGCCGACCGACCTCAGCTTCGAAGGTCGGCCCGTCGTGTCACGACCCATCGCCGACCCGACCCGCGAACGTCGAGCCGTCTTGGCCTGGCCCGCCCGGACAAGACCCACCCGCCGCGCCCAGGCCCTCATCGACTTCTGCGTGGCGAGCTCGGAGTGACCAACGGACATCGGAGCGCCAAGCCTCGGGCACGAACGAACCGTTGCGGCGGTAGCCCCGCACCGGCAGCGATCCGCCGCCAGCCCGACTCCTTCGCGAAGCGACGTATCGAGGCGAACGGTCGCGGTTGAGCCTGGATGGGGCGCCCGCTGCGCTGAGCGCGACGCCGCGAGTACTCTGTGACACCATCTCGGTCAACCGACCGAAAGGGCTGTCGTGCCGTACGTCGAGGCGTCCGTCCGCCGCGGGCAGCTGATCGCGGCCGCCCGGACCACGCTCGCCCGCGAAGGCGTCGCGAAGGCGTCACTGCGCGCTGTCGCCGCCGAGGCCGACGTGCCGCTGGGCACGATGCAGTACGTCTTCCCCTCGAAGGAGAAGCTTCTGCAGGCGGTCATCGAGGACGTCGTCGAGGAGATCGCCGAAGTCCTCAAGGGCTCCGCCGAGCTCGATCGGGGCCTGGCGCACGCCGTCCGCCACGGCCTGCTGGCGTTCTGGACCAGCCTGGTCGCCGGTCACACAGGACTGCAGCTCATGCAGTACGAGCTCACGACCTACGCCCTGCGGACCGCGGGGCAGGAGCACCTCGCGCGGTGGCAGTACGAGCGCTACTGCCACGTGGTCGCCGAGTGGTGCGAGACCGCCGGGCGCCAGGCCGGTGAGACCTGCACCGTGCCCGTCGACCGGCTCGCGCGGGTGATCGTCGCGGGCATCGACGGACTGATCCTCCAGCACGTCTGCGACCCCGACGAGCAGCGCTCACGCGCGGACCTCGAGGCGATGACCGACATGGTCGTCGCGCTCGCCACGGTCGGCCGGGGCTGACCAGCGGTACCTCGACCTCTTGCGCAGCCGAGGCCATCCCTCTAAGTTCCGGACTCAGTCGTACGACCGACTTGAGACTGGGGGGCGTCGTGCCAGAGGTGGACGTGCTGGTCGTGGGGGCCGGATTGGCCGGCCTGAGCGCCGCCCGCGAGCTGGTCCGGGCGGGGCGAACGGTGACCGTACTGGAGGCCCGTGACCGGGTCGGCGGTCGCACCGAGGGCGGTGTGATCGAGGGCCAGCCGATCGAGCTCGGCGGCACCTGGCTCGGCGAGGGTCACACAGAGATGTACCGCCTGGTCACCGAGCTCGGTCTCGAGACGTTCCCGACCTGGAACGACGCCGGCTCCCTGCTCCTCGACCTCGGCGGCAAGCAGTCCCGGCTCTCGCCGACGAAGGGGGCGACACCGAAGCTCAACCCGATCGCGCTCGCCGATCTGGCCCAGGGACTGGCCCGCTTCGGAAAGCTGGCCCGCGGAGTCGACCCGGCCCGGCCGTGGGCGCACCCGAAGGCGGAGTTCCTCGACGGGCAGACGTACGAGTCGTGGATCCGCCGCAACCTACGGACCCCGACGGGACGCTCCTATTTCCGCGTAGTCGCCGAAGCGGTGTACTCCGCCGACGCCGCGGACCTCTCGCTGTTGCACACGCTCTTCTACACGGCGAGCAACGGTGACCTCGAAACTCTCATCTCGGTCGACCGGGGTGCGCAGAAGGACCGGGTCGTCGGCGGCTCGTCCGGATCGCTGAGCATCTCGCCGACGGCCTCGACGTCCGGCTGGACTCCGCTGTCGCCGGTATCGCCCACGACGACCAGGGCGTCACCGTCACGACCCGAGCCGGCGACCAGGTCTCGGCGCGTCAGGCGATCGTGGCGCTGCCGCCGACGCTCTCGGGTCGTCTGGACTACCAGCCGGTCCTGCCGGCCTGGCGCGACCAGCTCGCCCAGCGCGTCCCTGCTGGCACCGTCGTCAAGTGTTTCGCGGCCTACTCCACCCCGTTCTGGCGCGACCAGGGCCTGAACGGCCAGGCGATCTGCGACACCGGCCCCGTGAAAGTGACCTTCGACGTTTCCCCACCCGACGCCGCGCGGGGCGTCCTGCTCGGCTTCGTCGAGGGCGGCGAAGCCCGCCGCTGGCAACGGCTGTCGGCCGAACAACGGCGCACCGCCGTGCTCGAGAGCTTCGCGCGCTACTACGGCCCTCAGGCGGCAATCCCCGACTCCTACGTCGATAAGGACTGGAGCGCCGAGGAGTTCACTCGCGGCTGCTACGGCGCGCACTTCGCCCCCGGCACCTGGACCAGCTACGGCCACGTCCTGCGAGAACCGGTCGGTCGCATCCACTGGGCAGGCGCCGAGTACGCCACCGAGTGGAGCGGCTACATGGAGGGCGCCGTGCGCTCCGGTCGCTCCAGCGCCGCAGAAGTCATGGCCGCCCTCGAGCGGGACCGTGAAGTCGCAGCCTAGGCAGCCTCGACGGTCAGAGACCTTGACCGGCACGTGCCGCACCGTAACGACGACCACCGACACGCCCTCGCGACACGACCGGTGGCGCCAACGACGAACCCGGTGGACAGACGTGGCTGGCGTCGACGAGGAGCACCGCCGCGATCTCGTGCCACGTCCGGACACGGATTATGCGGTAGAGAGCGCATCACTGCAGGTCAGAAGTGGTGGAGAGGAAGGGAATCGAACCCTCGACCCCGCCTTTGCAAAGGTGGACGATGACGTTGACCAGGGCCTCGATCAGCAACGACGTCCTCGCGAGAGGTCACTCGGCGCTCTTCAGCATCGACAATCGACCCTGTTTCGTGTCACGAGCCGTGTCATGGCCGTCCGCGCCGGTTCCGACGAGGCCTGTCGTCGAGCGATCCTCGCGGGCCGCTCCCGAAACGAAGAAGGGTCGTCGCGGAGACGATCCGTGACGACCCCTCGTCGGACAACCGGGCTCCCGGGAGCGTGTCAGCTCCCGAGCTTCTCCTCGATGAGGGTGATCCGCTCGACGTTGTAGGTGTCGAAGTGGCTGACGAAGCCGATGTTGTCCTTCATCGCCTCGGCCCACTTATCGGTCGACGGCGCGGCCTCGAGAGCCTCCTGGGACTCGAAGCACATGATCGCGAAGGCGTCCGGGCGCGGCGCGCCCTCCTGCGTGGTCTGGGGGTCCTTGTTGAGGAAGGTGTAGTACCAGGCCACGCCCGGCATGTTGCAGCCGATGACGGGCGCGTGGTGGTTCAGGTAGTGCTCCCGGAACTCCTCGGGAGTGGTGCCCGACCAGCGGTAGAGCCCGAACAGGAAGATGGGCAGGTCGCCGTCGATCTTCATTGCGATTCCCTTCATCGAGAGACGAGCCGAAGCGGGGTCCGACACCCGGAGATCGGGTGCAGCGCACGCGGCGCCTCCCGCTGGACCTCGGTGTCGACGTGAGCGACATTAACAGAACTGAGTTCGATTTGGGATAGCGAGGAGGTCATCGCATGGCGCGCGACGACGGTGCAGCCCCACTGGCAGGGCGGAATGCGCTCGTCACGGGAGCGACGGGAGGGCTCGGCGCAGCGATCTGCGCGCGCCTGGCCGCCGACGGAGCACGCCTCGTGCTGAGCGACATCGACCCCGATGCCTGTGAGCGCCTGATCGGAGCACTTCCGGGCGGCCCGCACATCCACGTCGGGCTCGACGTGCGCGAGGAGGAGGCATGGGAACACGCGATGACCACCGCCACCGACGAGCTCGGTGAGCTCCACGTGCTGGTGAACAACGCGGGGATCGGCGCTCTCGGCACCGTCGAGTCGGAGACGCAGCACCGCTTCGAGAAGGTGGTCGCGGTGGACCAGGTGGGCGTGTGGCTCGGCATGAAGCACGCCGGCACGGTGATCGAGCGATCCGGCGGAGGATCGATCGTGAACATCTGCTCGGTGCTCGGCACCGTCGGCGGCTTCGGAGACAGCGTGGCCTACGCCGCGGCGAAGGGTGCGGTCCGCACCATGACGAAGAACGCCGCGCTGCACTGGGCCCGTCGCGGGGTGCGGGTGAACTCGGTGCACCCCTCGTACGTCGAGACCGAGGAGCTCGTCCACCACTACGGCGACACGGACCGATACCGGCGGATGGTGGCCGACACCCCGATGGGCCGGCTCGGGCGCCCGGCGGAGGTCGCCGGCGCCGTCGCCTTCCTCGCCGGTGACGACTCGACCTACGTCACCGGCTCCGAGCTCTACGTCGACGGCGGGTGGACGGCGCGCTGATCGTCGTCGTGAAGGCGGGCTGCCAATCGCGCCGCCTCCGGGCGGGACAGCTTGCCGACCCCGTTCTGCGGGAGGGCGTCGACCCGGAACAGGAACTCCGGCCACTTCGTGCGTGCGAGGCCACGGTCGGCGAGATGGCCGGTCACCGTGTCCAGGTCCAGCTCCGGGTCCGCCGTGACGACCAAGGCCGCGATCCGCTCCCCCAGTACCTCATCGGGCAGCGGGACGACGCAGAGCTGCTCGACCGCCGGGTGGCTGGCCACCGCCAACTCGACCTCGGTGATGTCGATGTTGCGGCCGCCGCGGATGATCACGTCCTTCTCGCGGCCGCGGATCGACACCGTGCCGTCGGGGTGCACGGCGGCGAGGTCGCCGGTCGGGAGGAAGCCGTCGACGCTGAGGTCCGGTGCGACGACGCGTCCGTCGCGGGCATAGCCGCGGAAGAGCGAGGGTCCGCGGACCTGGGCACGGCCCGCGGTACCCGCCGGCACCGGCGCGCCGTCGACGTCGACGGCCCGCACCTCCGTGCCGGGAAACGGTCGCCCGTCGCACCCGAGCCGGATGTCCGGCGGGTCCTCGGGGCGGGGCGTGGTGTGTCCCAGACACTCGGACATGCCGAACACCCGCAGGATGCGCGTGCCCAAGCGGTGCTCGGCCCGCTCGAGCGCGCCGGCGTCCATCGGGCCGCCCCCGACCGTCATGGCGCGCAGGGATCGCGGGACGACGCCGGCTTCGTCAGTCGCGGCGGCCATTTGCAGGGCCATCGTCGGGACGCACATCGTCCACGCGATGTCGTGGCCGGCGAGCAGGCGCACCGCGGCCGCGGGGTCCCACCGGTCGGCGAGCACCGCCGTGCCCCCGAGCAGCAAGGGCAGATGGAGGCCGAAGCACAGTGCGGCCGTCGACGACAGCGGCACGAGACCGGCGACGCGGTCGCCCGGGCGCAGCCCGACGGCCTCGATCGTCGCCGTGCCGGCATAGCGCAGCGCTTCCTCGGACTGCACCACGCCCTTGGGGCGGCCGGTCGACCCGGAGGTCAGGCCGATGACGGCTCCGCCGTCCCACCGCCCGCGACCCTCGCGCACCTCGCGGCACGCGCCGACCCAACCCTCGAGCGCTGCGAGCGGTGTCGCTGCGGCATCCGGCATCCACCGGGACGCCTGCTCGCTCGACACCAGAACGGCGTCGGGGTCGATGTCCTCACGGGCCGCCGCGAACTCGATCGGCGTCGAATGGCGGCCGATGACGGCGAGGACTCCGTCGAGGTACCCGGCGGCGACCGCCACGACGGCGGTGCGCCAGGTGTTGTCGGCCTGCACCAGCAGCGTCGGCTCGCGCCCGCACGCTCCGGCGAGCTCGGCGGCGAGGGCGCGACCCCGATGGAGGACCTCCGCGACGGTGTGCACACCCGAGGCGTCGACGACGAGCGGATCGCCGGCGGCTACGGCCTCGCGCCGCTCCAGGTCCGCGACGAGCAGCCTCATCGCCCGAGGTCCTCGACGGCCGGCACCATCTCCCGCTCGGTGCCCATCACCGCGATCCGCTTGCCACCCATCTTCCCGACGTGCGCGACGGCCCGCGCCCACTCGTCGCTGGCGAGCGCCGCACGCAGGGCGTCCTCGTCATCGAACCCGAGCACCGACATCCCGTCCCAGCCCTCGGAGCGCGGCTCGAAGGCCTTCTCGATCTCCGTGTGACGCCAGGAGCGCAGGCCGGGCAGGCCGTAGGTCATCTCGGCGTGCTCGCCGCGCCACCAGGCGATGAACTCGTCGTGGGTCCACTCCGGCGGCCGGGCCGCGAGAAGGATCAGGTTGAACATGGCACCTCCCTGTACGGGGCTACGCCGGCGGATACATCCCGAACTCGGCGTGGAAGAACGACTGGTAACGGGCGAGGCGCCCGGCGGGCGACACGAGGCCGATCGAGACGAACGAACCGATGGATCGCCCGGCCTCGACGACCTGGCCGTAGACGGTCTCGAGGTCACGGTCGGTCGCGCGGCGCAGGATGCGGTGCTCGCGGTCCGGCGGCGCCGCGCGTCCGTCGATGTAGGCGCGGTACGCCTCGCGGCTCCGGCCGCGCACCTCCCCCGAGGGCAGAGCGAGCAGGAACTCGAGGTCGGGTTCGAGCAGTTCCAGGGCCTCGAGCGGCCTCGGACCGTCGAGCAGCTGCATGTAGCGCGGGATCAGCACGGCGAGACCCGTGCGGCCGTCAGCCGGCCTGCACCATCCGCACGCAGCAGCCCTCGATGACGTCGGCGACCTCGGCCATGGTCATGGGCCCGCCCGGCCGGTACCAGCGCCAGACGCTGACGATCAGCCCGAGGACGGCCCGGGCGAGCAGCAGCGGCGGTCGGCGAGGGAAATCGCCCGCCGCCATGCCGCGCTCGATGAGCTGCTGCCAGTTGGCCTCCACTCGCACGACGAGGTCCCGGCAGGCGAGCCGCTCCTCCTCTTCGCGGGCCGACTGCCGCGGCGTCGCCAGAAGCGAGATGTTCGCCTGCAGGATCCGCAGCTGCAGGACGTCTTCCTCGGCGACGTCGTAGGCCCCCCGGACCGCGCGTCGGAACGCCTCGGCGGGGGTGTCCGCCTCGTTCTCGACCTCGCGGAACTGCTCGTCGGCCTGGAGCAGCGCCAGTCGCATGATCGTCAGGAGGCAGTGCGCCTTCGACTCGAAGTAGTGGTAGAGCGCCGTCTGCCCGATCCCCACCCCGCGGGCCACCTCGGACCACTTCGTGGACTCGTATCCGACCTCCCCGAACTGCGTCACCGCAGCGCGCAGGATGGCCGTGCGCTTCGAGCGCGGACCCTCGTCCGCCCCGTTCAGCACCTGCCTGGTCATTCCGCTCCCCTCGTGGCGCTCGATCCGTCGGAGCGGATTCCCCACGCGTCGAGGCTAGTGGAACCGACGTCGGTTCAGGCGCCGTGGTGCGGTGGCACGCGATCATCGGGCTGTCCACCCCCCGTCGACCGTGAGCACCTGGCCGGTGACGTAGGACGAGGCGACGGAGGCGAGGAAGAGCAGCGCGCCGTCCAGCTCCTCCGCCGACCCGGCGCGGCGCAGCATCGTGTTGCGGCCGATCCACCGCGCCGAGGCCGGGTCGTCGAAGAGCGCGTCGTTCAGCTCGGTGCGGAACCAGCCGGGCGCGAGCGTGTTCACGCGCACGCCGTCCCCGCCCCAGTGCCCGGCCAACTCACGGGTCAGCCCGAGGACGCCGGCCTTGGACGAGGCGTAGCCGGCCCCTCCGAGCGGGGCCGCCGACACCGAACCGAGGATCGATCCGACGTTGACGACGGAGAGCCCGTCCGGGCCCGGGCGCGCCGCCGCGAGCTGGGCGAGGTGGAACGGCGCGACGAGGTTGACGTCGAGGACGGCCGAGAACTCCGCCGGACTCTCCGCCGCGGGGCGGGACCCGCTCTCCGTCCCGGCGTTGTTGACCAGGACGTCGACACCGCGCTCGGCTGCGGCCGCCTCGACGAGCGCGACACGATCAGCCTCCACGGCGACGTCGCAGGTGAACGGGCGCAGCCGCGGATCGGTGTCGGCGAGCTCGTCGAGACGCTCCCGGCGCCGCGCCGCCACCCAGACCGTCGCGCCGGCCGTGGCGAGCACGCCCGCGAATCGCCGCCCGAGCCCGGACGAGGCGCCGGTGACGATCGCGGTGCGCCCCGTCAGGTCGAACAGCGCGCCAGGAGTCGCCGGCGCGGTGGTCACGGAGCCCCTCCGGTGTCCGTGGTCACTGCCCGCCCGAGCCGCTGTCGGGCCGAGTCGATGAGCGCTGCGATCGTCGGCGGGAGCGCCTCCTGCACCGGGTCGTGGTGGGTGCCCTCCCGATGCCTCTTCAGGTTGTGGCCCATGATCGCGGCCATCTTCATCTCACCCAGCGCCCGGAACCACGACGAGGCGGGCGCGGTCCCGATGCCGCGCGACGTCGCGTAGCGGTCGAGCAGGTCCGCGGCGTTGGGCAGGCCACCGGGCACGGGGTGGCCGACGCCGGGGAAGAGGGCGGAGTCGGTGAAGGTGAGGAACCAGCCGAGATCGATCCGCGGATCACCGATGCTCCAGATCTCCCAGTCGACCAGCGCCGACGGCGCCTCGCCGACGCAGAGCAGGTTGCCCAGGCGGAAGTCACCGTGCACGAGGACCGGGTCGACCGGCGCGGGCACCTCCTGCCCCAGCGCGGCCAGGAGATCCTGCGAGCCGGGACGGAGCTCCGCCGGCACCGCGTGCATCGTGGTGCTCCACCGTGCGAGCTCGTCGGCGGGCCCGTCCGGGGCCGGGGCGGTGACCCCGGCGGCGGCCAGGCGTCTGACGAGGTCGGCGACCGGGATCGCGTGCAGGGCGCCGAGAACGTCGGCTGCGGCACACATCCGCGCCCTGGCGAGCCGTCCGTCGAGGACGGCCCCGTCGGCGTCGCGGTCGAGGATCGGTTCGACGGCCGCGCCGTCGGCGAAGGTCATCGCGAACCACCCGGGCGACTCGTCATCGGACGCCGTCACGGTCGGGACGGGGAGGCCGGTGCCGTGCAGGGCGCGCAACAGGGACGCCTGTCGCAGGACGTCGTTGCGCCCGACCGCCCGGCGGCCCGGCGGCACGGCCTTCACGACGAACCGGCCGGCGGACCCACGGAGCGTGTAGGTCAGCCCGGACCGCCCACCCTCGAGCCGGACGAGCGTCCCGTCCATTCCGAGGGCTCGACGGACCCGTCCCGCCAGCTCGTCGTCCGCGTCGACCTCGGGGGCCACCACGGCCACCTCCCCACCTCGTCGAGGGTCCGAATCGGGGCACGCCTCAGCGGCCGGTCCACTTCGGCTCGCGCTTCTCCAGGAAGGCGGACACGCCCTCGGCGGCGTCCTGCGAGTTGAGGGTGACGCCCACGGCGAGGTGCTCGAGCACCATGAGCGAGGCGATGTCGGCGTCGAGGCCGCGGTCGACGGCCATCTTGGTGAGCTTCATCTGGAACGGGCTCTTGTCGGTGAGGTGGCTGATGAACTCCTCGACCGTCTCGTCGAGCTGCTCCGCCGGAGCGCTCGCGTTGACCAGGTCGAAGTCCGCCGCCTCGGCGCCAGAAAGGAGCTTGCCGGTGAGCATCAGCTCCTTGGTCTTGCGCACCCCGAGCATTCGCGGGAGCCGGTAGATCGGGCCGGCGCCGCCGAAGAGCGCCCGGCGGATGTGGAAGTCACCGATCTGCGCCGCGTCGTCGGCGATCGCGAAGTCGCAGGAGATCATCACCTCGAAGCCGCCCGCGGTCACGTAGCCCTCGAGGACCGCGACCGTCGGGGTGCTCATCGAGTACAGCCGGTCGCACACCTTGGCCGACACGACCGCGACGTCCATCGCGGTGCTGGACCCGATGTAGTCGGACTTGAGGTCGTCGAGGTCGAAACCCGAGGAGAAGGTGTTGCCCTTCCCACGCACGACCACGACGCGCAGCTCGGGGTCGGCGTCGACCTCGGTGATGATCTCGTCCAGTCGATCGAGCATGGCGACCGTGATGCAGTTCCGCTTGTGCGGGCGGTTCAGCCAGATGCGCGCCACATGCCCGTCGCGCTCGAGGAACAGGTCGTCGTCCGCCATCGGGGTCTCCTATGATTCGAACTGAATTCAGCTCACATCGTGCGGAGCCCGGGACCTGGTTGTCAAGCCGGGTGCCGATCGGTCCGCACGGCCCCCCGACGAGAGGGAACCCATGCGCGCTCTGCGCCTGTTCGGCCCGGGCGACACCCGCCTGGTGGTCGTGGACGACCCCGAGCCCGGTCCGGGGGAGGTTGTGCTCCGCGTCCTCGCTGTCGGTGTCTGCCACTCCGACCTGCACGTCCGCGCCGGCGCCGCGGGCACCGGGTGGGGGCTGCCCTTCACGCTCGGGCACGAGGTGTGCGGAGTGGTCGAGAGCCTCGGCGAGGGCGTCGAGGACGTGGTCCTCGGCGAGCAGGTCCTCGTACACGGGCCGACCGGGTGCGGCACCTGCCGGCGCTGCCGGATGGGCGAGGAGAACCTGTGCGATCGGCGCGGCACCGTCGGAGCCGCCGGGGTCGGGCTCGGGCGGGACGGCGGGATGGCCGACCGCCTGGTCACCGACGCTCATCGTCTGGTGCCCGCGCGCGGTCTGGACCCGGTGGCCGCCGCTCCCCTGACCGACGCGGCCCTGACCTCGCTGCACGCTGTGCGCAACTGCCGCTCGGTATCCGACGGGGACCCGGTCGCCGTCGTCATCGGCGCCGGTGGACTGGGGCACGTCGCCGTCCGTCTTCTGCGCTCCCTGACCCCGGCGACCGTCGTCGCGGTCGACACGCGACCGGCCGCGCTCGAGCTGGCCGCGCGCGCCGGCGCGCACATGACGCTCTCAGCGGGACCGGGGGTCGCCGACGAGCTGCAGCGGTCCACCGGAGGACGAGGGGCCGATGCGGTGCTCGACTTCGTCGTCACCGACGCGACCACGACGACGGGCGCAGCGGCCCTCGCGTCGGGCGGGGACCTCGTGCTGGTCGGCGGCGGGGGCGGCGGACTGACCGTTCGTAAGCCGGGCGTCCTGCCGCCGGACGCCCGCGTCTCGGTGCCCTACTGGGGCAGCCGCGCCGAACTGACCGAGGTCGTCGACCTCGCCCGGGCCGGGACCGCGGTCGTCGAGACCACGGCCTTCGCTCTGGCCGAGGCTCCGCGCGTCCTCGAGGCCCTGGATCGCGGGCAGATCGTCGGCCGGGCGGTCCTGGTGCCCTGAACCGTCGAGGCCCGGCACCGCGTGCAAGGTGCCGAGCCACGGTCGCCGACCGACTTGTTGACCTGCCCCGCGTCGATCGGGAGCTGGACGCCGGTGATGTACCGCGCCTCGTCGGATACCAGGAACGCGATCGTGTTCGACACGTCCTCCGGGTCGGTCGACCCGTACGGCAGCGCGTTGAGCGCGCGCAGGCCCTCCCTCGCGCGCCAGCCGCACGGCGTGGGCGCGTCCTTGCCCCCGTGCCGCCCCGGTGCTGAACGCGACCTGGCCCTCGAGCCTGCCCACGTCAGTCCTCTCCGTCGTGCCTATCCGGCACCGGTCCTACTTCTCGATCAGCGGGGTCCAGTAGGTGACCGCCCCGAACCCGGCGAGGGCCTCGCGCAACTCGGGCGTCGTCTCGCCCGAGACGTCGAGCGGTCCGAGGTCGGCGATCTCCAGGAGCCGACGCACGGAGTCCTGGTCCATCGCCCCGAGGTGGTCGAGCATCGTCGCGGCGTCCGCGTAGTGCTCCTGGACCTGGATCGTGCTGCGGTCGTCGTCGACGTAGTACGAGTAGCCCAGGACACCGGGCTCGCTGCTGCGCACCCGCGTCACGAAGACCTCGAAGATGCCCCTCGCCTCCTCGACGTCCTCGGGCTTGACGGCCATCTTCACGGTCGCTCGGACCTGGCTCACGACGTCTCCTTCTGCGCGGATTCGGTTCGGGTTCGGGTTCGGGTTCGGGTTCGGGTTCAGACGCCGTCGACGACGGCGTCGGCGCTCTTGACGACCTGCTCGGGCAGCGACAGCGTCGGGTCGATCGAGATCGTCTTCTGGCGCAGGTAGCCCTCGAGGCCCGCGACGCCGTGCTCGCGGCCGATCCCGGACTGCTTGAACCCGCCGAAGGGCGAATTGAAGTCGGCCGAGAACGAGTTGACCGAGAAGACGCCGACGCGGATGCGGCGGGCGAGCTCGAAGCCGTGGGCGACGTCAGCGGTGAAGACGCAACCGGCGAGGCCGTAGCGGCTGTCGTTGGCGATGCGGACCGCGTCGTCCTCGTCGTCGTAGGCGATGACGGCGACGACCGGCCCGAACACCTCCTCCTGGGCGATCTCGGAGTCGGGCCGGACCCCGGTCAGCAGGGTCGGCTCGACGTACCAGCCGCGGTCGAGACCGGCTGGCACCCTGCCGCCGTAGGCCACCGTCGCGCCCTCGGCCACGGCACGCTGCACGAAGCCCAGGACCCGCTCCCGGTGCGCCTCGCTGATCACCGGGCCCACGGCGACCTCGGGGTCGTTGGGGTCGCCCACCTTGACCTGGCCGAGCGCGGCGACGAGGCGCTCGACGATCTCGTCGTGCTGGGACCGCGGCACGAGGAAGCGGCTCTGGCACACGCAGCTCTGACCGCTGCTCGGGATCACGCTGATGCCGAGCAGGGCCGGCACCGTCGCGTCGAGGTCGGCGTCGGGCAGCACGATGGCCGCCGACTTCCCGCCGAGCTCCAGCACGGTCGGGCGGATGCGGGAGCCGCACGTCTCACCGATCCGCGCGCCGACGGTGGTCGAGCCGGTGAAGCTGACCATGTCGACGCCGGGGTGCGTGACCAAGTGCTCCGAGGCCTCGGGGCCGGCGGCCACGATGTTGAGCACGCCCGGCGGGAAGCCGGCCTCGGCGATCAGGTCGCCGAGGGCGAAGATCGCCAGAGGGTCCTGCTCGGGCACCTTGAGGACGACTGTGCAGCCGGCGGCGATCGCCGGGGCGACCTTCTGGGCCGAGCCGGGCAGCGCGAAGTTGAACGCGACGAGGGTCGCGACGACGCCGACCGGCTCGTCGACCACGAGACTCTGGGTCTTGAAGGGCATGATCATGCCCCCCGCCGCCCCGCCCGCGAACGGACCGAGGTCGGCGGTGCGGACCTGGGTGAAGGGGTGGCTCCGGGCGACCGCGGCGTTGTAGTTCCAGTGCAGGGTCGGCGCGGCGGCCTGGTAGACCTCGGCCAGCATCCGGGTGCAGCCGAGCTCGTCGACGATGAGGTCGACGAACTCGTCCTTGCGGTCGTGGATCTTCTGGGCCAGCGCCTCGCACAGTGCGGCGCGCTGCTCGACCGGGCGCCGCGACCAGTCGGTCTCGTCGAACGCGCGGCGCGCCGCCGCGACGGCGGCGTCGATGTCCGAGGTCGAGGCAGACGGCACCGATCCGATCGGCTCGCCGGTCGCGGGCGAGATGACGGTGAACCGGTCGGCGCCCTCGGCCGCGCGCCAGGTCCCATCGATGAAGAAGCTCTCGTGCTCGCGGGGAAGCATTGCCGTCCCTCTCAGGTCGTATCGAAGCGGACCCGCAGCTCCGCGGGCCCGTAGAACAGGAAGCTCTTGACCGAGCCGGCGGGCTCGCCGACCGGGTGCACGGCCGTGAACGTGCGCGTCAGCGCCTCGAGCACGACGCGCAGCTCCATCCGCGTCAGCGCCGCACCCGGACAGAGGTGGGGGCCGCCGCCGAAGCTGAGGTAGTCGGTGGCGCTGCCCTGGCGGGCCATGTCCTTGTCGTCGGGATTGGTGAACACGGCGGGGTCGCGGTTCGCCGCGGCGAGGCTGACCCAGACCATGTCTCCCTCGGAGAGCTGCTGCCCGCCGAGCTCGGTGTCGCGAGTGACGTAGCGGAACATGCCCTGCACCGGCGACTCGGTGCGCATCATCTCCTCGATGAACCCAGGGATCGCGGCAGGCTCCTCACGCAGCCGGGTCCACTCGGCGGGGTGGCGAGCGAGGTGCTCGACCATCTTCGACAGGGCGGTGGACGAGGTGTCGCTGCCGCCGACCATCGTGAGCTGGAGCACCATGAGCAGCTCGTCGCGCGAGAGCGGGGTCTCGGAGCCGGCGTTCAGGTCGACGACGCGGCCGATGAGGTCCTCGCTCGGATGCGACCCGCGCTGCGCGAGCTGCTCGTCGAAGTAGATGTCGAACCCGAGCCGCACGTCGACGAGGGCGTTGACCTCGTCCTCGGTGAGGTTGGGGTTGCCGACCATCGAGTTGAACCCGCGGGTCCAGGCCAGCATCTGCGGCACCTGGTCGCGGGGAAGGCCGAGGATGTCGGCGATGACCGTCATCGTGTATCGGGTGGCGAACTCGGAGACGAACTCGACCTCCGGCTCCTTCTCCAGGTCCCGGACGAAGATCTCGGCGGTCTCGCGCACCCTTGGTTCCCACGAGGCGATCGCCCCGGCGCTCAGTGCGCGCGTGATCAGCCGGCGGTGCCGTGTGTGCTCCGGGGGGTCGGCGAAGAGCAGCGTCTTGCGTGGGCTCTTGCCGTAGTCCTCACCGAGACGGGCGCGGCCCTCCTCGGTGGCCGCGGCCATGTCGATCATCTGCTGCCACTCGGCCGACACCTGGGGGCCCAGCATGTACTTCGTGGAGAACGTCTGGGCGTCCCGCAGCACGGTGCTGACGTGCTCGTGGTCGCTGACCACCCAGAACCCGAGCGGCCCGCCGAAACTCACCGGGCACTCGCTGCGCGCACGGCGGAAGTGCTCGTAGGGGCACTTGAGCGCCTCGTCGTCGAGGGCGAACACGCTCTCGTAGCCAACGGTCATGTCTGCGACTCCTTCGTCGTCGCCCGGTTCGGGGCGCCCGGCGGCCGGCCGGTGAGGGGCGGATCGACCCACGCCCGCTCTCGGCATTCTGAACTGAACTGAACTGAGTTCTGTTTGGACGATAGAGAGCTGCGTCACCACGGTCAAGAGTCGGCTCAGAACACGACGCGCTCGTCGCCCGCCGACCAGACCACCGACTGGGTCCGGCGCGTGATGCGCCATCCCTCGGGGCCGCGGTTCACGTGGTCGTCGTAGCGCCCGGCGACGAGGAGCTGGTCGCCGGCGCGGACGTGCTGGGCCTGGAAGTAGCTCGTGCACCGGGCGGCGTCGCCGTCGACGACCGGCAGGATCGTGCCGACCAGGTGCTGGCTCGCGTCCAGCTTCTCCAGGGCCCCGCGGCAGGTGTCCGCAATGGCATCCACCCCGTGCACGTCGCCGACGTGGGCGAACGTCATCACGGCGTCGGCAGCGAACACCGACCGCAGTGCCGGCCACTCCTGGGCGTCCAGCGCGAGCGCGTACCGCGCGCAGAGGTCGCGGATGTCCTCCCGGTCGGCGGAGCTTGTCTCGGTCATCGGAATCCTCCTGGTCGAGTCGTGGTCAGGGCAGCCCGAGGGCACCGAGAAGGCGTTCCCGGTGCGAGCGCCCGTCCCCGAGGAGGACGGCGCTGGTGGCGGCACGGCGGACGTGCAGGTGCGCCGGGTGCTCCCAGGTGAACCCGATGCCGCCATGCACCTGGACGGTCTCGGCGGCCACCCACGAGTAGGCGTCGCCGCACGCGAGGGCGGCCGCCGCGGCGGCGAGCGGAGCGCGTTCGAGCTCCTCGGCGACGGTCGCGGCCACCCACCAGGCGGCCGACCGTGCCTCCTCGACACGCACCGCCATGTCGGCGCACCGGTGCTTGATCGCCTGGAAGGTGCCGATGGGGCGTCCGAACTGCACGCGCTGACCGGCGTGGGTCACGGCGAGATCGAGGGCGGCGGCCGCGCCCCCGGCCTGTTCGCAGGCCAGTGCCGCGAGCGCGCGGTCACGGACCTTGTCCACGACCTTGTCGGCCGGGCCGCCGAGCCGGCGGGCCGGCACTCCGTCCAGCGCCAGCTCCGCGAGTTGTCGGTTGGGGTCGAGCGCGGGCAGCGGTGTCCTCGCGAACCCCTCGGCGTCGGCCTCGACAGCGAACACCGCGGACCCGTCGTCGGTGGTCCCCGTGACCAGGAGCAGCTCGGCGGTCGCGCCCTCCACGACGAGGGTCTTCGCGCCGGTCAGCCGCCACCCCCCGGCGCCGTCGGGGACGGCGGTCGTTCCCGGCTCTCGGCCCGGCCGATCTGCGTCCCGGAAAGCCAACGTGGCCGTCCGGCCGTGGGCGAGGTCGCCGAGGAGCTTGGCTCGCAGGTCGTCGGTGGGGTCGGTGTGGAGCAGGGCGCCGACGCCGAGGACGGCGGTCGAGAACCACGGGAGCCGGACCAGGCTGCGGCCCAGCTCCTCGGCGACGACCGCGACCTCGCGGAACCCGGCGCCGGCTCCGCCCAGGTCCTCCGGGACGTCGAGGGCCGCGGCTCCGAGCTCGACGGCGAAGCGCTGCCACACGGCCGGGTCCCAGCCACGGTCACCGTCCATCTCCCGGAACACCGCGGTGGTGTCGCCGTGCCGGGCCAGGAAGTCCCGCACAGCCGTCCGGAGTTCCTCGGTCTCGGCCTCAGGAGTGATCCGCGGGCTCATGCCGCTCCGCCCGGGTCCTGGCCGTCGTCCGCGGCAGCGGCGAGGACCTCGGCGTAGCGGGCGCGCGCCTCGGCCTGCCGGGTGGGCCGGATGTAGGGCGGGAAGAGCCCGTCGTCCGGCTCGGTCCCCCGCAGGAGCGCCTGGGCGAGGTTGATCTTGTGCACTTCGGTCGCGCCGTCGGCGAGACCCATGTGGAAGGACTCCATGACCCAGGTGCCGAACGGGAGCTCCTTGCTGATGCCCAGCGAGCCGTGGATCTGGATCGCCCGGCCGGCGACGTCGGAGAGCACCTTCGGCATCGCCGCCTTCACCGCGGAGATGTCGGCGCGCACCCTCTTGTAGTCCTGGTAACGGTCGATCCGCCACGCGGTGCGCAGGACGAGCAATCGGAACTGCTCGATCTGGATCCAGGAGTCGGCGATCATCTCCTGGACGAGCTGCTTGTCGGCCAGGCGTTCGCCCTTGGTGGTCCGGGAGACCGCGCGGCGCTTCATCATCTCGAATGCGGTGGTGACGAGGCCCACCGTGCGCATGGCGTGGTGGATGCGTCCGCCGCCGAGACGGGTCTGGGCCACCGCGAACGCCTCGCCGCGCTCGCCGAGGAGGTTCTCGGCGGGGACGCGGACGTCGGTGTAGCGCAGGTACTGGTGGGTGCCGACCGGTTCCTCGTGTCCCCACACGCTGACGTCGCGGACCCGCTCGACGCCGGGGCTGTCGGCGGGCACCACGAACATCGACATCGACCGGTGCGGGGCGGCGTCGGGCTCGGTGACGGCCATGACGATGAGGAACTCGGCGAACAGGGCGTGGCTGGAGAACCACTTGTCGCCGTTGATGACCCACTCGTCCCCGTCGAGTACGGCGGTGGTGCGGAACCCCGTGGGATCCGAGCCACCGTGCGGCTCGGTCATGGAGAAGCAGGACACGATCCGGCCGTCGAGCAGGGGATCGAGGTAGGTCTTCTTGAGGTGGTCGGTGCCGTAGTGCGCGAGGATCTCGGCGTTGCCCGAGTCGGGGGCCTGGCAGCCGAAGACGACGGGGCCGGAGTGGGTGCGACCGAGCTTCTCGTTGAGCAGGGCCAACCGCAGCTGCCCGTAGCCCTGGCCTCCGAGCTCGGGGCCGAGATGGCAGGCCCACAGCCCGCGTTCACGGACCTTCTCCTGCAACGGCGTGATGAGGGCGTTGCGGACGGGGTCGCGCGTGTTCCAGGCGTGCTCGATCACCTGGTCGACCGGCTCGACCTCGTCGCGGACGAACCCGTCGACCCAGTCGAGCTCCCGGTCGACCTCGGGGTCGTTCTCGAAACCCCAGCTCATGACTTCCCCTCACGGGTGAGCACCGTGCAGGCGGAGATGCCCGGCGCTCCGTAGACGTGGGTGAACCCGACCTGCGGGTCACCCGGGACCTGGTGCTCGCCGGCCTCGCCGCGCAGCTGGAGCACGTTCTCGTGGACCTGGCGCAACCCGGAGGCCCCGATCGGCTCGCCGTTGGCCAGGCACCCGCCGTCGGTGTTGATCGGCAGACGACCCTCGATCGCGGTCGCGCCGGAGGAGACCAGCTCCTCCTGCTCACCGTGGGCGCACAGCCCGGTCTCGGCCATGTGCATGATCTCCGCACCCGACTCGGTGTCCTGGATCTGCGCGACGTCCACGTCGGAGGGCGCGATCCCCGCGGCGTCGAACGCCGCGCGTGCGGCGTCGACGGTCGGGGAGGCGGCCCGCTCGAGCGCGAGCCACGGAGAGAACACCTCGAACGAGCCGTAGCGGCGGCTGCGGAACGTCGCCGCGCGCAGGTAGACCGGACGATCGGTGTAGCGGCGCGCGTGGTCAGCCCGGCAGAGCACGAGCGCGACCGCACCCTCTGCCGGCGAGCAGTACATGTACTGGGTCAGCGGATGACTGATCATGGGCGCGGCGGCGATCTCGGCCGCGTCGATCTCCTTGCGTCGCCAGGCCATCGGGTTGCGGGCGCCGTTGCGGAACGCCTTCTCCGCGACCGTCGCCAGCACGTCCGTGCTCATGGCCTGGTCGTGCAGGTAGCGCTGGATCTTCATGCCGAAGAACTGGGTGGTGACCATGAGCCCGGTCTCGCCGTACCAGCTGCCGATGCCGTGATCCGCGGGGTCCGTGTCGAACGCACCCCGGGGGTGCTTGTCGAACCCGATGACGATCCCGACGTCGTGCTGCCCGGAGGAGATCGCCGCGTCCGCGGCGATCAGCGCCGACCCTCCGGTCGCGCACCCATTGGCGACGTTGAGGAACGGCAGGCCCGTCAGGCCCAGCTCCGACACGAGCGTGTCAGCGTCACCGGCCGAGTGCGAACCCCCGAAGCCGAACTGCATGTCGGAGAACCGCAGTCCGGTGTCCGCCAGGGCCGCTCTGGCCGCGTGCACGGCCTGGGCCCGCCCGGACACGCCGTCGGTGCGACCGAACCGGTGCATGCCGATGCCGATGATCGCGGTGTCAGACATGGACACTCCGTTACCTTCTTGATCAGGCCCGGTGAGGGCTTGCAGGCCGCCGGCCACGGCATGACTGAGTGCCCCTGTCGTTGATGATCTGGGGGGTGTTGTCACCGTGGTCGGAGGGCGCCAACGACCGCTGA